>DIVV01000238.1 GCA_002423385.1 bacterium UBP16_UBA6123
ATTGATTCAAGCGACCTATCAAATTTAAAACAGCTTGCATCTAAGCCTCATAAATGATTTAATCAGGTTAAGGATATAGCAAATGAACGATAAAATAAACTTATAAACTTATAAACTTATTACTTATTACTTATTAACTTATTTCAGATAGCCTATAAATTTAGCTCTCACTTCGCCATATCTGAGTGCGCCGATTTCATTATAAACGGGATCGGCGTTTGGCCTGGCGTCGTTGCCAGACAGGAAGAAGAGTGCATATCGTTTAATACGCACTTTATCGCGGCCGACTAATTTATAGATATATTTAGGCGTGTTAAACACATTTCTTTCGTTTGAATAAACCGGTGTTCCGTTGGTATAATAATTTGTGACCAGGGGCACTAAAACGTAACGTGAGGAGCCTTCATCGTAATTTGAGTATGTGCGTTCGCCGTCTTGGCCTTCGGCCCGCGGGGTTTTAATATCGTCTGAATAGCGTTTTGCTATTGCGTCGTGCGTCGCTTCTTCGAAGCAGTAGGGTATTGAATCGATTATGGGCGTAGTGGCAATATCGCCGGGGTAGGACAGCGATATTTCGCCGAAGAGCGGCTGGCCGCAGCCGTATAAAACCGATGCCTTATAGTCTTTTTCGTCTTCGCTGTAGCCGTCGTTGGTATTATTCCAGTCTAAGATTCCATAGGATATTGAAGTGGCGTTCGGCGGGTTATTAGTTGAAAACGACCCGATAAGAACGTTGTCGAGTATAAGCCGGTAGGTCGATACGAAGCGCGGGTCGTGGCCGCCTAAGAAGGAGAACCAGCCGTTGCCGTACTCGGCGCCGAGGTATTTTATTTCGCTTGTGGTATCTCCGACGTAAGCGAGAACATTTACCATTGAATCGTTCGGCCCGGTGGTTGTTTTAACGAATTCGGTTTTAAAAGCGCTCGTCGTTCCGCTGAAAGCCGGAAAACTCTGCTGGTGGCTCTGAGTGATGGCCAGCGGGCGTTTCAGGCGATCGAGAGTAAATATTTGATTTCCGAGTGTCATAGGCCCGTCGTAAGCATCGATAGCGTCAGCGTCTTTGGGCGCGTCCTTGGCGGGGTTGAATCCGGTGAAGGCGAATGTGTAGCTATAATCGATTAACGGATTTCCCGTTTCGTCGCACGCCAAAACTCTGTCGATAGTTTCGGTTGCGCAGCACATGGTGAACATATAACCGCCGTTTACAACCCACTCCCTGATTTTGTGGGCTATCTGGTACTTACCGCTATAAACTGCCGCCATGGCGCTTGCTGGTTTTAAGTAATTATTGAATACATAAGATAAAAAGCCGTCTTTAGCCGCGGCGTCTTTGTGGCAGGAGCAGTTACGGGTTTTACCGTCTGAACGAGGCGCGGCGGAATTATGAATTCCGGCAATCGATATTTTATCGGTAACATTAGTTTTTGCCGTCCGGTAAATTTCGCCGTAATTATTTTTCATATATTTAAAAAAATTATCGAACGGGTTGAAATTTTTTGGCGTATTTTTATTTAAATCAACGTAAGAGGGAACCTGCGAGTTTGAATAGTCGATCTGGTGCGGGCAGGTAGTAATTTGCGCGGTCACGAACGCGGTGTCTATAACGCGCATGGTTACACGGAAATATTGATCGAAGGAGCGCCGTACGCTGGTTATTCCCGCGGAGGTCAAATCGATTTCAGCGGTGAATAAGCCATTGCTATTATTGGATAGGTTAAAAAGCGCCGTGGAAACGGTTTTAGGTTTCCCGCGTTTTATTTCTTCGACGCTGGGGTTATTTTTATAATTATCGATTGGAAAATCATTGAATTCAGAAAATTCGAGTTTTAAATCGCTCGTAGTAACGCTCGAATAATTGACTTTAGAGGCGGCAGCCGCCGGCGCGGCGTTAAATACGACATATAATTTTCCGTTAGAGTTGATTATTGGATAAGGAGTAGGAAGGTTAGTGTCTGAGCGATTGCCGTCGTGCTTGATGTCGTAGGTTTCGCCGAAATATTTATTGCCGCTGACTATCGCGCGCAGCTCGGAATTGCTTGAAAATAAAAATATTTCTTTAATTACCTCGTAAACTTTAGGAAATGAATCCTGTATTTTTAAATTGAGCACCCACATTCCATAATGAAGCGCGCCCAGCCCGCTTAAGTTATAGCTGCCGTTGTAAGTTTCGTCCATATTGTTTGTAAGGACGGGCAGGTCATATAAATGAGCGCCGCCGCCGAGGCTGTACCAGTTAGCAGCGCAGGCTAATTTAACCGTTTTAGCGGTTATATCGAACATACTCACGACATTCGATTGAATTTTATAGTAAATTGTTGAATTATTGGCGAATGCGTAATCGGCCGAAGAAAGATTGGCGTTAATTGAAAGTGCGGATGACTGCGTGGCTACGTTCGTGCCTGTAACGTTAATAACTTTATTCGGGTTGTAAATTTTTCCGGTAGCGTCTTCAAGGTAAAAATTAACCTGCCAGACGCCATTGTGTATGTTGTCGTATGCGCTCCAGTCGAAGAGACCGGTGTATGTGTAATCGTTGTTATTGGTTAAGTTGATATTTGCGACTATATGCTTTTCGGCGCCGGTGTGATAAGCGCACTCGACGCTGAATTTGGCCTGGCTGATGGCGTCTTTGGCAAGATCGGTGGAAACTACTTTTAAATACATCAGCGTATTTACGCTTCTGTCGAATGAATCGTTATTCGTTGAAAAATCGGGGTTTATAGAGGAGTAAAAAGTCGATATCGGCGTGACCGAATATGGACATTGCGGCGTAGTTAAGCTCTCGCTGGCGGCTTTTATAAACAAATCGGCAGGCTGACGCATGGGCACGGTAAATTTAACGCTGAAACAGCCGTTTAAATCGGTGGTTATTTCATCGTCAGGCGATACTACCGCGCTGCCGGCATATCCATCGGCAGGCGTTATATTCATTTTTTCATCGCCGAGAAATATTTCAAGATCGTCCGTAGATGGCGCGAAGCCCGAACCGTGCACCGTGACTATCTCGGTGGCCGGGCCGCTTGTATATGGCGCGGATGTGTCGATAATCGTGAGCGCGGGGGCGAAAACAGGCATTCCGATTTTATACGAAGCGGTATTTGAAACCGGCGCGTTATTAACGAGCGCTACCACATCGTATGTTGCATCAGCCAGACCGGCCGGAACGGCGCATCTTATTTCGAAACGACCGAGAATGTCTGACCTCAAGGTTTTTTCAGAAGGCGAAACGGAGTCGTCGGGATATAAAACGGTAGTGTCTATAAGTTCGAGTTCGACGGAATCGAATTTAATTTTAATGTTATTAGCCAGCGGTGGAAAGTAAGCGCCATTGCAGATTAATTCGCCGCCTGCGGGTCCCATACCGGGATCGCCGTTTAAATCGAACACCATTATTTCGGGAGTTACGGCATTTTTAACTTTGTACAACTCAACTTCCGTCGAAGATGTGAGTCCGGCATATGCTTTAACCTCGTAAGTGCCGTCGGCGATAAAATCAGGCACGTTAAATTTGACTTCGAAGCGTCCTTCGCCATCGGTATATATGGTCGAGCCGCCGAAAACCCAGTCGTCGGCATAGGCTGGAGTATCGTAAACGGTCATGGTTACATTGTTAAATTTGACGTATGCGCCATAATAATTAGGAACGAAGCCGCTGCCGGTTACAAAGACGATCGAGCCGCCCGGGCCGCTGTCCGTTATGCCCGTGCGGTCTGAAATAGCGATAGCCGGAGTGCGGTAGTTATTTACGTTAAATAATATTTTATTTGAAAGCGTATTATCGATCTGGGCGTAAACTTCGTGGGTGCCGTCGAGAACGTCGGGCGCGGGGAATGTAACTTCGAAGTTACCGTTTTCATCGGCGTTAATAAGCGAAGTGATAACGCTGCAATTTGGAAAAGTAGCGGTTTTATTGACTGATTGGCCTATTCCGTCGAATTTTACGACTATACCGGGTTGGTTGGCGCCGAAATTAGATCCGGAAACCCTTATTAAATCGCCGGCTGCGACGTTATTAGAAAGCGTGACGTGATTTACCGAGGTGATCGCGGGGATAATCGATGAATCTATCACGCGATAATTAACGTAGTTGGACGAATCTTCGATTTCATCGACTAACACGCGGCCGAAAACAAAGTAATCGCCGTTAGGCTTGACCGGTATGGTAAAGGTCAGTTCGAAATTACCGTTGTCGTTGGCGTTAACGTAAGGTCCTTCGGCGTCGACGCCTGTGGAACAGCCGCTATAAGTGCCGGTGAGAGTTGGAGATACTATGCGGTCGCCGAAAAATATGCGGATATGAGTATAGCCCTCTTTGTCAAGATTCCAGTTCCAGCCTCTGACGGTTAAAAGTGCGCTGTGCGGGCCAATCTGATCGCCTGAAACGTCACTAATGGATATCATGGGCACCTGACCGTGCGTGTCGCCGCCGTAAAAATCTTCATGATGAAGATAAAGCCAGGTAAGTCGGAACGGATCGTTTAGAATGCCGTCGGTTAATATTTCGTTATCGTAAAAATTTTCATAAAGTATTCCGGCTTCGTCGAGCGCACGAGTAACCGCGTCTTCGCCCGATGAATAAACGCCTACATTAGGAGCGGTCGTCATATCGAGTACGGAGGATGCGGCTTCTATCATGGGTTTCGGGTCTTTGACTATCTGATATTTGACGTATGGAAAAAGATTGCGGCCGGTGTCGGCGTCCTTCTGATTGGTGAACATGCCGGTAGTGCCGAAAAGGCCGTCGCCCGATAATTTGAGGGCGCCAAGGCGCGTTAAAACCGCCGGGTTGTAAGCAAATAAGAACGAGCCGCCGCGGTAGTTCAAAAGCCATTTTACGTCTTCTATTCCGGCGCCGCCGCGGTCTTCGGCCGTTAAAAGCCACACTACAAGGCCGTAAGCGCGTTTATAGCCGATGGCCCACTGGTCATTGACTCCGTTTTGTGTACCCATCGGAATTAAAACATGGGTGCCGAGAGGGGTGTCTTCGTCACCGGCGGCTACGTCGCTGCCGAGTTTTAATACGTACTCGCGTCCGGGTTCCAGCTTGTCTATTTCGTCGTAGGTGCCATCGGGCGACATATCGATTACTTTAGCCGCGGGATTATAAGGCTCGTCAAGTTCACGGTGTGGAAGGCCCCATGGCATTACATGGTATTGCGCCTGCTTGATTACTTTAGGTTTTCCATCGCGGCCGACATCGACGACCCGGCGGGTTTGTACTTCGATGCTGTCGTAACCTATGATTTTAGCGAAACTGTAAGTTATATTTTGCGTGCTGTCGATATAAACACGGGTGCCTGCTATGACTATCTGGCCCGGATCTATGGTTATTTTATTTTTTTCGCCGAAAGCGATTGCGGCCTTTTTTATTTCGGCTTCCTGAGTGGCGTCGAGGTCTACCCCCGAATTGGCGTAGCGGGATAATTCACGCGCGGCGGCCATGGTGGCGGCTTCGACCGATTCGTCGATGCGCGCCCGTTCGAGGTATACGCGCGATAAATCGATGACTATCGCGGCGATAGCGCAGAATGCGACCATTCCGAACGCGACTAAAATAAGGACGGAGCCTATGTTTTTATAAACGCGAACCCCTTTTATAAAACGAAAAAAATCCATATTTTAATCCCCTTTCTTTAATCACTCAGGATATTAATATTTTTAAAAAACAAATTTTCGGTAAGGCGGCTTATTGCGGCGCCAGTCTTGCCTGCATGGTAAGTTCCAAATTGAAAGTTCCCTGTTTTTCAAGGCCTAAAATCTGGGCGTTTATCATGGTATGAGTATAACGCACTCTGATTTTAGCGTATGAAGGAAGTGCGGCGTTGGACGGATTCACTTTATAATCGTCCGATAAGTCGTTAGGCGTTCCGTTATCGTTATAAAAAAATAATTCCTCGCCGATAGATGTCACTTCAAGGTTATTAAAGTCAAAAACTTTTCCGCCGCTGAGTTTATAAGGGCCGAAAAGCGCGTTGGTCGGCGATACGACGTAAAGGTTTACGGTATTGAGCGCTGCGGCGCCTTCGAGAAGTTTTTTTATGACTTTGATATCGGCGTCCTGCTGGCCGCGGCAGAATGCCGCCTCTTTAGCGGCCCGGCCTAAAGCGTAATTTAAGCCGAGATAATTTTTAAGAAGCAGGCCGAATTCAAAAATACACATGATGGTAGCTATTAAGATTGGAAATATAAGCGCGAATTCTACTATTGCCTGTGCTTTTTTATTGCCGAATTTTATTCTCATAATTTATTTCCTCATTCTCGTAAATTAATTGTTTATTCAGGTTGTAAATAATGTGTGCCTGACTTTATCGCTCACATTGGTTAAACTTAGATGTTTTCGATGCGGTACTTAATCGTGGGTTATGTATATAGTTTTAACGTACGTCGCTTTTAAATCAGGATAATCTTGAACGCTTTCAAGCTTGAAGACCGCGAATCCGATAATGTGGTAGTAGCCGTTATTACCCTGCGAGCCGATAGTGTCGTAGATAGGCACCATTATATTCTGCCCGAGCAGGGTGGCAAGCGCGTCACGGACGGCTGACGCGTTTTTCTGGCCGGTCATCGAATATACTTTTTGCGGCGGCGTGAGATCGATTGTGGGCGGGTCGGGAGCGCCTGATATCCATGCCGCGAGCTCGTTCGGCCCGGCATTGGGATTTGTGCCGCTGTCATAGTAAACCGACAGGTCGAGCCAGCCAAAGCCGCCGGGCAGTATCCAGTCGCCTTTTATAACGACCGGTTCGCCCGTGTAAACGCAGGATTTTTCGTTGACCGCTATGGGCAGCGAGCCGTTAAGCCTGAAAAGGTTGCGGTCTTTGAGAATATCCGGATATATAGTGCTTATGGGCCAGGTATTTGAAGCCGTTAAATTGATTGTTGCCGCGTTGATTAAATCGGCGAAGGGGATAACGACCTGGTGCTCGTATTCGATGCTTACCGAAACGTAGGCGCATTCGAAGCTATTGGGGCCAACGACTGCGTCGTCGTTAAAATTTAGAGGCGAGCCGTTGTCTTTTCTGTAAAACAGGAATTCGGCGAATGATGTTACCGCCTGGCCGGCGTTGGTTAATATAGTTCCGGAATTACTTTTTGTATAAGGCCCGTATTTTTGATTGGTAAAAGATACAATACGCAGTTTATCTTTTTTTATGCTTTCACCCAGTCCATCGAGGAGTTTTCCGACAATAAGCACTTCAGCGGAGGAAAAACCCACAAGTGTCGAGCCGAAGCGGCAGGCATCGGAAACAGCGCGGTTGAGAGCTATATAATCATTGATTATTAATCCGATCTGGACTATGCCTACAAAAAATAAAAGCAGAATAGGCAGAACAAGCGCAAATTCAACCATTGATTGGCCCTTGCGTTTTTTTAACGGATATATTTTATCGTTCATAATCATCGCTCCCGTCAAAATTTTAATAGAATGGTCAAAAACATTAATCGGTCGAATCACTTATTCAACAGATAAATGTAGGCAATAATCGTTCCAAAAAAAATTGAAATACCGAATTTTAAATTTTTTTTTAAAATAGGCTTTAATTCGTCGCCGCCGACGAGGATGTTTTTATGGTAAAACCCGGCTAAAATGTTGAGCATGCCGCTGAATTTATAATCTTTGAATAATTGCATCATAAAAACGAATAAAGAAAGCGCTAAACTTACAAGACCTATCGCTAATATTGAAACCGCGAGAAAAATATAACCTTTAAGCGCTCCTATAGCCATCATCAATTTAACGTCGCCGCCGCCTAAAGCGCCCATCATATAGGGTATTATAAAAAAAACGAAAGCTATTAAAACAGCGGCTGAACCGTTATAAATGCCGGCAAGCGCTCCGTTTGCATTAACATGCGCGTTTAGAACAAGTCCGGCCGCTATGGACGGAATCGTTATAAAATTATAAATTTTACCGTATTTTAAATCGGTATAAAGTGAGTAAGTTAGTATGGTAAAGAGAAAAATATCTATAAAGTAGCTCGAATTCAAAACAAATCCTCGTAAATAAAAAATAATGACAATTTCACATTGTAATTATAGCACAAAACCTTAATTTATTCAATATCAATTAGAACTATTTGGTTAGAACTATCTAACCGGAATTATCTAACAATTATCTAACCGGAGTTATCCAACCGGAATTATTTTATGCTATGATAAAAGTCGCTGTAAAAATCGGCAATATATTTTTTGACAATTTCCCGCCGATATATTTTTTCTAAGATAATGGTTATAAAAAGAGGGATTTCAGGTGCCGGCTCGAATACGCCGTTAGAATCGATCAATGCGTTTTCAAAATCGAACCATTGCTTTAAGCCGAAGTGCGCGCTGTAATTTATCGACGACAAATCTATGTTTTTTTTATATGTATCGTAGCTTATATATTTTTTAATGCCGCGCATATAAGATGTTATCGGATTAAATTTATTGAAACTATCAGATACACACAAAGGGCTTTGCTGCAAAAAGTGGAAAATACCTGATACAAAACCGCCGTGAAATAATTTGTTATTAAAATTGATTGTGAAAATTAATGTGTTTAAGCTCGATGGCATATCGGTTACAGATGGCAAAACGCTCGCAATGCCTGCTGTAATGTTTTTTATAAATTTATTTTTATAAATTTTAGAATCGCCGATAATATTATTGCCGCATTTATAGCCGTATGAACGCAGTGTGATATAGACATTTGATAAAGTGTATAGATAATGCGAAATAAATTTTTCTTTAGTTTTAAGAATAACCGCGGACTGGGCCGTTATTTCATCGTAAAAACTGACGGCCGCGGCAGGCCGGGTTAATAATTCGCCGCAGAAATATTTATTTGAAAGAAATTCTGGATTTTCAACGGCGGCTTTTGAATATTTTTTGATTCCGGTTTTTAAATTATTGTTATTTATTAAATAGGCGCCGTAAGGGGCTGACATATAATTTTTAGCGCTGTAACGGTCTAATTTTTCAAGAACGGCAGCTCCGGCGGTCAAATTTCCTTTTTTAATAAGAGAGGCAGCGAGGTTGTTAAGGCCGAAAATTTCATAAGGAAGTTTGGAATTATAAAAAACTGCCGCGTTAAAAGATTTATCTGTTTCGCCTGCGTTATGGTATAATGCGGATAAAAAAAGATACGAGGCCATATTTGGATAGTATTCGGCGCTTTTTTTAAAATATTCGAGGGCTTTTTTATTATCGCCCGTCAAATTGTGATTTATGCCGATTTTAGATAAAACTCCCGATTCGAAAACATGCCATTGAAATATGAGTTGTATTAAAATTAATGATGCGATAATAATCTTTATGAAAGTTTTTTCTTTAGCGATTTTAATTAAACCGCCGTAATGATGAGCTGTGAATACCATAACACACATCGATAAAAAAGATATATTCAAAAACCATTGAATAAAAAAGATGATTTTTTCGCCGGTAAAAATCGACAGGAATATATTAAAAAATATCAAAACTGAAATAATAGCGGACAGCCGCATATTTTTTTTTGTAAACGAGAATGTGGCGGTGTCATAAAGGGAATTTGGAAACTTATGATTTCCGGCGCCGGCTATTTTGACGATGCTGACGCAAAGGGCTATTAATATATATTCGAGGTATATCAGTGAAGTTAAAAATGAATGCGGCATTGAAAAGCCCTGTAAATAAATCGCGGCAAGCGACACGGCGCAAGCTGCTGCTGCGGCTTTTAAACCCGTGCCGCCGAATTCTTTCGGGTGATTTTCATCGTTAGAGGCTTTTAAAAGCACGTATTTAATGGTGAAGCCGATCGTTATTAAGACGGTTAAAAAAGAAAATAAAGCGTAAAAAATTCCGGTTTCGCAAAGCCGGTTTAATATTATGTTGTGGCAGTCCGTAATGCATAGTTTCGAAACGCGATATTTTGTGATAAACATCGAGGAAAGCGCCGGACCGGTACCGGTTAAAGGATAATCGAGAAAGGTTTTTATAGCCCCTTTATATATGTTGAAACGGCCGTTTTCATCGTGCAGGTCGAAATTTTCACGGCTCGAAAAAGATTTCGCTATGCGCGAGTAAGCGTCGGTTGTAAACAGGCCGCCGGCAATAAGCGCGGTCAAAAAAAGTATGAGTATGAATTTAACTTTTGGTTTGAATTCGATAAAACGGTTGAAATAGTATAAAACTGCAAATATGCTAAGGCAAAGTGTGATCTGGGCGACGCGCGAGCTGGTTAGAAATACGTTCAGACAGCATAATAAAAATAAAATTAAAAAATTGCTTTTTTCTTTCGGATTGTTGTCGTCGGAAGAAAAATAAAGATATAAACTCAGCGGAGTCAGACAGATGACGAGGGCCGCGTAGTAGTAAGGATAAAACATCGTATAGCAGATTCCTGAAAAAAAGGCGCCTTCAACGAATTTAAAGTAAAAATAATAGCACATTGTCATCAGTATATAAACCTGATTAAAATAAGCGAATATTTTAATAAATAAACGCAGGTCGGCATAAGTCGATATGCTGTAGATAATAGTTATCAACAAAAAAGATGCTGAAAGATGTTTTGAAAGATCGATATAGCTTATTTCGATGCACTGCGAGGCGAGAGTTATTAAACCGTAAAAAACGGCGTTAATAAGGTTCAGCCTGATTAAAAACAAACTTTTTTTTTCGTTGGGATCGTGATTTTTATTGAAATAAAAAAATAATCCGAAAATAAAAAGCAGGCAATAAGAAAAACTGGCCGGAGCGAGTGAATAATCGTAAAAACCGGCGCTGTTTAATAGAAGCAGAAAAAATATTAATGAGATATAAAAATATAGTAATTCTTTATAATCGAGCATGAAATTATTTGCTTAACCTGCATGGATATTTCGGTATGATTAAGAACCGGTATTGCCGGATGTAATATAAAAAATAAAAGCACCGCCGTTTTTGTGAATGGCGGTGCTTTTTATCTCGAGTTTAATATCAAGATCTAGGTGGTTGTAACGGTAGCGACAGTGCTGCCAACTGTTCCGAACAACGATTTAAGCGATCCGCCTGTAGCGGTTAAAGCTGCGATAACAACGATAGCGATCAGGCCGAGGATTAAGCCGTACTCAACCATACCCTGTCCGTCTTCATTCATAAAAAATTTCTTCATAGAGGGCCTCCTTTCTTACTTAGGTTACTTTATAATGTTATACCTTAAATTTGTTGTCAGTTATTATGTGTTAGTGTTTATATTATCTTTAAGGTCCCTAAAAAACAATGTGTAAATATTTGAACCGAGCGAAGTTATCACCATCAGAGAAATTAAAGCTACTAAACCGAGTATCAGGCCGTATTCAACCATGCCCTGCCCATTCTCATCGGCTAAAAAACTAAACGAATTCGTTTGAACCATTTTTTTTTTGTTTTGTAAATCATTCTTTTGGCTCATAAGAATTCTCCTTTTTCACACATAAGTTAAGAAGCAAATAGCGTGCCAATTATTACCGAACATGATTTTGCTTGTTTTCGTGATTCCGCGTTTAATGTTTGTTCGATTGTATGAAAAAAATGTATGTTTTTTCCGACACTGTATGTTTGCGCAGGCACAAATTTGTATTATTCGTTCAGCGCTCATTAAATTCGTTTTTTTCTATAAAGCGCGAACCAGCCGATCGGTGCAATGGCGCCTATTATAAAAACGTAAAGATAACTGTGCGTGAGGGCGCCCGCAAAAAAACCGGCTGCGATTCCGAAAGGGTAAAAGCTGTTTTTGAGTCCGTCTTTATAGTTCTTATGCGCCAATATATCGGTTTTGTGGTATTGGTAAAATTTGGGTATGAATCGCGGAACTCTGTCATAGTAATCTTTATAGTCGTTTCCAAGATATTCTAATAAGTTGCTTTCTTCGTAAATACAAAAAAGAAGTGATGAAAAAAGCTTCGCGAAAAATATAACGGCCACGGAATAGATATTTCCAGCAAGCGATATAGCGGTCATGGATAGGATATCCGAAAGATATATCGGGTTTCTCACATAGGCGTAAGGTCCGGCCACCGTCATTTTTTTAGTCTGGATCTCTTTTTTCATCATGACCTCCGAGCCCAGATAGGCGCATGCGGAAACGCGCAGCGCGCCGGCGAGCAGGTTAAAAAAGCCTATTATCAAAAATAAAAGACTCATGGCCTGCGGCGCGCTTATACCTAATGAAATCGCCATTTTTTCGTAGATCATATCGGTATTGATAAGCAGCGTCGAAAGAGTTAAAAAGAATATGGCATAAGAAATTTCAACCCTGTATTCAAAGTTTATTTTTAAAAGTTTATCCAATGATTGCCTCCGTGTGTAATTTATTAGTTTAATTCAGTAATTAAATTAAAGTTTAAGGCGGATAATCTAAACCGAGCGAGTGGTTTTTTTTAAAGCCAAGATTGCCGCGAAGATAATATCCGAGCGTGCCTATAAATCCGAGGCTGCCAAAATTAGCAATTCCTCTTTTTAAAATCGATTTATACGAATAAAATTCGCCTCTAAGCCATTCGGTGCCTTTAACGAGTGCCTCCACGCTCATTTTACGAGGGCGGAATACGACTTTTTTACAGTCGTAATCGTCCCAGTTGTCGCTTATTATGCGGCCTTCGGATTTCATGCGATCGTATAGCGGGGTGCCGGGCATTGGCGTAACCGCTGCAATTTGCATTAAATCGAGGTTGAGTTTATAAAAAAAATCGTATGTTTTTTCGAAAACTTCGGGGCCGTCGTCGTCGAAGCCGAACATCATGCCGGCCTCTACCACTATGCCGAATTCGTGAAAAACGTCTATCACTCTTTTATATTTATCGACTGTGTTATGGTTTTTATTCGAGCCTGCCAGATTAAGCGATGAAATCGACTCGAAACCGACGAATACGCCTTTAGCGCCGGCTTCTTCGAGAAGTTTCATCAGGTGCCTGTCACGCACTATATCGGTTGATGCCTGAAAAAGCCAGTGTTTGCCGTAATTTTTAACCGCGGCAAAAAAAAGTTTGGCGTAGGCCGGGTCTGAATATATATTATCGTCCACCAGATTAATTATAGGGTGCCTGAGGTTTTTAAGTTCGCCGCAGGCCTCTGCGATCGGGCGTTTATAAACGCGCCGGTTGAAAAACGCGTTGATCGAACAGAAATCGCACGCTTTAGAGCAGCCGCGCATTATCGAAAAAACGTGACCTGCAGCGTATCCCGGCCTGCCTTCGGCGAAGCGGGCTGCGAAAGGCGCGCCGTGAAGAAGGTCTTTCGGCGCTCCGGCCTGATTATAGCTATATATTTTTTTAGAAATTTCAGGATTTTTATTATGGTCGCTTAAAAAATCGTTCCAGAGCGTTTCTCCGAGGCCGCATATAACCGTGTCAAAATGGCTTTTAGCTTCTTCGGGCAGAAAGGTCGCGTGACATCCGCCGATTACCGTGTGAGCCCCGCGTTTTTTAAATTCCGCTGCGATCTGGTAAGCGCGGTTAGCAAGCGCCGTTACCGCCGATACTCCGACGATGTCGTAACCCGCATCGAAGTTTATTATATCGATGGTTTCATCGGTTATTTCGATCTGATAACCGGCGGGCGTCACTCCCGCGATTGCAAGAGTGCCTAATTTAGGATACCGGAATATATCAGAACCCTTATATTGACCGGGAATTTCAACCCGGTCTTTTTTCGTGGCAGGATTTATCAATAGTATTTTTTTCACAGAATGTCCGTTTAAGCCTTTCTTTTAAATTGGTCGGTTTATAAATAATAAAAATAGTTATGGTTATTATCTTTTTTTGGAAAATTTTTCGAAACTTTCATCTATATGTTGTCTCCAGTCGAATGTTTCTCCGCTAGCGGATTTTTTTTCGCCTGAGTTTTTTTTATCGCCGCCCGTTTTTTTTGCGTCCGGCTTCACGCCTTTTTTCGCATCCGCTTTGCCGCGGTCTTCGTCGCCCGCGTATTTTTTCGACTCAACGCGTCTGGCGCCGGCGAACATTTCGGTGAAAAGCTCCGCGTCGTCGTCGCTGATAATTGTTTTGGAATTAACGCCTGGCTTTTTCGCAGCCGCCGTTTCATCTTTTTTTATTTTTCTTTTTTGTTCGTTCGCCGCTTTGATTTCAGCTTCTTTTTTGGCTTTTGCCTCCATTTCTTTCTGCTGGAGTAAAACCGCGAGCCCGTTTAATTTTTCGGCGCTTTCTTCGTCGAGATTATCTGCGAGAGGGTTGATAGGCCCGCTTACTTTGCCGCCTTTCTGTTTAATTAAATGGCGCTCCGCCTGCTGACCGTAAAATTCGATCTGGTTTTCAAATTCTTGAATTTTGATGACTTTAGCGCCATGATTGCGGCAGATGTTAGCGACTTCATTGTCGGAAGTTACTACTTCGATTATTTTAGCGTTGCGTTCGAGCGTCATTTTTTCGATGACGAGGTCCGCAATTTTTTTGCCGGAAAATATTACCGATACGCAGTCGCCGAAATTCTGGTTACGCCCGCCCGGGCTGTAGCCGTCGAAAACTATTATGAAACGGCGGGAGGCCTGATACGAAAAATTCTGGATTATAGATATTAGTTTTGAGCAACTGGCCTGAAAATTTTTGGGCGCTGAATTCGCTCCGGCGGGGCCGGTAAACGATTTCATTAAATTAATCGCGTTGCAGCCGTCTATTATTACGATAGGTTTTGCTATGGCCATTATTTACCCGCTTTCTTCGCGGTCGCGCGCGTTTTTTTCAGCGGCGGTTTCACGGCCGTTTTTTGGACGGCCTTGTCGGTTGCGGCCAGCGCCCCTTTATTATCGGCGTAATAAGAGCACAGCGCCGCCAGCACGCAGTGATCGCAGTCGGGTTTGCGCGCGTTGCATATATTGCGGCCGTGTAAAATCAGATAAAAAGTGAGCGGTTTCCAGAGTTTTATGTCGAAGAGCTTCATAAGATCAGTTTCGATTTTATCCACGTCGTCATGGAGTGAAAAACCGATACGGTTCGAAAGCCTTTTAACGTGAGTGTCGATCACTACGCCTTCGGTTTTATCAAAGGCTATTTGAGTGACCACGTTGGCGGTTTTGCGGCCGACGCCGGGAAGGCTTATAAGTTCGGCGACGGTTTGCGGAACTTTTGAATCGAATTTTTCGACGAGAACGGCCGCGCAGTTTTTAATGCTCTTCGCTTTGTTTTGAAAAAAGCCCGTAGGTTTGATTATCGACATAATATCGTCAAGATTACCTGATGCGAGCGATTGCGCGTCGGGATAGGCCGCAAATAACTTCGGCGTGACTATATTGACCATTTTATCGGTGCATTGGGCCGATAAAATAACCGCTATAAGCAGTTGATAACAGTTTTTGAATTCAAGAAAACTCCTGGGGATATCGGGATATTCGATTTTTAATATATTATAAATTTTTAACGCTGTAATACTTTCCATACTGACCGCCATTTCTGTTAATTTGTCCGGGTTAAGTTAATTGTATCGAATCGAATTGGATCGGATCGGATCGGATCGAATCCAATCTAAACTAAACTAACCTAAAATTGTTTATTAAGTCTTCCGGCTATTTCTTTTTTAAAGTTAAAATAACTTTCCGCCTCTTGCGCGCTTTTAGTGTTGAATATGCCGTCTTCCGGCATGGCGCCGAGATTTACCGCGTTTACGCCGTAATTAATGCAGGGCATAGCGTCGTTGATCGAATGCGAGTCGGGGTTTATTGAAATCATAATGCCAAGTTCCGAAAGCCTGGTGAAATGTTTATAATCGATATCCATTCTGTATGGATTGGAGTTCAGCTCTATAATTACGTTATTTTTTTTCGCGGCCGTAAATATTATTTCTTCGTCTAAGGAGTAACCCGCTCTTTTAGTCAGAAGGCGGCCGGTCATATGGCCGAGCATAGTTACGAGCGGGTTTGAAATCGCCCGCCTGATGCGTTCGCTCATTTCGGCGCCAGGCATTTTGAAATGCGAATGTATGGAAACGATAACAAAATCAAGTTCTTTCAAAATATCGTCGGAAAAATCCAGCGCGCCGTCTTTTAATATATCGCATTCAATACCCTTAAAAATTTTAAAAGGAGCGTATTTTAAGTTAAGCGAGTCTATTTCTTTTATTTGCGCGCCAAGCCTTTCGGCGCTTAATCCGCCCGCGTAGGAAGAACTTTTCGAATGATCGGTTATGCCTATATAGGACAGGCCCATTTCTTTGGCCCTGCGCGCTATGGTTTCGAGCGAATCGGTGCCGTCGGAATAATCGGAATGCACGTGGAACGCGCCTTTTATTTTATCCGTGGTAAAGGGTTTAAGCGTTTTAAAGGTCTCGGCCGGCAAAGTTTTCCAGACTAATTCCGAATGTTGCGGAGCCGTTTTAACGAAGCCGAGGCGGTCGAAATTTTCAGACAGCGCCGGTATCGATTTTAAGATAAAGTCGCTTTCAGACATCGAGTCAGTGTTTATTTTCAAGTCGGAATCTTTAACGCTCGTTTTAATATATTCTATCGAAAGGGCAAGTATTTTTTTAATTTTTTCAGATTTATCGCCGTTTCTGATCAAAAAAAATTCGAGTGGAAAATCGCCGGCAAAATTTTCGGGCGTTAAAATGGATAATACGACACTTTCTTCCGTTAATGTGCCGATGTTAAATTTAAGCGAATTTTTTATTTCCGCGGCTATTTTATCGGGCCCGGTTTCGCAATTATATATTATCGAACATGACAATTTTTTAACGACGGGAAGTTTGCGCGCGAACTCGCCGGCCGGCGTGATTTCTTTGATTGAATTGACGCGCTGAAGGTGATGCTTTATATCGTAGAATAATTTTTCCGCTACAAAAAAAAGTTTCGAATTTTTTTCGGAGTTTATTCTTGATATTTCCCGGATGATACCGGCCTCGCTTGCGGCGCTGAAACCTTTTACAGTTCTGATTTCGCCTTTTATAGCTTTTTCGAAAAGCTCGCTCATTTTTTGGATTCCGAGAGTTTCACAGAGCGTTTTAAGTTTTTTAACTCCAATGCCGGAAATATTTAACATTAAAAAAATATCTTCGGGTACGCGGGCTTTAAGCTCATCGTAAGATTTCGAACGGCCGGAATTTAAAAAATCGGTTATTATTTCTTTAGCGCCGCGTCCTAAGCCTTCTATTGCAAAATCGTCTTCGAGATCGTATAATTCGGTATCGAGCAAACTAATGACTTCAGACGCTTTTAGAAACGCTCTCGCCTTGAATATATTTTCGCCGGCATATTCGCACATCACCGACATTTCATTAAATTTTTCAGATAGCTGATAATTGTTCATAATCGTGAAATGTTACTTATAGTAGATAGCTTCGCAATTTTGCGTTTCATAAACCGACACTTTGCTGACTTCTGCGTTCTCTATATTATCTCCGCTGAAAAGACCGCTCATACGGTTATATATGTATTCGCTGATATTCTCGGCGGTCGGATTTCGCTGTTTGAAGTAATCGAGTTCGTTGAGGCAGGTATGATCGAGTTCGTTTTCAATGATTTTAAAATATTTTTTTAAAGTATTGAAATCGATAAGCATTCCGAGCGAGTCGAGTTCATCGCCTTTGACGTATACGGTAATGTTCCAGTTGTGGCCGTGCAAATTTTTACATTTGCCTTCATAATTGCATAAAAAATGCGCCGATGAAATTGAAAACTTCGCTGAAATTTCATACATTTTGCTTATCACCTCAATCGAGCCTGTTTAATTTTGGATTAGTTCGATCAGTCTATCTTTACAAATTCTATCACATCGAGTGATATCTTATTGACGCCAGCTTTTTTATTCGATTTTTCTTCCGCTATTTCGCCGTCTTCACTCTGGCTTATATTTATGGACATTTCGCAATAATCTTCGTTAATGATTTCATTTTTCCAGCTTTTCGGCTCGATGAGCATTTCGCCCAGCTCGATCACGTCGCGGTTTTCTTTATCGCCCGGGGATTTAAGACTGATTTCACCGCGATAAAATGATTTATTTTCTTCCGGTTCGCCGAATTGTTTAATTTCAATTTTAAGCGCCGAGTCGCCGTCGGTGCGCTTTACGTATAAAAAGGCTTTATAGTAGCCGGTCTTGATTTTTTTCGGGGTTAAAAACGATAAAGCCGCCGTTTGTAGAGGGTCGAAGGCTATGTAACGGCCGCCGGAAAATAATTTTTCGTTGATAATAAGGGGTTTCGCGCCGCTCCATTTAAGAGAATTCGAAACGATATCCTCGAATTCAATCGCAAATTTTAAAGAAGCCGGTATAGCGGTGACAGGGCCAAAAACCGCTGCCGGCAAAGATAACGGATCGGCGTTGCGCGCTTCTATTTTATAAACGTAAATACCGGCGTTAGCGAGCCCTTCGTCGGTATAACTCTCGATATCTTCCGCCGCGTATATCATTTTAAAATTTTCATCGGTCAGGGCTTTGCGATATATGCCGTATGACTGTTTTTGGGGACCGCTCGATTTAATGCCGCTCCAGCTTAATTTGACTGATTTATCAAAGGCGTCTGCGCTGAGGCCGTTATTAAAAGTTCTGGTTCCGGGCGTTAAATAAAACAGGCCGCCGTCGGATAAAGATTCGTCTTCATCGTCATCGCCGCCATCCGCTGAGGCCGTGCCGGAGATATTCGTCATTCGCTCCAATATTAAATCATCCGTTTGAAAATATTCGCCTTTTTTTAATGCGGTTATTTTTTGTTCTACGGGTATATAACCGGTTTTATCTACTTTTATAGTAAAATCGGCCGCCGGTATGAATTCGATGTCGAATTCGCCGTTATCGTTTGTGGTGCATGAAAAATTATATTTATCGGAGGAGATGGTTACGGCCGCGCCGCTTACGCCGCGCAAGTTTTGCCGGCAGATGCGCCCTTTTAAATGATAATTATCGTCAAAGCCGTCCGAAATTATTATATGTTCGATTTCGCCAGCGCCGAAGGAGGATTTAAGGTTGAAAACCATTCGTCCTTCTTTAACGAAAATTTTGTAATTAAGGCCGGTGAATCCATATAGTTTGTAGTCGAATGAAACCTCGCTTATCAGAAAGCCGTCGCCGGAAGTTTTAACCGCAGCGTGCAGGCCGCCAGTTTCAGCTTTCGCTTTATTTAAAAGACAGGCTGAATCTATAAAATTTTTCCAGCGCTCGGTTTTAGAAAGCGTCCGCTCGAAAAGCCCCTTTATTTTTTCGGGATTTTTAGATTCCAGCGCCGGAATAAGTTTTAAATCGATGAACTCTTTTTTTATGACGGAAGAATCGGCCGCCTTCAGAGCGGCAATCGACGTGGTGTCGTCAGCGGGCAGCTTAGAGCCAGCGCAGCCGGAGTTTAACAGGAGAAACCATGCGCAAAAAATTAAAATTAAAATCCGCGCGTTTTTCGCTCTAAGAATGTAATTATATAATGTTAGTGATTTTAGAATGCTTAACATACAGCCTATTCTAACATCATTGGAATCATTAGTCAATACTTATTTTTTAACTTTATCACGGCTGTTATATTTTGCAGCTCAGACCATTCAGTTGATTTTAACGCTTGATTTTTGCTTGATCATCGATTCTGATATAATTGGGTGTGCGATATAATTTTTGATATTGACAAACGGTTGTAATTTTAATATAATCTTTAATGCAATGAAAAAATTATTAAAAGCTATTTTTTATTTCGTTTTTGTGATGGGGTTTATAATTTCTTATTCACTCATCGATATCGCAAAAACTACAAGAGTCACTTTTGTAGTAAGCGGAATACTTCAGGGAAATATAGTATCCTACAAAGCCAGCGGCGAACCTTATCGCGGCATGATGGTCGGCGGGATGCCTTTTTTAGTTTCTAAAATTTCCGAATTAAGAAAAAAGGCCGATAAAAGCCGTTCTGCTTTTTATTTGCTCGATTGCGGCGATAATTTTCCGGGTACGGCTCATAGCTATTATTCGCAGTGCCGCGCCGTCGTCGATACCATGAATTTAATGGGCGTTTCCGCCATGCTTCTTGGAAATCGTGAATTCGATTACGGTTTCGAGGTGTTAAAGGCGCGCGCGGCCGACGCTAACTTTCCGATCCTCGCGGCTAACGTCAGAAATAAAAATAACGGCGAGGCTTTCGAAGAATTTAAAGACAGCCTTATATTCGAAGTAAATAAAAAAGGTTTTAAAATAGGCGTGCTCGGAATTACACCGCCGGAAACGCTCACGGATTCGACTATTAAAAACGTATCAGAATTAGCCATGAGCGGCGAAACCGAAACTGTTGAATTGTTTATGAAAAAAGCGGCGGCGCAGGGAGTCGATTTTACAGTAGCGCTTACACAGCTCGATTTTGAAAAAGACACTGCGCTGCTCGCTCTTTTAGTTAAAAGCGGTTTCAATCTGGTTATAGGTCTCGACTTTACAAATCAGATGAGCGGCGTTAAAAAAATGGGCGATACGATGGTGGTGGCTTTAAACGGCTTCGCCAAAGGCGCTCAGCTCACCCGGGCCGAAATTTTATTCGACAGCGAAACTTATAAGCCTTTTGATTATTGCGCGGAAATAGTCCCGGTCATAGTCAATCAGATCGAAGCCGACGGCGGATGCGCTAAGATAGTCTCCGATTACCTTCGCAAACTCGACGCCATAATGAATCAGGTGATAGCGGTTTCTGAGGTTTATCTGAAAAGGCCTTTTAACGAAGAAACTAATTTCGGCAATTTAATAGCCGATTATATGCTAAAAGCCGCATCGGCTGAGGTTGCGCTTCAGAATGCGGGTTCGTTCAGGGCCGATATTGAAGCGGGCGATGTTACCGTCGGCGACGTTTATAACGCCCTGCCTTTCGATAACGACATAGTTCTGCTCGAAGTTTCCGGCGAGGTTCTCTACGAGGTTATAAATACCACCTGCCGCCGCGAACGCGGACTTTTGCAGATTGGCGGCGCATCTTATTCTTACGATGCCAATAAAGCGCAGTCCGACGGAAATGCCGACGTTATAACTAAATTAAGCATAGCAAGCGCCGAAATTCAACTAAGCAGAAAGTACCGCGTCGCTACTAACGGTTTTCTGGCTTCCGGCCAGGGCGGTTATCCGCAGTTAAAAAATTGCCCTCTGATAGGCTGTTACGATAATCTTCGCGAAACTTCGATGCGCTTTATGCGCGAAGATAAAATATTGAATCCGAGAATCGAAGGGCGCATAAACAGGGCGGGAAGTAAATGAATTTAAAACTTTCTCATAAAATAATACTTAACTTCGTCATGATCCTGATAATTCCCATGATATTGTCGGTGTATCTTGTATCTTCCGATTTAGCCGAGCGCACCGAAAAAGAAATAGACAATCAGCTTGAGTTTACCACTAAAATAGTCAACCGTTTTTTTTACCGCTCGCTCGATTCCATGCAGGTCCAGCTCAATCTTCTCGCGGGCGCCGAAAAGTTCCGCCAGACGCTCGAAAATGGCGATACCGCCGAAATCACAGCCGCGGTTAAAGGCTGGGACGCCAAACTTAACTACGGATTCGTCGATATCTATTCCCTCGATTCGACCACGCTCGATTACAGGCCTTTTATAAGCGTGCATAAAAGCAAGTTCAATGAGGTTTTAGCGCCTGAACCGCAAGTATTTAAAAAAGTGGCGCGCGGAAAAAATCATTCGTCGATCGTTTTTGCGGGCGAGCAGAAGGCTTATTTTCGAAGCGTTATAAAAACCGCCGATAACCTGCGTTCCGACCGAGCGTATATAATATGCGCCTATGTTTTGATTCCCAACGATTCAATCGACGCCATCAAAGATATCACCAATATCGACGTCGTTATTTACGACGATAAAACTTCGATAATTTCGACCCGTTTCGATCCTACGGGCAGCAGGACTACCGGCCTTAAAATCAGTCCCGCCGCCGTTGCCGCTCTTGAAAAAGCTCAGTCATACAGGGAAGAAGAAAAATTTTTAGGCGATTATACGGTAAACGTTTATTCAAAAATTTATGACGAAGACCGTAATTTCAGAGGTTATATGTGCGTGCTGGTGCCGCGCAGACTCTTCGGTATCGCCAATATGTACGTGCTTAACAATCTGTATATTATAATGGCCATTTCACTGGCGCTCGCCGCTCTGTCGGGTTATCTGCTTTCCGCTAATATCGCATCGCCGCTCAAGGAATTCGCTAAAATAGCTCATGCGACCTCAGAAGGCGATTTCAAGCGTAAAGTTCTTATCGACCGTTCGGACGAAATCGGCGAACTTTCAAGCGCTTTTAATAAAATGAGCGATAAACTCGATATATACAACGAAAGTCTTAAACGTAAAATGTTCGAAGTGACCACGCTTTATGAAGTGTCGCAGTCGATGAACTTTTTAAACAATAAAGACCAGCTTTTAACCATTATTTTAACTAAAATGATAGACGCGCTGGCGGCCGAAAAAGGCTCCATCATGCTTTATAACGCCGAAGAGTGCCTGATATCCTGTGAAATGGCCATAGGTTATCCAGGTAAATTCGAGCGGCGCGTTAAATTCGCGCCGGGCGAAGGAAAGGCCGGTCAGGCTTTTAAGACGGGCGAAACTATTATATCCAACGATATACAGAGTGACAGCAGCTTTCTTCGCACTCAATCGACGCAGACTACCGATAATGTAACGCGTAATATGATGTGCGTGCCGATGAAGACGAAGGACGAAGCTATCGGCGTAATCAATATAGTCAATAAAAAAGGCGCCGAAGGATTTAACGAAGACGATAAAACTCTCGCCGTCTCGCTTTGCACGCAGGCCGCCATGACGATCGAAAACGCCAGGCTGTACGAGCTTTCAATTACCGACGGCATGACAAGGCTTTTCATACACCGCTATTTCCAGATAAGGCTCGATGAGGAAATCAAGCGTTCGTTCAGATACGGCGCCCCGCTGTCGCTGGTTATGACGGATATCGATCATTTTAAAAAATTTAACGATACGTACGGCCATCAGGTCGGCGATATGGTACTTATTAAAGTCGCCGACATTATACGCGATACTATCAGAAACGAAGTGGACATTCCATGCCGCTACGGCGGGGAAGAATTCGCCATAATCGCGCCACAGACCGGATTCGAAGACGCCAAAAGAATGGCGGAAAGAATCCGCAGCGCGGTCGAAGTGGCTGATCTTGCGGGCCCCGACGGCAAAACCCTTAAAATAACCATAAGTCTTGGAATAGCTACCTATCCCATAAACGCTAAAGAGAAGAAAGATCTCATATTAAAAGCCGATTCGGCGCTTTATTATTCAAAGGAAAACGGGCGTAATATGGCGGCGCATTTCAGCGAGCTGCCGGAGAAAAAAGAAGATGGCGGACATTAATAGCAGATCAGGACGGTTTTAAAGCGGATGAATATAAAAAAAAACGATATAAAGAATGAAATAAAAGATGAAATCAGCATCAAGAAACTAGCCGAAGATCTTAAGCTGTCGGTAATATCCGGCAGCCAGAGCCTCGAAGGTTTGATAGTTTCGCCCGAAGTCACAAAACCCGGTCTGGAACTGGCCGGTTATTATAAAAATCTCACTTTCGACCGTATCATGATTTTCGGTAAAAACGAGATCGGCTATCTGGAAAATATTTCACACGATCTTCGATTTATGCGCCTGCATGAACTTTTTCTATATCATGTTCCCTGCGTTATCTTAACCGACTCCGTTAAAAAATTCGACGATCTCATCGGCGTCGCGGAAAATTTTATGATACCGGTGCTTCATACCGACGCGCCATGCGACCGCTTTTTAGTATCGCTTTCCAATTATCTCGAAACTAAATTCGCGCCTAAAAAGATAATGCACGGAACTTTGCTCGAACTTTACAATATGGGCGTTCTTATAAGGGGCGAATCGGGCACCGGCAAGAGCGAAACCGCGCTCGAATTAGTCCGCAGAGGGCACTGTCTCGTATGCGACGACGTGGTCACGCTTCGGCGGATCGGAAACGATATATACGGCTATTCCGATCCGATGCTTAAATATCATATCGAAGTAAGGGGGCTGGGTATAATCGACGTGCAGGCTCTTTTCGGTTCAGCGGCTACCATACAGGAAAAAGAGGTCGATATAGTCATCGATTTAATACCTTCGAGCGAACAGCACCGTCATCATTTTGACCGGCTCGGCCTCAGTCTCGATGTTTTAGATATAATGGGCGTCAAACTCAGAAAAATATCAGTTCCCGTTCAGGAGGGACGCAATATATCGATTATTATCGAAGTGGCGGTTATGAACGAGCGTTTAAAACGTCAGGGACATAACAGTTCTCAAATATTCATCGATTCCCTTTTTAAAAAAATGAATCCAGGCCATGTTTCAGATATAGCGAAAATAATACAGATTTAACGCGGTGATTATTCATGTCGGATAATATAAGTTTTTCGTCTAAAATAAAAGACGAGCTCATAGGACAGCCTGTCAAAAAAACATGCTGCCAGCAAGTGTTTTTATATAACGTTCTTAAAAACGCGGCTTCGATCACCAGCGAAGGCGGTTCGATGAAGCTCGCGCTGCGCCTTCCTTCGATGAGTTTTGTCGGCAAGGTCGGGCGGATGCTGAAAAAATTAGCGGGAATTTCTTTCGCTTATATCTATAAAATTCGCGATAATCTATCCGGCGGCGATTATTATCAATGCATTATCGATGAAGAAGATAAGCTGGGCGTTATCTTAAAAGAGCTTTCACTTAGAAGCGAAATGTTTTCCGAAACGCCGCCGCCCGAAAATATTCTTGCCCATCTTGAAAAAGATTGCTGCCAGAGCGCCTTTATTAAAAGCATTATCGCTACCTGCGGTTATTTTCAGAATCCGCAAAAGAATTATCACTTTGAGATAAGAATAAAAGAGCCTCTAGTGGCTAATATCGTGCGTAAAATTCTCATACAGAAAATCAACTGCAAAATTAAAACGCATATATTAAAAAATAGCGATATAATACTGTTGTATTCGAAATCATTCGAAAATTTCGAAAAAATACTGGCTTATCTTAATGTTATGACCAGTTATTTCGAGCTCGAAAATATTAAAATCATCAAAGAAATCAAAAATAATACCAATAGAAGCGTTAACTTCGAGACCGCCAATATACAGCGCACGGCAAATATAGCGGCTGAACAGATAGTTAAAATAAAAAATCTGCTCAAGTCCAATTTCGCCGATAAACTTACCCCCGCTCTTATTGAAATGGCCCGCCTTAGAACTTCTAATCCGCATATGTCGCTCAGCGAGCTTGCCAGGCTTACGAAACCGAAAATTTCGAAATCGGCTATAAACAACAGATTGATGCGCTTAATCGATCTGTGCCGTTATTACGAGTCCGAAATTAATAAAAGTGATTGACAAAATCATAATTTATTAATATAATAGGTGATTTATATGAAAGTAATTTTTAACGCCGATGATTTCGGCATAACCGATGCGGTTTCAACTTCTATTATAGAACTTTTCAGGGATAAAACGCCTTTGAAAAGCGCTACCGTCATGATAAATATTATCAGCGATTCATCCGTTGAACTTTTAAAAGAGTTTATGAAAAAAGACGGACGTTCGGGATATTCCGCCGGTCTTCATTTTAATTTGACCTGCGGCCGGCCCGTTTCGCCTGCGCACGAAGTGCCTTCATTGATAGACGGCGAAGGTTTCTTTTTGAAATTTAAAAATTTAATCACTGGAGCGGCACGGGCCGATATCGATTCATCTGAGGTTTTGCGTGAATTTAAGGCTCAGATTGAATCTTTTTATGATAAATTAGGTTTTTATCCGTCGCATATCGATTCGCATAAGCATGTTCATATGCTGCCGCAGTTTTTCGCGGCCGTGACCGCCGGGATTAAAAATTTTGGCATAAATAAAATCAGGCTTACTCAAAATATTTCAGCGAGCGAGCTGTTTTTAAGCCAGGGAATCGAACGTGAAACGGTTGATGCGTGTTTTAAAGGAGTTTGCGAATCATTTTATTACGACGATTCGAGCGCGCCGGCTTTATTATATCCACAGGCGTTTCTGGGCACTTACTCCGTCGGCGCCCTGAGCGCGCCGGTATTTGAAAAAGAAATATCGGGATACGCCGATAAAGATATAACATGCGAGTATATGACTCATCCAGGCGTCTGCGACGAGAGCTTAAAAAAACTTTCGGGACTTTTACAGCCGCGTGAACATGAATTTGCGGCGCTGAAAAGCATCGAACTAAAAGAAATATTAAAAAAATATAATATAGAAATTATGTCGTTTAACGACTTGAATTAAAAGAAATATAAAAGATTGGAATATGTAAAAATGAAAATTGACCCGTTGAGCCGCCAAAAAATCTTCGCGCTTATATTTGGCGCTTTTATAATAGTATCTTCGTTTTTTATTTTATTACAACCTGCTTTGGCAAGTTATGAAGTCGATTTAATCGCCCCGGCGGATGATAGCGTTATCAATAAAACTGAAGTAAGCGATAAAACTGAGGTTATCGATAAAACTGAAGTTATCGATAAAACAAAAGAAATATGGCTGCGGCTCAAATCGCGGTTTAAAACTTCCGAGATCGAGCTGGAGCGCAAAAAATACGGCCGCGTTTCCGCTTCCGCCGATCAGAGCCTTGAAGTTTCGCTCGATGCTTCCGGCGTCACCGGCGAAATATCCGCGGGAAGCGGCGAAATAAATTTAAAACCCGCGTCCGCGGCGGCAACCTCGGAAGTTATTTCGGCCGGCCCGAAAACGGCCGAGGTTAAGATTGAAACCGGTGAAAACCTTTTCTACCGGCATTGTTACTCATGTCACTTCGATCACTCGCATTTTAAAACGGCACGCATTTTAGCTGGCAAAGACTTCTGGCTTAAATATAATCCGGCGGATAATAATGACGGTATTATAAGCGTCATTCGCAGCGGCCGCCGCACGGTGTCCGGCGATATGCCGTCCTACGGCCAGCAGCGTCTGAGCGAAAAAGAGGCGGCGGCCATCATAGAACATTTAAAAACGATGGTCCAGCCTTTAAATGTTGACGAAAAAACGGCTGAATAATAAAAATTATTTTTGAGTGAAGGATTGTTTAATATGACTAAATTTGTCGTACCGAAGGTTATAATTAGTAAATGTATCGAATTCGATCGCTGCCGCTATAACGGGGATATAATCCATAGCGAGTTCGTTTCGAGTTTAAAGCCTTTCGTCGAATTTATTCCGGTCTGCGCGGAGTGTGAAATAGGTCTTGGCATTCCGCGCGATCCGATCAGGATAGTTCTGGTAAATAAAAAAACGCGCCTGATCCAGCCTTCCACTAATACAGACTGCACCGATAAGATGGTTAAATTTTCCGCCGATTTTTTAAATTCGCTTGATAAGCCTTGCGGCGCTATTTTAAAAGCCTATTCGCCGTCGTGTGGAATTAAGGGCGTAAAAATTTATCCGGCATTTGAAAAAGTAGCGAGCGTCGATACCGGCGCGGGTTTTTTCGGAGCCGCGGTTGTCGAAAAATTTTCGAATCTTGCAGTCGAAGACGAATTAAGACTCAGTAATTTTAGAATTAGAGAGCATTTTCTGACTAAACTTTTTGTCATAGCCTCTTTTTATAAAATAGCGGCGAAGCCCTCTATGAAGGCTTTAGTCGAGTTTCAATCGGATAACAAACTTTTATTGATGACCTATAATCAGACTAAGATGCGTGAGCTTGGAAAAACAGTGGCCAATCACTTAAAAAAGCCTGTCACCGATGTTTTTGCGGATTATGAAGCGCTTTTATATAAAGCCTTCGCTAAATTGCCGTCTTATGCCGCTAACGTTAATACCTTGATGCACGCTTTCGGTTATTTTTCGGACAAGCTTACTTCAAAAGAAAAGGCTTTCTTTTTAGACACGCTCGAAAAATACCGGCTCGAAAAAGCGCCGCTGTGCATCCCGGTAAGCCTTGTTAAATCAATGATAGTGCGTTTTGGTGAAGAATATTTAAGCCGGCAGACTTATTTCGCACCCTACCCTGAAGAGCTGTATCTGATGAGCGATACCGGCAAAGGCAGAATTAAGTGAACAGGCGGCTTGAGTAAATAAATAATGAATGCGGTCGTTAAGTATGATAAATTGACCGGCGTGTATTAAAATAAAAATAAAAAATAATGCCGGTTTTTAAAGAATATGTTATAAAATATTTGATTCAGGTGATATATATTGAAATTAGAATATTTAACGCATGAGGAGCTCGCGGCCGTAGATTTTGGCAAATGCCACCTGATAATGCCCGTCGGCCCTTATGAGCAGCACGGCCCGCATCTACCTATAACTACAGATATTTTCATAGCCCGTTACTTAGCCGAAAGCCTGTGCGAAACTATGAAAACCGAAAAAACTCCATGGAACGGAATTGAAGCGCCCGCCTTCACTTATGCGCCGGCGCGGATATCTGACGGCATCGGCATAACTCCTCAGCTCGAAGCTGTCTCCTTTACCGCTTTTTTATCTGAAACGCTTATGCAGTATTGCGAAGTTGGATTTAAAAGCATTGTAATAATAATACATCATTTCGAACTTAAATTTATCAAATGCGTTATTAATGCTATCGCGGCCTGTGAGTCGAAATATCCTGGCGTTAAAATAATCGAGCCGCTTTCGGCTTATTATTACTCGGGCGAATATAACCTTGCCATCGAAAAGTATATTAATTCAAAGAAAAATTCACAGGAGCGCCAGGACGATATTTTTAAAAGCTATATCGACATAGATTTTAAAAAGGAAATTCACGCCGATATTAAAGAAACTTCGCTTATGATGTATCTGCTTCCGCGCGTGGTAAAAAACGAGATTCTTGCAGGGTTGCCGCCTGTTTTAGTCAATCCTGCCGCCGAATTTTTAAAACTTAATTTCACTTTTAAAAATATGGGCGCGGTATCGGGCTATCTGGGCTCGCCAGCCCGCGCATCTATCTTTTTAGGCGAGCTTATTTTTAAACAACTGCGAGGCTGCCTGGTCGATTCGCTCACCAGCTTAAACGGGGGAACGCCCGAACGGTATTCGGTTCCTCTTTTCATTAAAGCTATCCTGACCGTTATATAACCTAAAATCCCGAAGTTT
>DIVV01000117.1 GCA_002423385.1 bacterium UBP16_UBA6123
GGCATTGTCTGCTGCAGCGCCGGAAATCTTGGAATTTCATGCGCTATGTATGCGGCGCGCGCAAGTTTGAAGGCGGTCGTTTTAATTCCGAAATTATTCGCCAACGAAGAAAAGATAAAGCGCATCCAGATGTATGAAGCCAGCGTTATAATAGTCGACGGCGATATCGCTTCTGGAATAAAAATGGCGTATGAATTTTCGGATAAATATAATTTCGACGTGGTTTCTTATAAAAATGAATTTTATTGCAGCGGCCTTAAAACAATAGCGTTCGAAATTTGCGAAGAATTGGGCCGCGCGCCCGATATATTCTGCTGCGGCGCCGGTTCCGGTGCGCTTATGGGCCATGTCTGGCGCGGTTTTAAAGAATATTATGTAGAGGGAAAAATCGACAAACTTCCGCTTATGATCGGAATAGAAGCGGCGCAGAACCAGAGCGCATCCAAATACGTTTCAGGGCAGTCTTTTATCAACTCTACCATTTTAAGCGAGGTCAGTATTTCTAAAGACCAGAGCGCATTTATCGATGAAGCCATAATCGCGCGCGACGAGTCGGGCGGTTATATAAGTGCCGTAACCGACGAACAGGCGATATCTTTATATCAGTTGATGACTAAAAAAGAAGCTATAATAGCCGATATTTCCTCCTGCGTATCGATGGCCGGCCTTTATAAACTCAAATCCGACGGCGTGGATTTCGATAATCAGCTTATAGTGACCGTTATATCAGGGGCATCTGATTCATCCGAAATATTATATTCAGAATCGCGTTCGATGAGCCGGCTTAAGGTTATAAAGCCCAACCTCAACGACCTTGAAAGTGAGCTGGTTTTATGAATAAAAAAGTTAAAGTCCGTGCGCCGGCGACGATTACCGATATCGGGCCGGGGTTTAATTCATTCAGTCTTGCCGTAGGCCTGTATAATTATATAACCATCGAAGAAACTTCGAAACCCGGCTTTCACGTCACTAATCTCAATGAGGCCGCAAAACTTCCTTCTGATGAAAGTAACGCGATATTGGTCGTGGTCAGGGATTTTTTAATAGGAAAACTTAAATATAAATTAAAGAGCGGCGGCATTCATATAATCAACGATTTTAACGTTCCGCTCAACAGGGGGCTTAATTCTCTGACGGTAGGCGTCGTCGGAGCCCTTATAGCTTCGTCGGTATTCGCCGAAGAAGAGATAATGCCCGAAGAACTGCTCGCCATGATGAAATACTATCAAAATCATCCGCATAATTTCGCGGCTACCGTTATAGGCGGTTTTGTCATATCGAGTCCCGTCGATGAAAGTTTCGTTTCGCACCGCATAGATTTTCCCGATAATATTAAACTCACGCTTATAATTCCTGAATATGAAATCAGCGGCAGCGATTCGGCGCGTCTGCTCTCACATAAAATTACGATGAGCGACGCTATTTTTAACCAGTCGCGCGCCTCGCTTCTTATAGCGGCGCTGTGCCAGAAAAATTTTAAACTGCTCAACCTGGCGATGGAAGATAAAATACATCAGCCTCTGCTGCGGCGTAAAATTCCGGGCGCCGACGAAATATCGATAATAGCCAAAACTTGCGACAGCATGGGAATCACTCTTTGCGGCAGCGGCGCGTCCATATTGATAATGCACACGCATCCATGCGACGCGGTGGTCAGGCGCATTGAAAGAGCTTATCTTTCATATAAGATCAAATCCCGTTCGATATCGGTTGAAGTCGATGAAAGCGGCGCAGGCATTGTGTAGCAGAACGTTATTTTAGATAGCGGCTATTATTTGCATTTTTAATGCGAGAATATATAAATATTGGAATATAGTGATATAGTAAAAAAATATTCAGATGAAAAAGTAAGGAGTATATTGATGAAAAAAGAAAGTCCCATGAGCGCTCCGGTCAAAAAAAGCGCGGCTAAAAATCTTAAAAAGAAAGTCAACGTCGCCGTGGTAGGGGCTACCGGTCTCGTAGGCGGCGCGTTTTTAAAGCTGATCGAAAGGCGAGGATTTCAATTCGATAATCTTTATCTTTTCGCCTCGGAGCGTTCGAAAGATACTAAAATTAAGTTTATGGGCGAAACTTTTATAGTCGATGACGTTAAAAATTTTAAAAAACACGATTACGATGTGGCGTTTTTTTCGGCGGGCACTCAGGTATCGCTCGATTACGCGCCGAAATTCGCCGATCACGGCGCGCTGGTAGTGGATAATTCGGCCGCGTTCAGAATGCGGGAAGACGTTCCGCTCGTAGTGCCCGAGATTAATTTCGAAGACGCGCTTTTGCATAAAGGAATTATCGCTAATCCGAATTGCTCGACCATACAGATGCTTTTAGCGTTGTGGCCGCTGCATAAGGCGTGCGAGATAAAACGCGTGGTGGTGACCACCTTCCAGTCGGTTTCCGGCACGGGAACCCCCGCCATCGAAGAGCTTCGCCGTCAATCGGTTGAAGTGCTCGAAAAAGGCATCGAAGAATCTTACAGGCATAATATTAAAAAAGAAGTATATCCCCATCAAATAGCGTTTAACTGCCTGGCGCATATAGATAAATTCGAAGACGACGGCTACACTAAAGAAGAACATAAAATGGTAAACGAAACCCGCAAGATATTTCATGAGCCTAAATTCAGGCTGAGCGCGACGACCGTCAGGGTGCCGGTTTTCCGCGGCCACAGCGAGGCGGTTAATATCGAATTCAAGCAGGCCATCTCGCCAAGCGAAGCCGCGGCTATTTTAAAATACGCGCCCGGAGTGACGCTTATAGACGATGTTTATAATAATCAATATCCGACGCCTTTAATGTGCGAATGGCGGGACGACGTTTTTGTGGGCAGGATACGCGCGGATAAATCGGTGCGTTACGGATTGGATATCTGGGTGGTAGCGGATAATATACTTAAAGGCGCCGCGCTTAACGGCATTCAGATAGTTGAAAAATATTTCGGCATGAAAGTTAAATAATTTTTGGGCAGAAAAAAAGAAAAGGCGGATTATATGTCTAAAGAAAATATAGATCAGGATTTCAATTTTAAAGTTATAGATAAAAAGTGGCGTAAATATTGGGAAGATAATAAAATTTATAAAGTAGATGTTAAATCGGGTAAGCCTAAGTATTACTGTCTGGATATGTTTCCTTATCCGTCGGGCGCGGGGCTGCATGTCGGCCACTGGCGCGGTTATGTCATATCCGATGTCTGCTCCCGTCTCAAACTTATGCAGGGTTATAACGTAATGCATCCGATGGGCTGGGATTCCTTCGGCCTTCCGGCTGAAAACGACGCGATCAAGCTCGAAATACACCCGAGCATACTTACCGCCGAAAGAATAGATAATTTCCGAAGGCAGCTCAAAGAAATCGGCGCGGTTTACGACTGGGACCTCGAATTCGCCACTTCCGACGTGGATTATTATAAATGGACCCAGTGGATATTCGTTAAATTGTATAAAGCAGGATTAGCCTATCGTAAAATGATGCCGATTAATTTCTGTCCCTCATGTAAAACCGGTTTAGCCAACGAAGAAGTTACCGGCGGCGAATGCGAGCGCTGCGGCTCGGTAGTTGAAAAACGAGATATGCAGCAGTGGATGCTCAGAATAACTAAATACGCCGACAGGCTCGCCGATGAGTTAGATAAGGTCGATTGGCCTGAAAGCGTTAAAGCGCTTCAGCGCAACTGGATCGGCCGTTCCCGCGGAGCCAGGATAGATTTTGCGCTCGCGGACGGCGGCGAAAAAATAACGGTTTTCACCACCCGGCCCGATACCCTTTTTGGCGCGACATATATGGTTTTAGCGCCCGAGCATCAGATGGTTTTAAAGATAACTTCGCCCGATAAGTTACAGGAAGTTAAAAGTTACATAGAATCGGCCGCTAATAAGAGCGAAATAGACCGTATGTCTGAAAATCGTAAAAAAGACGGAGTATTTACCGGCGCTTACGCGATTAATCCCCTCAGCGGCGAAAAAATACCGGTGTGGATATCCGATTACGTTCTGGCCCATTACGGAACGGGCGCGATTATGTGCGTTCCGGGCCACGATACGCGCGATTTTGAATTCGCCAAAACTTTTAATATCGAAATAAGGCGTGTAATAATTAAATCGCTCGAAGGCGTTTCCAATGCGGCGAAAGTGTCTTCGCAAGGGCTTAACGAGGCTTTTACCGAAACCGGATTTATGGTTAATTCGGCTTCCTACAGCGGCCTTGATACCGAAACCGGAAAAATAAAAGTGATAGAAGAGTTAAAAAAAATCGGCGCAGGTGAAGAAGCGATCAATTATAAGCTGCGCGACTGGATATTCGCCCGCCAGCGTTACTGGGGCGAGCCTATTCCGATAATTTACTGCGATAAATGCGGCGAGGTCCCCGTGCCTGAAGAAGATCTGCCGGTGAGACTTCCGCATGTCGAAAAATATAAGCCGACCGGCACCGGCCGTTCGCCCCTTGCCGCCATCGATGAATTCGTCAACTGTAAATGCCCGAAATGTGGCGGCGCGGCTAAGCGCGAAACCGATACAATGCCCCAGTGGGCGGGTTCTTCCTGGTATTTTTTGAGATATCCCGAACCCAAACTCGATTCGGCGCCGTTTAGCGATGAAACGATGAAAAAATGGCTGCCGGTCGATTTATATATAGGCGGCATAGAACACGCTACGCTGCACCTGTTATACGCGCGTTTTTTCGTAAAGGCGCTTTATGATATGGGTCATCTTCCCTTCGATGAGCCTTTCGCCAAATTGTTCAATCAGGGCATAATATACAGAAACGGCGCCAAGATGAGCAAGAGTCGCGGCAATGTGGTTAATCCCGACGAGATAGTCGAAAAATACGGTTCCGACTGCCTGAGAATGTTCGAATTGTTCATAGGGCCTCCCGATATCATGTGCGAATGGAAGGACGACGGCATAGTAGGCGTCAGCAAGTTTTTGAAGCGTTTTTATAAAATAGCGGTCAACAACATTGAAAATAAAAATTATAAAGAGCCCGAGGCCCTTCTGCGAGCCCGCCATCGTTTTATTAAAACGGCCACCGAAAGGATCAACGCTTTTCAGTTCAATACATTTATAAGCGCCTGCATGGAGTTTTTAAATTTTTTGTCCGACTACGATAAATGCTCGGCTGAAACCATTAAAGCTATGACGGTAATGCTCTCGCCCATGGCGCCGCACATATGTGAAGAGCTTTGGAATATGCTCGGAAATGATAAATCTATTTTCACCAGCGGTAAATGGCCGGAATTCGACCCCGCCTTAGCGGCTTTAGACGAGCTGAATATACCCGTGCAGGTCAACGGAAAACTTCGCGGCACTATAAGCGTTGCGAAAGGCGCAGACGAAGAAACCATTAAAAAGATAATCGCGGGAAATGAATTTATTGTTAAAAGCCTCGAGGGAAAACAGATAGTTAAATTCGTTTTCGTTAAAGATAAAATAGTCAATTACGTGGTTAAGTAATAATAATGCATACAGGCGCGACTACCGGAGAAGGATTTAAAAATTCTCTCAAAAATTTAATAATGACGGAGGCCCGCAATCCTCAGCCGGCCCTTAATATTATAAAAGATTTAAGGGTCGGCGAGTTTTCGCCCGAATTAGAGCGGTTTTTAATAATACGCGCCGGTGTTTCCGAGCAGATGAAAAAAAACGAGATATTAGAATCGAGCCTTCGCGATTTTCAAATAATATTTTCTAAAAGCGTTATGTATTTGCTTATAGCGGCTCTCATGGCGGCCTGCTTTCAAATCGGAAAAGATTTCATCGGCTATTCGAGCTTTGTTTATGGAGCGCTCAGCTTTTATTTAATAGTCGTAACGCTGTGCTATTTTTATCATAAAAAAATTTTAACCGACAAAACCGCGCTGGCATCGAATTATCGCGACTCGCTTTATGAAATTTTAAAGTCGCTCGATAAATTGGAAGCGGCGGAAAAAGTTGAAATATAAATTTGAAAATAAATAAATAAAAATGAAATATAAATTTGAAAATAAATAAATAAAAATGAAATATAAATTTGAAAATAAATAAATAAAAATGAATTATGAAATAACATTAAAAAAGTCTATTTGCCTTATTATTATATTTGGCGGATTTATCTTATTTTTTTTATGGCCCGTCATATTTTCCCCGTTCGTTTTATCCGCTTTAGCCAGTCCCGCGGCCGTTACTCAGCCTTATTTCATATCTTCTGCGGCGGGCGGTTTCGACGAATCTACCATCGCGGTTTTAATCGATAGAAAAAAATATCTTTCAGAGATCATATTAAGCGGCGCAGGGATAATTTGCATAACGCCGGCCGGCGAAAAGATAAACGGTTCCTTCGTTTCATTTATGGATAAAGAAAAAAAGTCTTCTTTTACTTTCGCGGGTGAAGTTAAAATAATACCCTGCGCCAGCGGCGGGTATGAGCTAATTAATTTAGTTAGAGTTAAAGATTATATTGCCTGCGTCCTTATATCCGAACTTGCAAGCGGCGATTACCAGACCTGGCGCTCGCTCGCGGTGCTTGTAAGAACTATGGTTTATAAAGAAATTATAGACAGGTCCTGCGATTCTTCGGAGGCGAGGCATCCCGGAGCCGCTGATTTTCTGATATGCGCCCGCACTCACTGCGCGAGTTATCGCGGCGTTTTATCGAAGCATCTTTATTTTAAGGCGTTAAAAGCTGCAAAAGGAACTGAGAATATTATATTGACTCACGGCGGCCGGCCGGTATATTCGCTGTATTCATCCGCCTGCGGCGGAAAAATTGTCAGGGCGCAGATTATATATCACGCGTTGAGCGGATGTGAATATTTCGAGGATAAAACCTGCCACTGCCCGAAGGGGCTGCCAGCCTGGAAAAATATTTACGACGGGAAAAAATTATCCAGGCTTTTCGGCTATAGCGTGCGCGATATTGAAACTTCCGACAACCCTTATTACATTGTCATAAATAAAAAAATCCGTTATACCTTCGATGAATTTATATCCAGAATCGAAAAAAGCGGCCTTACAAGACTTAAAAGCCCTTTTTTTAAAGTTTCCAGGGGGGGCGACGGCGCCTTTTTCGTTATAGAGGGAGTCGGGTTAGGCCACTGCGCGGGTTTGTGCATCGAGGGCGCGCGGGCCATGTCGAAGGCGGGCGCCGATTTTAAAAAAATTTTGAATTATTATTATAAATCTTGTATTTTAAAATCAGTTGATTTATAATATATCATGTTAAATTTAATTATAGAAATATCAAGGGGAAGATATATGGAAAAAAATTCAGACTTTAAAAAATCGTTTTCCGTTTTTATTTTATTAACATCTAAAAGCGTCGCTTTATCGCTAATGACCGTGTTTATATATGTTTTTGCCTTTATGCCTCAGTTATCGTTTTCGACGGGCGCGGCTTTACCCGGCGCGCCGCTTTTATACGCGGCGGGCGATAAAATCGCGGCGCCGGAAGTCAAAAATAACCTCAGACGCGAAGTGACGGGCGTCGTAGAAAGCGTTTCCGCGCCAGTCAACCCTCGTGAAACCTCGATGGTAGTCGATTGCGGCGATTCGTCTTCGATCGAATTGATTTTATCGCCGTCAACTAATTATTATCCGGGCGATTATTATCCATGCGCCGGCGACCGCGTTAAAGTGAATTATATCGTTCTTGGAATATTCAAAAAATATGTTATGGCTTATAGCGTTTCGCTTATAGAAGAATTTTCAGGCATCAACAAAGACAATTTTAAAATAATAAAAAAAGATTAATTGAATAGAGGCGGAAATTATGTCTGGTCTGTATTTAGGCCGTTTAATAAAATCGGGAAAACAAACGTCGGATAAGTATTATCTTAATAAAGCCGATCTTACCACGCATATTTTTATATGCGGCTCTACCGGTTCCGGCAAGACCGTTCTGGGCAAATGCCTTATAGAAGAGGCGCTGCTCAATCAGATTCCGGCCGTCGTAATCGATTTGAAAGGCGATCTAAGCTCGCTTAAAGTGCCGCTTTACGATCTCGGCGAAAACGAAGTGGAAGATTTCGTCGAAGGCAGTTCCGATGAAGACAGAACTGAAAAGGTCCGTAAAAACCTGGCGGAATTTAAACTTATGCTTTCTAACAGCGGCCTTGACGTTAAAGACGTCCGCAATTTCCGTAACCGCACGAATATAAGAATATTCACGCCTAAAAGCCGTGTTTACGAAGAGTTTTCAATTTCGTTTCTGACTTCGCCACCGGATAATTTTGAAGAAATTATGCAAAACGAGCCTGAAACCATATTAAATCACATATCCAATCAGTCCTCGGTTATATTCAAAAGGCTCTTCGGCGAAGCCGCGCTTATTACCATGAGCGAGGAAAAAACTCTGATCGAGTGCGCCATACTGCACTTATATAAAAACGGCGTAGAGCTCGAAGGCCGCGCCGGAATAGTGAATCTTATTAAAACCATATATGAAGTGCCCTTCGAGCGCGTCGGAATGCTCAAAGTGCGTGAATTCATATCCGAAGAGCGCAAGATGGTTCTGATAAGAAGGCTTAACACGCTTTTAGTCGGTGCGGATTCCCTCTGGTACGACGGCGAATCGATCGATTCGATAATAAATTCTTTAGTTAATCTCGAAAAAAAAACCGAAGATAAAACCAATCTTTATATTTTCAATCTGTCGATGCTGGATAATTTCGACGACCGTAATTTAGTTTTATCTAATATAGCCGTCACGCTTTTTAACAGAATGAAGAAACTCGGCGATTCGCGCGAGCCGCGCGCGCTTTTTTACATAGACGAAATCGGCGGCGGCAAGCTGTCGTTCTTTCCCGACGATCCTATCCAGAACGAAAGTAAAAGCTCCATAAACCTTTTATTGAGGCAGGGCCGCGCTTTCGGCCTGGGCTGTATTCTTGCCACTCAGAATCCCGGCGACATCGATTACCGCGGCCTTACAAACTGCCATACATGGTATGTAGGAAAACTTCTCACCAGGGCCGACCGCGAAAAGGTCATACAGGGTATAGCCGCTTCTTCATACTTTCTAGATACTTATGAGTCTTTCGTTAAAATGGCGGGCGGCGGCGATTTTATAGCAAAAACTAAGGAAGGCACGGTTATTACATTTAAAGAACGCTGGCTTCTTTCGTTTCATAAAGTGCTTACTTATAACGATTTAGTCACGCTCAAAAAGACGCTTTTATTCGCCGACGATTTGATATTAGGCGCCGATCTGCTCGCTAAAAAAGAATATAAGGCCGCTCTTCCTTATTTCGACAGCGTTTTATTAAAAGAGCCGGATTCGCAAAAAGCCATGGGACTTACCGCGGAGTGTTATTTTGCCTTAGGTTCCCATGTGGATGCAATAAATTATTTAGACCGCGTTATAAAATCGAAACAAAACGAATACAGCGTGGCGCGCGCCTATTATTTTATGGGCGAAATAGCCAGGGTGGCGGCCCAGAATGATAAAGCGGTCGAATTTTACCAGCGCTCGATTAAAATAGACGCTCAGTACGCCGATTCTTATTTCAGTATGGCTGATATTTATTATAAAAATCAGCGTACCGCCGAGGCGCTTCAAAATATTCAAAAATACGTGGTGCTAAAACCTTCCGCTGATAACGGTTATTATTTAATGGCAAATATTTACATAGCTTTGCAGGATTATATGGCCGCCGATAACGCCGTTAAGAAAGCTATCAATAACTTAAAAGATTCTTCGTTAAAATATGGTTATAAATTTCTCGAGGCGCGCGTTAATTACTATCTCGGCCAGAACGCTCACAGCCTCGAAGTTATCGAAGAAGCTAAAAATATAGCCCGCGCGGCGAATACCGCTTCTTATGAATGCGATTATCTCGCTTCGCTTATTTTTATGAGATTTAAAGAGTACGAGCGCGCGGTGGCGAGTTTAGAAAAGGTCATAGCGGCCGCGCCCTCCGATCAGCAGGCCCTCGCTTCGCTCGCCGATTTGTATTACCAAACTAAAAATAACGAAAAGCTGATCGAAACGCTTAAGCGGCTCGAAAATATAAATCCTGAAGCCGCCGATATTTTCGCTTATAACGCGCGGCTGCTTCTCGATTCGGGTAAAGCCGAAGAAGCTCTCTCATTGATAGTTTCAAGGCCGCAAAACGCCGCGGGCGCAGATAAGCTGTTTGCCGTTAAGGGCCTCATATATAACGCTTTAAATAAAAAAGAAGAGGCCCTCGCCGCTTTTAAACAGGCCGTCGAGTTTAATCCGCGCTCCGTTGAGGGCCTTTATATGCTTTCAAAAAATTACGAGGCGGCTAAAGAATATGAAAACCAGCGTGACGCGCTTCTTAAAGCTATCGAATGCCAGGCCGAAGAAAAATTTTATTACGATCTCGGATTATGTTTTGAAAAGCTCAACTATTACCCTCAGGCGCTCGAGGCTTTCAGTCATTTATATTTAAGCGTTCTGTCAGACCCTGAAATTAATCTTAAGAAAGCCGAATGGCATAAAAAAACCAACAATACAGCCAAAGCGCACGAATGCGTCGAACTGTTTATAAAAGCCAGGCCTCGCGCCATCGACGGATATTTACTCAGAGGCGAAATATACACCGTCGAAAGAAAGTATGAAGCGGCCATAGAAGAGTATTACAAGGCTGAAAGAATTTCGGCTGACGATTCGCGGCTCTGGTTTTCAAGGGCGTTTACCTATAAGGAAATGGGCGATTACGTTAAAGCCGAAGATTGCGACGCTATGGCGCGTTCTAAAATATGAACGCCGTCGCATTTAATGGCGCCGTCCGGTAAAAATATGTTTGGATATCGCTCATAATAGATATGATAAGGAAGTGTGTACGTTAATGTCCGAAAAAATAATTATAAGGAAAGCCCCGTTATATTCAGCGGCGCTTTTTGTCGTTATTTTCTTTTTAATTCAACAGGCCTTTATATGTCAACTTCATTCTAAAGATTCGCGCGCATCTTCCGAAAAAAAGCAGGACGGCGCGGACGGCTCATGGTCTTTTGCCGCGGTGCGCAAAGCCCCGACCACGGCTGAAATCGATATTAAAGCCAGCATGAAAAAATTTTATATATCTTCGATAGCCGGTGATAAACGTAAAAATTTCCAGAAGATTATTTCCGGTTACCGTAAAGAAAAAATCAAGGCCGGTCCTTCATATTCATTATTCGTTCTCGGGCTTATCAAAGAACTCGCCGAAGAATACCGGGCGGCGATAGATAATTATGATAAATTGATAAAGCTCTACCGCATGGAAAAGTACGCGAATCTTTCCAAGGAAAGAATATCCGAATGTTATTTAGCGTTAGGCGAGCGCGACGCCGCGATAAAAAATTACCAGGACTACTATAAATGGCGCATATCCGAAGGCAAACGCGAGCAGATAATATTTAAAATAGCCGAAATATACAATCAAACGCTGACTACTCTCGATAAAATAATCGAGGCTTATAAAATGTCCGCCGCGCGCTATGAATTCAGCAAAAATGAAACGGTCGAATATCTCGTCGGATATTTCAAGGGCTTTCATCTTTTAGATGCGCATCTGGCGACTCTCTACTACAGGCGAGTTTTAAAAGAATATCCCGACGGACTTTATAAATTCGAAGCGCTATTTAATATGTCGCTTATATATGCATACGACCTCTCGGATGTAGAAACCGCAAAAACTATGCTGACAAGGCTTCTTGAAGAAAAGTCAGAATACGCCGACGAAGCGGTCGTTAAAAAACTTCGCCGGCGGGCGGAATTCGTTTACGGCCTGCTTTCGCAGTTTCATTCGCCGGAACTCGCCGGGGCGGAAGGCGCGGAGTCTTATAAGAAAGTCCTCGCCGAATCTATTGCCGATTCGCAAGCCGTCATGGCCGCTTACTATCTCGGTTATTATTACGAGCATCTCCACGAAACGCAGGTGCTGTTAAATAAAGACAATTCGGCTGGTAAATATATCTATAAAAAAGAGGCGCGCGCCCAAAATTATCTGGCGGAGATTAAAAACGCGGACAGGCAGAAAAGCGTACACAACGCGATTTCTTCATACCTGCTCGGCTATAAGATCGGTAAAGACGATTTTTTCGCGGAAGAATGCGCCCTGCGCGCCTGTCTTATGCTTATAAATTATTATAGCGATACGGTTTCCTGCGAGCTTATAGCCGCCGGAGTCAAAAAAAATATCAAAGAACCCAGGCGCACTAAAGATTTTGAAGATCTGGCCAATAAGAGAATGCCCGGAGTTTTTGATAAAAGCTATTCTCCGCTTTTTGCCAAGGAAAAAAAATTATATGAAAGCAGCGAGTTTAAAAAAGCCATACTTACCCACGAACAGATTATCGAAAAATCGCATAAAGGCCCTGAGGCCGAATATTCAATGTACACGATAGCTCGGATATACGAAGAAGACATCAAGGAATATGAAATGGCCGTAAACGCCTACAGACGCTTTATTAACGAGTTTCCAGATTCGCCCCGCGCCGATAAAGCGCTATATCAGATAGCTCAAATTTATGAAACCGCCCTCATCGACTATAACGAAGCTATCCGCTATTATAAAAAACTCATCGAAGAAGGGCGCGATCAGCTCTGGATCTATCAGGCCGGCGTTGATCTTGCCGGTATTTATTCACTGCCGGTATTTAAAAAAAGCGCAGAGGCCGTTAAAATATACCAGGAGCTTCTCAAAAAAGTTCCGATGAGAGAAGACGAAGTGTTATTCAAGCTGGCGGAAGCTTACGAAGCGGATCCTAAAGAGGCCGTTAAAGCCGTCGGGCTGTGCGAAAAAATCGTTGAAAAATATCCGGGTTCGATGTATTTCGACGCGGCGTTAGACAGAGTGCTCGCGCTACACTACAAAGAAAGTTTGAGCGAGATAAGCAAACAGGTTATACTGGCTAAAGAAAAAAAAGAGGGCGATTTAAAGGCCATTCTCGAGGAAAAACTTCAAAAGGAAATATTCATTAAAAATTATAAAGACGCGCTGGGGACCATCGACGAGTTGAAAAAGACCGTCGAGGGCACCGACGCGGTCATACTGCTTGAAATTAAGGCCGTCGAAATTCAGATAGACGGAATGGGCGAGGTTGAAAAAGGCGTAAAAACGCTTCGTGAAATGGTTAAAAAAACCGATAACGAGGCGGTTATGGCCGAAATTTTATTTTTGCTCGCTAAAACTATAGCCGCGCGTGAAAAAGATTATAAAGCAGCGGCCGATATATACGAACGGATAATCAACATGAAAGAGCTGCGGTCAAAAACTCAGATGATGGCGCTTTTCGAGGCCGGCCTTATATACGCGGTCAATTTGAAATATTACGAAGACGCCTTTCGATGCTATAGCATGATAATGTCTAAATACGAAAAAGAGGCGCGCGCTGAAAAACTCGACGCGAAGATCGCTAATCTGCTTAATATAGAACTTAACGTCCTGCAAAATTATTTAAGGGCGATCGAAGTATCATCGCATAAAGAAGATGAAAAAAATAAAGAAAAAAACGAAGGTGAAGGTGAAGATAAAGCGGCGGATACTAACGAGGCCGGATTGAAAAAAAGCGATGCAGCTGGCACTTCTGAAGCTGGTCTTTTAGACGGGCTTTATAATTATTCTGAAAAATTATTCGGCGCGGCAAAGCCGGCCGCGACAGGCGAAGGCGGTTCAGAAACCGTTTCACCGCAGGAACTTATAGACGAAGAATTTGGCCTTAAACGCGAATCGCCTTATGAAAAAGAAACCGAAAAAGAATTTTCATGGTTCGAGAAACCGGAAAAACCCATCGAATACTCATGGTTTCAAAAACCAATCGATTTGAGCGATATAGGAATAGGATCGCCCGGCTGGTTTAAAAAAGGCGGCGTGACTTTAGTCAAATCTAAATCAAAAATAGATGAAGAAACTTATAAACTGCGCCGCGAAATGTCGCTGCCGCCGCTAAAATCGTCTAAAACAAATAAGTACCTCAGCTATATAGAGGCAAATCCCGGATCTCCGAAACTGCCTATAATAATGATTTTACTCGCTAATTCATATGAAGAATCGGCCGATTTTGAAAAAGCGGTCGAAGTGTACAAAGATATCGCCGCCAATCACGCGCAGTATCCTAAATTGGTTTTTACGGCTTATGAACGCCAGAGCGCTATTATGGCTAAAGAATTCAAGCAGTACGAACGGGCGCTCTTTTTAATAAGAACCATGCAGGAAAAGTTTCCTCAGTTTTTTAACGCCGCCGACGCTCTGATTTTAAATATTGAAAATTACAGAAAGATAGCCGAAAATGAAAAATATATCACCGATAATATCGGCGATGAAAAATCGCTCGAGTTAATGTATGAAAACGCTAAAATTTACGAGGAAAAATTCAAGGATTACCCGTCGGCCCTTTCTTATCTGAACAAATGTTCATCTTACGTTTCAGGCGATACCGATGAAATTAAATATAAACTCGAGGCCGCCAGAATCTGCGAGGATATAATTTTCGATTACGCGCTGGCTTACGAAGAGCTTAACGATATACTCGAGCGGTTCCCCGGCTGCGAAAATGAAACGGAAATTATGTATAGAACCGCGTCTCTGCTTATTAACGAGCTTAAAATGCCGCGCGAAGGAATAAAGATTCTCGAAAAATTTAAAATGGCCCATCAAACCGATAAAAATTATAAAGACGCCATGATATTGCTGCAATCGGCCTACGAAGAAAAACAGATAGCCGAAAAGGCCGAAACGATAAAAACCCTCAGGGAAGTTATTCCCGAGTTGAAGCTTACCGATGAAACAGCTAAGGAATTCAAACGCATCGAGGTCGAAAAGAAGGTCGCCGATTTTATGAAAATAATCGAAATTTCGCCTGACGATCCGGGTAATTATCATTATCTTTATTACGCGGCCCGGCTTTATGAGCGCGACGCGGAAGAATATGAAAAAGCCTCGATATATTATCGTAAAATGATAGAAAGTAAAGTTCCACCTGATGTTCTTATAAAAGGAATAACTTCGCTCGGCGCGATATTCGAAACTAAAATTAACAAGCCGAAAAAAGCTATAGAGCTCTATCGCGAGTTTATAGTCAAAAATCAGCCCGAAGACGTGGACTTTCTGGCTTATCTGCAATTTAAGATAGGCGAGTGTTACGAACTGCTCAGAAAGCGCGACGAGGCCATCGACGCTTACAGGAAAGTAAAATTTTACTTTCCTATATCGCGCTGGGCTAAAACAGGAGAAGACCGCGTGGCGCAAATTTTAGCCTCGCCCGATAAATTCATAACCATACATGAGCAGGAGCTCGACGAAGACGAATTGATCGAAGAGAAACGCCTCGCCGATCTTAAAAAGGGCACGTTCGAAGTGGCGCTCGAAACCGGCGAAATTTCGCTCTCATCCGCCGAAATAGAAATAGCCGCCGAAAAAGACCCCGAAATCAAGATCGAAAAACTCGAGGCGCTTATAAATACGCTGCCTGAAAAAGATCCTAAACTCGCTAAGTACCTTATAGAGCTTTCTAAGGTAAGCGAACAGACTAAAAAACTCGATAAAGCCGCCGAAGCGCTCAAGCGCGTTATCGAAAATTTCCCCAAATATCCCCGCTACTACGACGTTGCTTTGAAATTAGCCGAAATGTACCGCATGGCCGATAATTTAGACGAGGCCGTCCGCTACTACCGCCAGATCGTCCAGGAATCGCCGCAGTACGATAAAACCGAATACGTGCGCTATACGCTCGGCGCGCTCTATGTTCAAAAACAGGAATACATTTATGCGCTCGAAGTATTTCAGGAATTAATCGACCGCTACCAGGACTCGCTTTACGCCAAGAAGGCGCAGTACGAAAAGGGCCTGGTCAATGAGCGCTATATGAAAGATTACGACGCCGCTATCCGCGATTTCGAAAATATGGTCAACCGTTACTTCGATCACGAAAACGCCGCGGACGCCCAGGTCGAAATCGGCTGGATATATGAAAACGCCAAACACGATCTGCCGGGCGCGAAGGCAGCGTATCAAAAAGCGCTCGACCGCTTCCCTAACACTCACCGCCGCCGCGAAATTATCGAGTCTATCGAAAGAATCGATACGAAACTGCCGAAGTAGTAATAAGTTTATTTTGACGGTAGTCCGAATATAAAATGGTATGTTATAATTAGTTCTAATTTTTTTCTGTAAAAACCGCCATTAGCTGTATTTTTTCATGAAAATACAGTTAATGGCGGTTTTTATATTTATTAAGAGGAAAAAAATTCGGAATCAGTCAATATGAGCAGGCGTCTTCTTGAAATAAAATATAAAGATTTTATAGGAATTTCGCCAAAGATGATTGCGAGAACGTTACGAATCGTTAAATCATTAGGAATGTATGAGTATAAATGTTCTGAAATTGCCGGTATGTTAGGTTTTGCGGACCAGGCCCATTTTATAAGAGATTTTAAGGCATTAATCGGAGTGACTCCAGCATATTTTTGGGATATATGTAATAAAAAAACTGAAAATATAGCTTTAATTCAATATTTAAGAAAATCTTATTAATGTGTACTAGATGCGAGTTCGGCATATATTAGTATGTCATACGTCTTTTTATTTTGACAAATCGACGGATTGTGTGGTATAATTCCTTCATTATTTTATATTCTGGTAATGGCCTGGAAGTAAAAATGAAACTTACTTTTGAGCGCGAGCCTAAAAACAGCCGCGACGAATCGAAACCGACTGAGAGGTTATTATTAATTTCATTTTTGAACAGCAGAAGGTTAAAAAAGATTGTTCGGCATTGTAACCTGCTAATCTTGAACGCCTTTAATCTGCTCGGCGGTAAAGCCGGTTTTTGCAATCAGTTTATCAAGCGGATAGCCGTCATGGTAGAATTCGCGGGCTAATTTGAGTTTGCCTTCCTGCAGCCCTTCGAGCTTGCCTT
>DIVV01000250.1 GCA_002423385.1 bacterium UBP16_UBA6123
AATATGCCATCGGTATATTCGGCGGATATTTCATCGGCCTTAACTTCGTCGGGAACTTCGATGCTTCTTGCGAAAGTGCCGTATTTGCGCTCGTTGTAATAGTAATTGTTTTCCTTTACTTCTTTTTTATTTTCGACCTTGCCTGATATCTTTAAAAGTCCGTCTTCGAGCTGGATGTTGATATCTTCTTTTTTAATTCCCGGAAGTTCGGCGCAGATATTCCATTTGTCTTCATCTTCGATTATTTCGATACCGGGAGTGAAATCGGCGTTTTCTTTCATGTCCTTCATAAAATCGTCGCTCAAAAAATTCTTAAAAGTGTTGCGAATTCCCATTAATTCACCCAAAGGATTTGTCCATCTGATAACTTTCATAACGATTCCTCCTTTTAATTTTTCTTTTTTACTCTAATTACTTTTTTCTTTCCTTTTTTTATCTAATTTTCATTTTATTTTTACACCATTACCTAAAGCAATAGACATGCCAAAATTGCAAACAGCCTGTATCAAGAGCTTTTTAAACTAAATTTTGATTTTTACCATAATTTTTAATCGTTGATTATATTTAAATTTAATGATTTATTCCACAAATTATTCGATGAATTTTTCTACACTTCGAAAAATATTTTGAAAAATTCATCATCACCGTTGACAGGGTTGTTTTTATCCTGTATATTACCGGCGTGCGGATTACTAAACGATATAATTTTTATTTTTTAGAAAGAGTTTTCAATAAATCATAAACAATAAAGCGCATAAAATCTCATTTTACATAAAAAAAGGAATGATTAATCGTTGAAAATTGATTTATTCACGTTAAATAAATATTTTGGAATACTTTTCGGCGCGCTGACTGCTTATTTAAAGCATGGCGGCGACGCTTCTGTTATAGTCTTCGGGGCGGCGTTTGGATACGGACTTAGTTTTCTTATCACGGCTTCGATCGTTGCCGTCATTGACGGTCGAAGCAAACTTTCAGATTTTCAATATATCTTGCTGAGCCGCGAAAGATTTATTTTTTCATTTAAATCCGATACCGCCATGTTCGCGGTAGTATTAATTTATTTAATAATTTTTTCGGCCGCCGCCATGTTTTATAATCCTGCGCTTACCTACGGCAATGCCATGCTTTTCGGCTTCATCGCATTTTCTTTTTTTTGCAGTACCAGTCTTATTATTCACGCCAATTTATTATTATTAATTTTCATTTTTGCGGCGATGGTTTTTCTTAATTTAACCATTTCATATTTTAATATAGTTGAATTTATGGCGGACAGCACAATCGTAATTTATTTTCCGCTTTCATTCTTTTGTATTGCCGGTTACATCTCCGAATATAAACGCTTAGAATATAGCTTACTCTCACTTATTTTTAAAGACGGCGCTTTTGAAGACACAATCACTAAATTATTCAAGCTGAACAAAAACGAGTCTGTTAAAATGCCCGAAACCAGTTTCAAAAAAATTATAGCTTCCGCCTTTTACTGGATACTGCTTCTTACAGAGCTGAACTTCGATTTTACGTATTTTCACGGTTTTTTATCGATCATAAAAAACTAAAACCGACATTTAATCACCACGATTCGCTTTTATTTAAATCGTATTTAAACCATTTCAAGCCATATTTAAGATGAATTCAAGTTATTTAAATTGCATTTATTTAAATTGCATACAGTATATTTGAGCAGGATTTTTGAGTTACAATATAATCGTTTAAGTCATTTAAGTCATTTTCTTGACTTTTAACCATATTTTTAATATAATTGTGGTACCATAATTACAAAGTTCGAATTTATGCGTATTTTCATTTTTTTAATGTTTATAATTTTTTAAATATACGAGGGGAGAATCGAGTATGAAAAAAAACCGCATTATTTTTAAAAGCTCATTATTTCATATATTTTTAGCCGCACTCATATCCGCGATTTCACTTAATTATTCACTTATTCCGGCTGGTGCGCAAACTTCGCCCGCGCCCTCGGTTATAGCCGATTGGACGATTTTATCCTTTCTATCCGCCGACAACGACCTCGAAAAAAACGCGCTTTTCGATATCAACGAAATGGAAGCGGCAGGGCCGGCGCCTAATATCAATTTAATCATCCAGCTCGACCGGCCGCAGTTCGGATATAACGACGGCGCAAATAACTGGGGCGAAGCGGTAAGAATAAAAATCCAAAAAGATAACGACCGCGTTAAAGTAACCTCCCCTGTAGTAATGAAACTCGGTTCCGCCGTAAATAGCGGCGATCCTAAAACTCTCTCCGATTTTATCGAGTGGGGCGTTAAAAATTATCCCGCTCAAAGATATATGCTCGTTTTGTGGAGCCACGGCTCCGGCTGGAAGACCATACCCTACGACCAGATTTCACGCGCCATTGACTCGAGCGACAAACGCAGAACTAAAAATATCAGAAATAAATACTTAACTTCACTTTCCGCTCAGCCCGCGCATTATTATAACAACCTCGCCGTAAATAAAAACGCATCGTTTGCAAGAGCTATTCCTGCCGGCGAAAATACGTCTAAAAAAATCAAAACGGGCCGCGGCTTCATCAATTTTGACGACAGCGACTGGACCCGCTCGATTTCATACGACGACACTTCGCGCAGCTCGATCACTCTAAACGAATTAAGCGGCGCGATAAAACGCGGCGCGGCCTCAGCCGGACTCAATAACGGCTTCGATATAATATGGTTCGACGCATGCCTTATGAGCATGATCGAAGTGGCTTGCGAGCTCGAAGGCGCCGCTAAATATATGGTCGCCTCCGAAGAAGTAACGCCCGATTTCGGCTGGAACCATATTAAAATGGTCAACGCCTTCAATAAATATTATAACGTTCCAACACGCGAAATGGCTAAATTAATAGTTAATAAATACGTTGAAGCCTATCGTAAATCGGCGCAAAACAACACAGCCGCCAAGGGCGACGATGAAAACGAATTTTTACCCGTCACGATGGGCGCTATCGATTTATCACAAAGCGCCGGCGCGCTTGAAGCAATCAATTCACTGGTGCGCGCCGCTTCCAGCCCCGTTTATATACCGGCCGTCAAAGACGCCCTCGCGGCGGTGCAGCGTTTTGACGATGCCGACTATGTAGATTTCATGCACTTTATCGAATTACTCGAAAATAAAATTTTAACGCCCGAATTTAATAAAGCGGCGCTCGAGCTTAAAACTAAACTTAAAAATCTCATTCTACTATGCAAAACCAACAGTCCGCACTTCAGAAACGCCCGCGGCGTTTCCGTTTACTTTCCTATAAGCGAATATAGCAATCAATACGATTCACTAAAATTCAGCACGGCGTGCGATTGGAAAAAATTTATCAAAACATTCCTCTTTCCTCAAAACTCCGAAGTGCTGCTCCATCTTTCATCGGCGATATACAACGCTAACGGCGACGGCCGTCTTTCGCCCGACGATAACTTTGAGTTACGCGCTAAAATTAATAACGCCGGTTCACGTGAAGCTAAAAACGCCAGATTCACCATTACAACCCGCGCCGCCGGAATAAAAATCACAAACGATTCGTTCACGGCCGCTTCCATCATCCCGGGCGCCGAAACCGAAGTTAAATTCAGCGCCCAGAGCTCCAAAACACTTCAAATCGGCCAGCAGATCGAATTCGAAATTTATTATTCGCCGTCAGCGGCATCGAGCGTCCGCATCGCGCGCATCCCATTCACCGTCCGCGCGCCTTTCATTAAAACTGCCGATATTCTCTTCGTACAGGGCGCCAGCGAGGCCGATGTGGCCGCTAAATACGCCGATGCGTTTAAATCACTTCAGCTTCCTTTCGACAGTTGGTCTATAGCTAACGACGGACCTGTATGCCGGCAGTTACTCGATAAATATAAAAACGGCGGCGTCATATTCAGAGCGGTTTCCGACTCGTCGCTTGCAAATAAAATAACCCGCCAGGAAACGGAAACATTTCAATCATTCCTTAAAACCGGCGGCGCGCTCTGCATTAGCGGTCAGGATGTCGGAGTCATGATAGGCGATTCCGATTTTTATAAAAATTATCTTAAATGCCAGTTTGGCGACGACAGCGGCGGTTCGCTCAATTTAAACGGAGCCGATATCTTCAGCCAGGCCGGCTTTACACTTAACGGCGATGACGCGCTTAATAACCAGCTTTTCATAGACAGCATAGTTCCGCTCGCGGGCGCCGTGCCGATCCTTAAATACGACAATCAAAAAGTAGCCGCCGTACTGATTAACGACGGTAAATACCGCGCGATGTACTTTGCATTCGGCCTCGAAGCCGTCAGCGGTGTTCAAAACCGCGCCGCACTCATAGCTAAAGCCGTCGAACTGCTTCCGTTCAAAGTCGCAGGCGCGATCAGGGCGCTTAAAGCCGACGCGGCCGCTGAAGATATTAATAAAAACACCGCCGCCGCTCTAAACAATATCGAACTTACCGAAAAAAGCATAATAGCCGATATCAATAACTCTAATTACGACTCGACTCTTAACTTATGCCTCGACGCCGCTAAAACCGAACCCGGCCAGCGCGCCCCCTTTAAAACGACGCTCAAATCGATAAGCGTTATGCTCAAAGCTAAATTAATCCAGCAGCAACTCTCCGAAGAAGAACACGAAAAAATTAATTCGGTGCTTTCTAAAATAAACGAGATCAATTAAAACAAACAATTTAGACGGATAAGACGGATAGCAAATAACGAAAAACGAAGATAATCGCTATACTCTATACTCCAGACACTATACATACACTTAAAACACTATAAAACAAGAACACGACGGGGGACAAGAAAGGACCAATGGCCTTCTCTTTTCCCCCGTGCCCCCTTTACTCTCCCTGAATATAAAACGGACATTCGAGTGTAAAATAT
>DIVV01000038.1 GCA_002423385.1 bacterium UBP16_UBA6123
AAAAAAATATTAAAATATGTTTTTAATTAAATATACTTTTACCCAAACGATTCAAGGATTCAAGAATTTAATAAAGAACCATATAAATTTTACCAGAAAACGTAAAGCAAAAAGCTGAGAAATCCTGTCAGCATAAAGAGCATACTGTACCAGAATCCGGCAATTTTAGCCAAAACGCCTTTTCCGCCGGAGGATTTTTTATTATTCCACATCTCGCCGCCGGAAGTTCTTGTGTTCTTAAAGAATTTTTTATCGGTCGTTGTGGTATCGTTGTTGTCGGCTGTCATTTCGGAAGCGCTGCCGTTCGGGTTATTGCCGTTTGTTTCAAATGAAGCCTGTTTTAAACCGCCAGCGTTTTTTCTGCCAAAAAGTATGTCGTAGGCGGCGTTATCGTCAGCCGCGCTTCTATCGGCGGGTCTGTCGCGGTCTGTTTTATTATTATTATTAGCTTCGTTAAAGGCGGCGTGAGCGTCCGCTTTATTTTCGCCAAAACTGTTAAATGCTGGTATTTTAAAATCACGGTTGGTTTCGTCCATTTTATTTTTAGGCGTCTGTGTTTTATCGTCCGGTTGAAATTTAGCGTCGCTGGTTTTCATAAACTTAGACGGATCTACCTGCATGGAAGTCAGCACGTCGGTTTTATTGATCTGATCGGATACGAAATTAACGAGCGCGTTCAGCAGTTCGTCGATAGACTGGTATCTTGAGGATATTTCGCTTGTGATGCATTTGAATATTACGTTTTTAAGCGACTCGATTTGCTGCGGGTTGAGATTTTTAGAATTATACGCTTCTAATTTAAAATCTTTGATAACTCTAACGTTTCTGACGCTGAGCCCATCGGCCTGAAAGAGCTGCTTGTGAGTCAATAGTTCGTAAAACAGGCAGCCGACGAAAAATATATCGGTGTTTACGCTCGATACTTTATTATCGTATTCTTTATTTGAAATAACGTCGCGTGGTATATGAAACTGCGTGATTTTAATCTTACCGTTGGTCTGATAGATTATATCGGAATAAGTAAGCGCGCGGTATCTGACGTTTTCGCGTAAAGCGTAGCCGTAAGCTCTCGTTAACTGCGTGATTATATTAATAATCTGGGCCAGCGAGAGTTTATCGCGTTCTTTTAATATAGCCTGTATGCTTTTGCCTTCGAGGTGTTCGGATGCGACGAAAAATACGTCCTGATAAAAGTCTATGTCGTATATCTTAAGAAAGAGCGGTGAATCGAGGGCTGCCATGGCCTGAAATTCCTGTGTATAGCGCTGGACGAAATCGGGATTTTTAAGGCGCCTTTGCTTTAAGGTTCTTATATTAACGTTAAATACGGGCTCCTTAACTGTTTGCGCGAGAAAAAGCATTACTTTTTCGTCTTCATCGATTTTTTCTAATAATTTATATTTATCTTTTAGTAATTTCATCTTTTAACACCTGCCTCTATATCTTTAAAGAAAACGTTATCCAGATAAACCAATACTTTCATAGTTCCGTAGCCGGTAACGCTTAAATCGACTTCTTCTCCGGGATAATGAGGATTTTTATATACCTCGCGCGGCCCCATATCGTCGAGCAATACCATTTTAACTTCGCGGCTTTTCTGGCCGGGTGGAACGATAAATTTAATAATTTCGATCTTTTTGTCGCCGTCGTCGGCAGGTGGGGTATTGATTTTACCGGAATCCGGCGCCGCGGTTTTATCTTCTATTAATGGCGCGGGAATTTCTTTGCTGCCGGCTTCTATTTTAATGAGGTTACTTTCATTGGCTTCCATTTTAACGCCGTCCGATTTAATTATAACCGCGTCGCCGCTCTGGCCTGCCGGCGTATCGGAGTTGTCGCACACTATAAAATTGACCGCGGTTTTATCGGCTGCGCTTGCGCCGGGCGCCGGTTCATGAGCGAGCACTATGCCGGAAGCCGTTCCGGCTTTTTTTTCATAACCGATTTTGCCGGTTTCTAAATTTATTTTACTTAAAACTATCTTAGCCGATTCAATGCGTCGTCCAACTAAATTAGGCACCTTAACGCTGGTATTAGCTCTTCCCTGCGATATTAATAAATCGATCTGCGCGCCTTTGGGAGCGGGTTTGCCGCCTTCAGGCGTCTGTGAAATTACTATATCCGAAGGTATGGTTTCTGAAAATACATAAGATTTCTTGCCGATTAAAAAGCCTTCTTTTTGTATGGTAAACGCCACATCGCGGACATCTTTGCCGGTTATATCGGGGCAGTCGATGGTTTTAGCGCCGAGCGACAGGATTACCTCTAAAACGCGGTTTGCTTTTACTATAGTGTCGGGCGGCGGGTCTTGAGTGATAATGCAGCCTTCGGGTATGTTGTTGTCGTGCTTTTTATCCTTGATATCAAGTTGAAGTTTATACTGCTTGCAAAGTTCGAATGCGTCTTCTATGCGCACCGGCATACCGTCGTGCGATACGAGGTTGGGCACTTTAGTTTCTTCCTTGTTAAAAAACGAATCCATCATTTTAATCGAATACATTTTAGCGAATTGGAATAAAATAACGAAAAATATTATAAATATTAAAAACTTAAGCAGTGAAATAAGAATATTGCCTTTAAATGTATTATTGTTTACGAACCGCATTGTATATCCTCCCGATCATTTGAAGCATTGTTTTGGTTAACCTATGACTGGTTGCCGTCGCCGCTGTCATTATCGTTGCTATTACTATTACTACTGATATTTATATTTTTATTAATTTCATTATATAACATTCCGCAGGCGGCGTTGATATCCTGGCCGCGCGAGCTTCTTACGGTAACGTTAGTACCGCCGTTTACAAGTATATTCTTAAATTCCGATATTTTATTTTTAGACGGCGCGCAGAAGCCGTTTCCGGTGCTATTCATAGGTATTAAATTCACATGGCACATTATATTTTTTAATAATTCGTTTAATTTAACCGCGTCGCTTTTTTTATCGTTGATCTTATCTATTAAAACATACTCGATGGTGACTCTTCGTTTGGTTGTACGGGTATATTTTTTAATTGTGTCGATAAGTGATTTGATATTATACTTTTTATTAAGCGGCACTAATTTATCTCTGAGCGCGTCTTCGGGGGCGTGTAATGAAAGAGCGAGCGTAAGCGGCATGTTTTCAGCCATGAGTTTTTCTATCATAGGCACGACGCCCGCCGTTGAAACCGTAATTTTACGCATAGAAACATTGAGCGCGTCAGGGCTGTTTATAATTTTAATCGATTTAATAACGCTTTCATAATTTAATAAAGGCTCGCCCATGCCCATATATACAACATTTGAAAGACCTTCGCTCGAGTTTTTTTCGTCGAATGCCGCCGCGAGTATCTGTCCGATTATTTCGGCCGCGCTCAGGTTTCTGATAAATCCCATTCTGGCTGTCTGGCAGAAAGCGCAGTTAACCGGGCAGCCTACCTGAGTGGAAACGCATATGGTATATTTGTCGAGGCTCTGGTTATCGTAAATTTTAACGGTTTCGATTATATTGCCGTCTTTAAGCGCCAGTGCGTATTTAACGGCCATTTTATCGCCCGAAACGCTTTTGCGCTTTATTTCAAGTATTCCGGCGTTGAAAATTTTGGCGAATTTAGGCCTTTGCGTAGCGGAAAGATCGCTCATTCTGTTAAAATCGCTTTCGCCGTTGTTAAATATCCATTTATATATCTGCGCGGCCCGAAAAGTTTTTTCACCCGTTTCTTTGATTTGCGCCGCAAATTCTTTTAATTCGAGCCCGCATATATCGATTTTATTTTCATTATTCATAATTATTTTTTAACCGGCCCGTTTTTAATCAGGCGCGCTATAAAAAATCCATCCATTCCGCATGTGTACGGGAAAAATGTCTGATAGCCGTTTTCGATTGTTTCGGTATCTAATCCCGCTTTTTTGAACCATTCGATAATGTGTGGCGGGAAAGGCGAAAGTTCAAATTCAGGATTGTTTTTAATGAATTTTTTAATTAAATTAATAGTTTCGTTAGGCTCGAAAGTGCATACTGAATATACTACCACGCCGCCTGATATCACGTGCGTTGCAGCCACTTCAAGCAGTTGGTACTGTATTTTTGACAGCGCGTCTATATTTTTTTCTTCGAGCCGCCACTTGAGTTCGGGATGGCGTCTGATAATGCCCATGCATGAACACGGCGCGTCTATTAATACTCTGTGAGCCGTTCTGGTTTCATTCATTTTTAAAACGTCCTGCAGTTTAGGAGTTATGCAGGTTATGCCGAGGCGCTTGGCGTTGTCTTTAATTTTTTGTATCTTATGCGAGAATCTGTCGTAGGCTAAAATGAGCGACTGGTTATTGGAAAGCTGCGCCAGATGAGTGCTTTTGCCGCCAGGGCTCGCGCAAAAATCAAAAATCACTTCCATAGGGCGCGGGTCAACTACATGCGCGACGAGCATGGAAGCTTCGTCCTGTATATAAAAGTAACCTTCTTTAAAATAAGTGGTGGAGGTTAATTCTGAAAAATTCTTTAAAATTATGCCGTCGGGAACTAAAGACGAAAGTTCAGGCTGGAACGAAGTGAGCGCCGTCATCATCGCTTCGGTAGTCGTTTTGAGCGTATTAACGCGTATCGAAATTCTCGGCGCGTTATTGTTAGCTTCGCATATTTTAATGGCGTTAAGTTTGCCGAACTGCGCCGTCAGGCGTTCTATGAGCCATACAGGGTGCGACAGATGCAGTGCGAGCTTAACGTTTTCGGCTTCGTTTTCGAATTTAATCAGCCGTTCAGAGTGTTCGCACACATTTCTGAGCACGGCGTTAACGAAACTGGATGAACCGACCGGGCCGTACGATTTGGCTAATTTGACCGATTCGTCAACGGCGCTGTAATTAGGCACTTTATCTAAATAAATGATCTGGTAAACGCCGAGCCTGAGGGCTAAAAGCAGCCATTTATTAAGCCTGGTGAATTTTTCCTTATGCTCGATGAATTGAAGGATAATGTAATCGAGGGTGTTCTGGTGGCGTATTACTCCGTAAACCAATTGAATCGCGAAGTTTTTGTCGAGCGTGTTAAACACGTTCTTCTGGATGATATCGTCGATTACGATATTAGAGTAAGCGAGCTGTGTTTCGACCTGATACAGTATGCGTATTGCGCATTCCCGGGCATTAATCATAAATTACAACCTCATTATAAAACGTTCACTATATAAGTTGTCAGTTTCAAAAAATAAAACTAAAACAACTCAAGTTTTATATCGGCTGATATTTAAATTAATTTAATATAATGTCGCGGCTAATTTTATTTCCTCTTAAAAAAGAGTCATAGCTTTGTATATTACGTGAGGCTAACTGGAGGGTTTTGATTTTAAGAGCTGTGTTATGGCCGCAGGCGATTATAAGCCCGTTTTTTTCGCAGGCGCTAATAACTGTTCCTGGAGCGGAATTATGATTATGATATTCTGGCGCAGGGCTTGCTTCGTGGATTTTAATCATATCCGAATTTATAAAAGTGTAGGCTGACGGCCAGAAATACAGGCCCCGGACAAGGTTTGAAATTGTTTCGGCGCTAAGGCTCCAGTCTATTTTACCCATAGCCTTATCGATTTTTTTATAGTAAGTGGCCGAACTTTCATCCTGCGCGATGCGAGCGGCTTTATTACCGGCTATAGCGGTCGCGGCTTCGCATAAAAGATCTGCGCCCATTAAACAAAGCGTGTCATGGAGGGTTTTAGCGTTATCTTCGGTTTTGATATCGTATTTTTGCTGCAATATGATATCGCCGGCGTCGAGTTGTTTGATTAAATAGATAATACTGACGCCCGTGACCGTTTCGCCGTTGATAAGCGCCCACTGGTAAGGCGCTACGCCTCTGTATTTTGGAAGAAGCGACGGGTGAAGGTTTATAACGCGGTCTTTGAACTCGGCCAGAATTTTATCGCCGATAATTTTACCATAGGCCACCACGGCTAATAAATCGGCTCCGGAGGCTTTTAAGATATCGAGAGTTTCGTCGGTGTTGAATTTTTCGGGCTGATAAACCGGAATTCCAAGCTCGAGCGCGGCCGTTTTTACCGGCGGCGGCTTCAGCTTCAGTTGCCTGCCTGAAGGCTGGTCGGGATTAGTTATTACGCCGCATACGCTGTGGCCCGCAAGGGCGGCAAGCGCTTTTAACGGCGGCACGGCGAAATCAGGAGTGCCCAGAAAAAAAATCTTCATTACGCTTTTTGCACCGCGGCTTTCAATCCGGCTTTTTTAAGTTGTTTTTCGATTAATAATTTATCTTTTGCCTGAAGTTTATCTATAAAAAGGACGCCTTCGAGATGATCGCATTCGTGCTGAACTACGCGCGCTTCGAGGCCTGAGGCTTCTTTTTCGAATTTATAGCCGTCAATGCCGTATGCGCGGAATTTAATCGAAGCCGGCCTGATAATTTCGGCCGTGATATCGGGCACCGAAAGACAGCCTTCTTCGTATGAACTGAGCTGTTCGCTGCGCGATATTATTTCGGGATTGATAAGGACCACGGCTCCATTTCCCGCGTCGTAAACGACGAGTCTGAGCGATATTCCTATCTGCGGCGCGGCGAGGCCTATCCCCGGCGCTTTATACATGGTTTGTATCATATTTTCAGCGAGCTGTTTATACTGCGAAAATGGTTTCGAGCAATCATTCGCTTTTTGCCTCAGCACTTTATCGGTGCATATATATATTGGCAGTATGGTCACAATAATCACCTCATGAATTTACAGGACTATTTGAGTTAACTAATTAAAATGTGTTATTGGGCGAAACGTCCACCGATATTTTAACACATTGTTTTTTATTTGTAAAACTATATTTTTTAAGTATATCTAAAAGGCTTTCTCTTATAATGTCTTCAGAATCGGCGTATATGAAAATGTTATATCTGTATATGTTTTGTATTTTAGCTACAAGTGACGGAGCGGGTCCGGTGAGCCTGATTTTAGAGCCGGCGTTTAAACTTTTAATGCGTTCGTTTATTTCGCTTATTATTTTATTGGCGGTTTCTAATATAAGTGTTTCTTCGCCGTGGGCGAAGCTTATTTTAACCATTTTACTAAAAGGCGGATAAAAAAGGCCGCGCCTGATTTGTGTTTCGCTGTTGTAAAAAGAAGTAAAATCGCTCACCGCGGCGCAGGTAACGGCGTAATTATCCGGGTTATAGGTTTGAATGACGCATTCGCCTTCTATTTCGCCGCGTCCGGTGCGGCCTATGACCTGGCATAATATTTGAAAAGTGCGTTCCGAAGCGAACATATCGGGCATATTGAGCATGGTGTCGGCTGAAATGACGCCGACTAAGGTAATATTATGAAAATCGAATCCTTTGGCGATCATTTGAGTGCCGATAAGCACGTCGATTTTTTTCTTAGAAAAATCTTCGAGTATCTTAGCGCTTATTTTTTTATTGGTAAGAATATCTGAATCGAGGCGGGCTACGCGCGCCTGCGGAAATTTAATTCGGAACTCCTCTTCCACCTTTTCAGTGCCGGCGCCGAAAAATCTTATATACTGGCTTTCGCACGCGGGGCATTTAACCGGCACTTTTTTTGTGGCGGCGCAGTAGTGGCATAAAAGTTTCTGTTCGAGCATGTGAAAGGTCATCGAAACGTCGCAGTCGTCGCATTTAACCACGTGTCCGCACGCGCGGCATAAAACGAATGTGCTGTGGCCGCGCCTGTTTAAAAATAAAAGACTCTGCTGATGTTTTAAAAGCCTGTCGTTTATTTTTTCGGTAAGCAGCGCGGAAAAGATCGATTTATTTTTATTTTCGGTAAATTCGCGGCCCATATCCACTATGTGACAGGAAGGCATCGGCCTGTTTTCGACGCGCTTTTCAAGTTTGATAAGCGCCGGATAATTATCGTCGGATTTTTCATTTATAACCGAATAGTAAGTTTCGATCGAAGGCGTGGCGGTGCCCGACACTAAAACGCCGCCGTTAATTTTAACGCGCATTCTGGCTACTTCTCTCGCGTCGTATTTAATGGCGGAATCCTGTTTATACGAAGAGTCGTGCTCTTCGTCGATTATAATGCAGCCTGGCTGCTCAAAAGGCGCGAATATTGCGGAGCGCGCGCCTAATAATATTTTAACGCTGCCGTCGGCTATGCGGGAGTATATGGCGTCTTTTTGAGTTTTAGTGACCTGCGAGTGCCAGATGGCGAGTTTGTCGCCGAAGGCTTTCTGGTAGCGGTGCTTTAAATGCTCGGTGAGAGCGATTTCCGGCACTAAAACTATGGCCTGGCGGCCGGCCGCTAAAACTTCTTTTATAATTTCGATATATACTTCGGTTTTACCGGAGCCTGTAACGCCGAATATTAAACTTTCATGATATTCACCTTTATTGACGTAGTAGATGACATTTTTAATAGCGGCTTTCTGTTCGTCGGTAAATTCGATGTCGCGCTCGTCGCCCAGGTTATATACGAGCGGCCCGGCTTTATCGTATTCGAATTTTTGAGGATTAACCGATTTAGAGGCATATTTTAAATTAATAAGTTTATTGACGGAATTTTTAATTGTAGCGCGCGTTGACAGCAGGCATTTTTCGATCGTTTTAAGGTCGGCTGCGCCGTGGTTATATAAAAACTGAATAATCAGCCTTTCATTTTTAGTCAGCGAGGCGTCTTTTACGACTTCGAATACGTCCGCTTTACGGTTGAAGTCGAAATATAATTCCACTTTTTCAGCGTGATATAGAAGCGACGGCGGAAATATAAGCTCGAGCGCCATTCCTGGCGCGCATAAGTATTTATTGCAAATAGCCGTCGATAGCTGCATTAAATCTTCGGGCAGCGGCGCGCCTTCTATAATATCGTATAAAGGCTTGACTAATGCCGGGTCGTAATCGCAGGTTTCACAGCATTCAATAACGTATGCAGCGACGGGTTCGGACTGGTTTTTCATCGTAACGTAAACGCGGCTGCCGCGCGATATCAAACCATTGTATTTATCGGGGATTTTATAGGTGTAGAACTGATCGACGGGGATCGGAACGGCTACTTTACAATACATTATTACTTAACGGCCTTTCCGTTTATTATTTTTAGATGTCATCATCGCGGATATATTATCTAAAATGATGCGGGCGCATTCGATTTTCGAGGCTTTATCATAATCGGCGGGTTCGTTTTCCGCGCCTTTTTTAATGATGGTGATTTTATTATATTCGGAGGCAAATCCCGTTTCAGTGGATGAAACGTCGTTTAATACGATCATATCCATGGATTTTGCCTTCATTTTTTTAACCGCGTTGGCTAAATGATTGTTGTCTTCAGCCGCGAAGCCGACTATTATCTGATTCTTTTTGATTTTAGCCGCCGCTTTTAATATATCGGGCGCCGCGTTCAATTTTAATTTATCGTTATTGATAATATCTAATTTAGCCGCTTTTTTCGATAATTTTTCGCTGAATGTAAAATCGCAGGGCGCCGCGGCGGATATTAAAATATCGGCGGCTTTAAAGTTATCGATGACGGCCTCGAGCATATCTTCGGTGGAGATTACTTTTAATAATTTATCGACGCCATCCGGCGGCTTGATATCGACCGGCCCGCTTATTAAAGTGACGCGTGCTCCGGCTTTAATAGCCGCTTCCGCGACCGCATAACCCATGCGCCCGCTGGAAGGATTGCTTAAAAATCTCACGCTGTCGATGAATTCGCGCGTGGGTCCGGCCGTTATCACTATATTTTTATTATACAGCGGCCCGTTTTTTTTAACCGGCGTTTTAATATTTTCAGTCGCGGTTTTTTCGATGAAGGCTATAATATCTTCGACGGGCGCCATACGGCCGCGGCCAATCGCGCCGCATGCCAGATAGCCTTCAGCCGGTTCTATTATATTATAATTATCTAATTTTCTTAATTTATTTAAATTATCTATAAAAATGGGATTATCGTACATATTAGTGTTCATAGCCGGCGCAATAACGACGGGTTTTTTGCACGCGGCCACGATGGTTGTCACCGCGTCGTCGGCTATGCCGCAGGCTATTTTGGATATCAGGTTATAAGTGGCGGGCGCCGCTACGAGAATATCGCACCAGTCGGTAAGCGCTATATGCGCTATGACGGCGTTATCTGAAAACAAATCGGTGATGACCTCGTTTCGTGAAAGCGATTTGAAGGCGGCCGCTGAAACTATTTTTTGAGCGTTAGGCGTCATTGCGGTTATTACCTCGTGGCCCGCCTGTTTTAATTTGGAAACCAGGTCCAGCGATTTATAAGCCGCTATAGATGAAGAAACACAGAGCACTATTTTTAAAATTAAAATCACCAGCTATTCAGTTATTAGTCATTAGTCATTAGTTATTAGTTATTAGTTATTATTTAATTTATTAATTAAGTAATAAAGTAGTCGAATAGGTTAATCATTATTTTTTCATGTTGTTTTCGATTATTTCTTCACATTTGCCGACGGCCTGATCCAGGTCTATATTATTGACTATGTAATCGTAACTTGATGACATTTCTATTTCTTTAATGGCGTTGTGGATACGCTTTTCAATAACTTCTTCCGAGTCGGTATGGCGTTTGAACAGCCGCTGCTTGAGCTCTTCGATTGAAGGCGGCGCTATGAATATTAAAACGGCGTCCGCATAATTATCTTTAATATTGCGCGCTCCGCGCGTGTCGATATCTAAGAGGATGTTAATGCCTTTAGCGAGGGCATTTTCGATTTGCTCACGAAGCGTGCCGTAATAATTATCATGCACTTTAGCGTGTTCTATAAAAGCGTTTTGCGATATTAACTTTTCGAATTTTTCGACGGTGGTGAAGATATATTCGCGGCCTTCAACCTCGCCGTAGCGTATAGGACGCGTCGTCATGGATATTGAATAGGTCATAGTGTCTTTGAATTTATCGAGTATCGCGTGCGCGATAGTGCTTTTACCGACGCCTGAGGGGCCGGATATTACATAAAGTCCCGCCATACTATTCATCTTCTCCGTCGTTATTACCGGTTTCGTCATCCTGCTGAGGTTCCTCTTCAAACGCTTCTTCTTTTTCGAATTTAACTTCTTTATCTAAAAGGCGTCCGGCGGAAGTTTCCGGCTGCACCGCCGAAAGGACCACATGGTTCGAGTCGGTTACTATAATAGCCCGCGTGCGTCTTCCGTGAGTGGCGTCTATAAGCATTCCGCGCTCGCGCGCATCTTCTTTGAGACGTTTCATCGGCGCGGAGTCGGGACTCACTATAGCCACGATCCTGTTAGCCAGAACTATATTTCCAAAACCCACGTTAAGTAATTTAATACTCAATTTAATCTCCTTGATATCGAATGTGATATTTATATTTATTTTAAAATTATTTCTGCGGCTGCGTTTCGGCCGAAAGTATATTAACGAGCCCCTGCGCGGTTATTCTGACGAATTCTTCGAGCATTTCGGGATTTATAAATTCGAGCCGGTCGGTTATTTTATGATAATTAGGATTGGCGCCGTATTCGTCTTCGATGAATAAAAAAGCGGGAACGCCGGCGTTAATAAATGAAACGTGGTCGCTGCCCCATACGTTGTAAGACATGGTTATTTTTAATTTAGCGGCCTGTTTGGCTACCGCGAGAAAGTTTGAAACAAAAGGATCGAAGGTCTGGCGCGTCTGCCACAGCGATGATATAGGCGGCACTCTGTCGAAGCCTATCATATCGAGGTTGACCATACCAAGCACCTTCGTTATTTCTCCGCTCGCTTTAAGCTGACTGACATATGCTTTGCTTCCGCGTAAACCGAGCTCTTCGCCGGCGAAAAGAACGAATCTGACTTTATGAGCGAAAGGGTATTTCGATATTATATTGGCTACTTCCATAGCGCCTGCCGAGCCGCTGGCGTTATCGTCGGCGCCGGGCGCCTCTATTGACGGGTTCGGCGACATTGAATCGAGATGGCCGCCTACTACATAAAATTTACCGTCGTTATCATTTACGCCGCCCGCTGCGGGCGCTTTTTTCTGCGCGACCACATTATATTGTTTTTTGCCGCCGTCGAGGTATTCGACGAGATTAGCGTCAAATCCCATTTTTTTGAACTCGCCTATTGCGAAATTAGCGGCGTCAAGGTAGCCCTGCGAATATGAATATCTGGTTTTAAAATTTTCGAATGTTTTTATATAACCGGTCATTCTTTTAAGATTGACGCTTACAGTGTCTGCATTTTTAACTTCGGGTATATCTAAATATCTGGAATTAACCGCCACGCGTATATTTTGCTTTAACGATTCGAGTTTGAAGTGATTGCTTTCTTTTTTCGATATTTTATTTAAAATATCGTGAGGCGCCTGGAATATAACATAAGGACCGGTTTCGTATATTATATTGATATCCGCTGAGAATTCATCGAGCGGTGAATCTAATCCGCGCTTAATTGCAAGCATAGGTTCGCTCATTTTACTTTCGGTCAATATTTCGTTTTTAACGGCCGCCTGAGCGGGAATACGCGGTCTGCTGCCAGCCTGATACGATATGAAAAAATCATTGTCTAATTCGCACCACCAGACCATATTTTTATCGGTTTTAAAATCTGAAAGCTCGCCGCGCTCGAGTTTGCTTATATCTAAGAGCATGTGCCGTAGCGTTGATTTAACGTTTAAATTGCCGGCTTCTTCGGCGGCGAATAAAGCGGTGAAATTAAAAACTATAACCATAAGGGCCAGAATAAAAGATAAACGACGCATAAATACGCTCCTTATATAATAAATGACATTCAATTCGTTCAATTCGTTACTTGCGGTTATTTCGATTCGTTTATTATACATTAAAAGGGCAGAGTTGTCAATTTTGTATGGATAAAAATAAGGTTTTATCAAAATTATTTTTTGAAGGGGAGGGAGAAAAGGTTAGCAACCCTTTCTCCCTCCCCTTCACCCCTCCCTCTTTCGGCAAATTGCCTGGCGCTTTTTCGGGGGGTGTCGATAGC
>DIVV01000158.1 GCA_002423385.1 bacterium UBP16_UBA6123
GTATATGGCGTGACGGCAGGCGGAATATTGGGAGACGAAAATTCAAATGCTGCCGCATTAACAGGAACTGAAATCACAGGTTTAACAAATGGCAAAACTTATAAAGTAGTTAATTCTACAACCATAGTTAATTCAATTACTTATACATATGGCGGCGGCAGCATGGCTGTAACCGCATTTAGCGGTACGGGCGCGGCTACAATACTCGACAACGTAAGTGGTATACCTGTAACAAGTATAGAAAATTCCGCATTTCATAGTTGCACTGGACTTACGAGCATTACAATTCCAAATAACGTAACAAGCATTGGAGATTCCGCATTTCATGGTTGCACTGGACTTTCGAGCATTACAATTCCAAATAGCGTAACAAGCATTAGAGATTCCGCATTTCATAGTTGCACTGGACTCACGAGCGTTTCAATTGGCACCGGCGTAATAACCATAAAATTTAGTGTGTTTTATGGTTGCACTGGACTTACGAGCATTACAATTCCAAACAGTGTAACAAGCATTGACACTCACGCATTTAAAGGTTGCACTGGACTTACGAGCATTACAATTCCAAATAACGTAACAAGCATTGGATTTGCCGCATTTTTGGGTTGCAGCGGCCTTTCGAGCATTACAATTCCAAATAGCGTAACAAGCATTAATTCTTTCGCATTTAATGGTTGCAGTAACCTGGCTGTAGCTAACTTTCTGGGTAATGCGCCGCCGATAGGAAGTGCGGTATTTGATGGATGTGCGACAGATTTCAAAATTCACTATGTATCAGGAGCAACCGGCTGGACAAATCCTTATCCTTCTGATAATGGCTACGTGACATGTGGTGACTTATAAAAATGAAAGATGAATGTAAAAATAAAGACTATGCCGCTCTGGCAACAAAAATAAGGAAAATATATGACTAAAGAATTAAATATTAACGACAATAGCGTAAAAAATTTACTTTCAGAGCTTGAAAACTGCCTGAAAAATTTATTTAAAGATGATTTAAAAAAAATCATTTTATTTGGGTCATATGCTAAAGGCAATTATGATAGCGAATCTGATTTAGATATTATGGTTTTAATAAAACACGACAGCCTGAGGCAATATAAACATGATGTTACAAAAATAGCGCTTGATTTAACCATTAAATATTCAATTTTACCGTCAATAATGCTTGAAAACGAGCAAGAATACAATAAAAATATTCACAGACAATTTTTATTTAAAAACATTGAAAATGAAGGAATAGAATTGTATGCAGCGTGAAGAAATTGTTGCTTTATCAAAATATAGACTCGAAAGGGCAAAAGAAGAACTTAACACTTCAAAGCTGTTATTTCAAAATGCCATTTATTTAAAATCATTAAATTGCTCATATTATTCAATTTTTCATGCAACAAGGGCCTTATCAGATAATCAAAATTAATTTCTAACACGTAACTTTATAGGATACTTATTAATATGACGCAAAGAAGAGTCAGAATAGGAATAGATGTCGGCGGCACCTTCACTGACGCCGTCGCTATCGATGATGCGACTTATCAAATAATAGCGAAAGAAAAGATCCTCACCACGCACGAATCCGGCGAGGGAATAGCTAAGGGCATAGTCGATATTATCGAAAAATTACTCACGCGCAATAATATCCCCGCGCAGGAAGTCATATTTATCGCACACGGCACGACTCAGGCCACTAACGCCCTTTTGGAAGGCGACGTCGCCGGCGCCGGTATAATCGCCATGGGAAGCGGAATCGAATCGTTCAAAGTAAAAAGCGATACCGATACCGGCGATATCGAGCTGGCTGAAGGTAAATATTTAAGAACCGTTCACAGGTATATCGAAACGGACAACGCTGAATCGAAAAAAGACGAAATAAATGCAATCTTAGATGAATTTATAAGTAAAGACATCGAAGTGGTAGTCGCCTCGGAAGCCTTTAGCGTCGATGACGCGCAAAACGAATGCGCGATAATGAAAATGGCCATAGATAAGGGTTTATACGCCACGGGCGGCCACGAAGTATCGCAGCTTTACGGGCTTAAAATCAGGACGCGCACGGCCGTTATAAACGCGAGCCTGATACCTAAGATGATGAAAACGGCCGATATGACCGAAAGCTGCGTAAAGCGCTCCGGAATCGGCGCGGAACTTATGATAATGCGCTGTGACGGCGGCGTTATGACGGTTAATGAGGTCAGAAAGCGTCCTATACTCACCATGCTTTCCGGACTCGCGGCGGGCGTCGCGGGCGCGCTCATGTATGAACGCGTGTCGGACGGCATTTTCTTCGAGGCCGGCGGCACATCGACGGATATTTCAGTTATTAAAAACGGCAGGGTAATGATCAAATACGCCAGAGTAGGCGGACATAAAACCTATCTGAACTCGCTGGACGTAAGAACGCTCGGCATCGCCGGCGGCAGCATGATAAAAGTCAAAAATGGAAAAATAGCGGACGTCGGGCCGAGAAGCGCGCATATAGCCGGAATGCGCTATGAAGCCTTCGCCGCGGCTTGTGATATAAATGAGCCGGTAGTCAAACTTATCGCCCCTAAAGACAATGACGAGCCCGAATTCGCCGTCATAGAATGCGGCGGCGGCAATATTTTTTCGCTGACGCTCGCCGGCGCGGCAAACGTTCTGGGCGCGGTGCCGAAAGGCGATTATGCCGAAGGCAATATAGACGCCGCGCGCAAGGCGTGGGAGACATTCTCGAAATTTCTGGGAATCCCGTTAGAAGAAGCCGCCGCGCAGGTAATGAATATAGCCGCCGGAAAAGTGCGCGCCATAGTGGAAGAGTTAGTCAAAGATTACGAGCTGAACCCCAATTTAATAAGCCTGGTCGGCGGCGGCGGAAGCGGCGGCGTGCTCGTGCCATACCTTGCCGGAGAAATGGGATATAAATGGAGTATCGCAAAAGATGCGCCGTTCATATCGACTATAGGCGTCGCGCTGGCTATGGTGAGAGAAGTTGTCGAACGCACGGTTTTAAATCCTGACGACTCGGATATAAGCTCTATCAGGCGGGAAGTTTTTGACAGAATAGTAAAATCCGGCGCGAACGCGGATACCGTTGAAATAGCCGTCGAAATTGACCGGCGCGCTAATATACTCAGAGCCATAGCCACCGGCGCGGCCGAATTAAGAACGCGCGATCTTTCACAAAAAAACCTCGATGAGAATAGTTTGAAAAAAATAGCGGCCGATTCAATGAGTATCGACGTAAAAGATGTTTCGATCATCGCTGGCACCGGAAAGTGGCTCGTATTCAGAGGAATTAAGATCGAAAAAAAATTCTTCATATTCACTAAAAAATATATGCCGGTAAGAGTCATCGATAGAGAAGGAATCATAAGACTCCAGAAAAATTCCGGCGAAGCGGCCGTGACTAAAAAAGCCGGCCTGCTCAATGAACTAAGTTCATTGATAGATTTAAACACCGATTATAGCGACGCCGGCGGAAAACTCCCGCTGGTGTACGTTTACTACGGTGAAAAACAGTTGGATCTGTCGGGCCTTGCGGAAAAAACACAGATAATTTCAGTCGCTAAAATGGAAATGGAACGCATCGGCGATGATGAAGATATAGCCGTGGTCGTGACTAAATAAAGTAAATAAAAAACGAAACGATAAGGTTGTTTCCGATGGATGTTTTAAGAATCATGGAGCTTTGTACACCCGAAAATATGTCTCTGGCTGAGCTTTGCGAAGACGCGCAATTTAAAAAACTACCCGACGGCGAAATACGGAACTATATCGAGCGTTTAATTGAAATCGCGTCGGGCAGGGCCGATAAAGTAATAAGTGCAACCCGGAAATTAAAACCCGGCTTGACCGATATTTGCCGGTCAAAAGGCGTAAGCGTCAATTTGATCGACAGCTCCGATACTCGCGCAGGCAGACATTTCCGGGCCGAAATTTATTACGATGAAAAAATCATCAATATAATGAATTTCTCTGTCGATCATATATACAACGCCCTCATATATTTTAATTTTAATTCCGGCGATAATGCGCGTTTAATTTCTATTGATGATATCATTGACATACACATCGCCCATGAATTATACCATCTGATCGAATTTAACGACAGCCAATACACGCCCGATATGCTGCCATCGGTCACAGGCACTAACATTTTCGGGTTTAAAAGAAAATTATCTATATCGAAAGCCTCTGAAGCGGCTGCTCATATTTTTTGCATGCGGCTCTTAGACCTGCCGTTTCATCCTAAAATGCTCGATTATCTTTGCCTGCTCGCTAATGGCGAAGTTACACGCGATAGGCTGATAGAGTTTTTAGAAGAGTTAAACGGACAATAACCATTTTTATAAATTGATCCGGTATGAAAAATTTTCATGGTTAATTAAAAATTTATGCAGTTCAAATAAAATAGTTTATACTAAATAAGTGAATAATTAAGTAAATTAGCAAATAAGTGAATAAATAAATTATAAATAAGGCATGAGATAAGTATGACAATGAAGCCAATAAATTACATCGATTATATAAAAAAAGACATTCCCGTATTATTCGAAGCGGACTGCTGCGTATGCGGCGGCGGCACCGCTGGAGTTCCGGCTGCCGTTACGGCCGCCCGCGGCGGATTAAACACTATTATTATCGAAAAAGGCGTCACGACGGGCGGATCGCAGACGCAGGCGCTGGTGCTTCCTTTCATGCCCACTTTCACCGAAGGCAGCGATACTCCGATAATAACCGAGATCAAAGATAGAATGCGCGGTGAAGGCATCGAAATGAACGACGGCGTGACTGAATTCGGATGGTTCAATCCTGAAAAACTCGCCTTCGTTTATGACGGAATGCTCGAGGAAGCCGGCGTTAAAATATTATATAACGCCGATCTGATAGACGCCGTGACGCTTGATAAAAAGATTAAATATGTTATAGTAAACACCATAGAAGGTTTAATAGCTATAAAAGCGGATATATTTATCGACTGCACGGGAGATGCCGCGCTATCGAGACTATCGGGAGTCAAGACCGAAAGCGGCTACGAAAAAACCGGAAATAACCAGCCGATGAGCTTCCGCTTCGAAATGGGCGGCATAGACCTCGACAGACTCTATCAGTACACGCGCACTATAAACGATAACTGGTGCGCCACTAAACCGCCGTATTTCGAAATCGCGCTCGCGCGCCACAGGCAAATAAAATACGCGCTCGAACCGATTTTCGTCGCCGGCTACGAAAGAGGCGAACTCACCCTCGATGATATCCAATATTTTCAGGCATTCACTATCACCGCAAAAACCGGCTGCATGTCGATGAACTGCCCCGAAATACCGGTAAAATTCAAAGCTACGAACGCCGCCGATCTGAGCGGCGCGATAGTATATGCAAGAAAGATGATACATCGCATAGCTAAATTCTTAATTAAGAATATGCCGGGTTTCGAAAAAGCATATATCAGCAGAGAAGCTTCAATGATAGGCGCGCGCGAGTCATTCCGCATAATCGGAAAATATCAGATGAGCGAAAAAGATTACTACGAAAGAAGAACATTCGATGACGCGGTGGCAAAAACCGCATGGTACATCGACGCCCACGGCGAAAAAGTCGGCGATTACCTGTCAAAAGGCGAATACTACGAAATTCCCTACAGATCGCTCGTTACCGACGAAATAGATAATCTCATCGTCGCCGGCCGCTGTATTTCGGCAACTTTCATACTGCAGGCGTCGATGAGAATACAGCCTACATGCATGTCGCTCGGCGAAACGGCAGGCGCGGCAGCCGCGTATTCGAAAAAACACGGAATTAATATTAACGTGATCGAGTGGGACAAAGTAGAAAATGATATTAAAGCATATAAAAAATTATAAATAAAAAGTAAGTTGCAGATAAAAACACAAATTCGAATAAATACGTAAACAAATATTTAAGAGTAAATTTTCAGGAGAAATAATGAAAAAATTCGCGGCGCTTGATATAGGCGGCACTTTTATAAAATATGGAACGGTGAGCGAAACTGGCGAGGCGACGAGCAGATTCGAAACGCCCACCGAAGCGCATAAAGGCGCAGCATCTCTTATGGACAAAATTTGCGAAATAATCGATTCGCTTTTAAAAAGTAAAGATGAGATATCAGGAATCGGCATAAGCACTGCCGGAATCGTCGATAGTACCAGTGGAACTATAGTTTATGCTAATTATAATTTTCCGGGCTACACCGGAGTCAATATAAGACAAAGACTTGAAAAAAATTTCAAACTTCCAGTATTAGTTAATAACGACGTTAATTCGGCGGCGCTCGCAGAACTGTGGGTCGGCGCCGCCAGAGGCATAAATACTTTTTTCTGCATGACGGTCGGCACAAGCATCGGCGGCGCTATAATAATTGATGGAAAGTTGTTCAGAGGCTCGAACTTTATGGCGGCAGAGGTCGGATATTTCAATAAAAAAAGCCGCGGCGAATATTATGAAAAACGCGCCTCTATGAAAGGGCTTATCAATATGGTAAAAAAAGAATTAGGCGAGGCAGGCGCTATCGACGGCGTAAGCATATTCAATAATATTAATGCGGGTGAAGCCGCTTATAATAAAATATTCATGAGCTGGATAGAAGAGTTGTGTACCGGCATCGCCAATATTATCTGCATGTTCGATCCCGGACTTATCGTTATAGGCGGCGGAGTATCTAAACAAAAGATTTTTATCGACGCAATAAAAAAGAAACTGCCAGACACACTTCCGAAGGTATTCATTGAAAAAACCACGATATGCGCCGCCGGATGCGGTAACAACGCCGGCATGATCGGCTCGGTGTACGAATTTATAAATAACTAATAACAAATAATAACCTGACTTTTATTATACCTATGAAATTTATTACTAAACTTACTTTTTATAAACGTCGGCAAAATCTTCGCCAAAACGTCATTTCAAAAATATTTTAAAGCGTTATGAAACGAACCGGCGGTTTCTGCCGGTTCGTTCATATTTACTGACGATCGTACCGATTAAATTTTTTATCAAACGGATGGCGTTGGAAAGTTTATGGCGAATTATTGAAAAAACTCCGCAACGAGGCCGCATTTTTTACTGGAACGTAAAATAACACTGGTTGAGCTTTCCGGTCGAGCCTAATGCAAAAACCGTGCCGTGACTGCGGAAGCCCCTATTATTCGTGAAATATCCGGACGCTTTGCAGTATATGTTTGCATAAAGCGCGATCCTGTAGTATTTTCCCTGCGTCATGGTTATGTTTATATCGCGGATAACCTGTTCCGAAAAATTGATCTGAGGTCCCTCGACATTCGAGTCTATGGCCGGTTCTCTCTCATCGCTCGACCGCTGAAGCCGCTTACCGTCCTCATAAAACGTCGAGCTGGAAAAAGTCGGCGTGTCGGACGAACTGAGTTGCAATCCGATGAAATTATCATAACTTCCATCCGCACCATGATCAAATCTATTGTAGCCGCTCGCGTCGATTACTATATGGAATTTTCCGGTGACCGTGGCGTTATCGCACTTTATTATCTTTCGAAGCGAAGATTGCAGATATTGCTTGGCGTTGACCATTTCGCCGTTATCGTAACTTTCGCCGGAACTGCCCATGCTCGGCAGACCGTTATCCGAACTGGCGAAAAGCGAAGTAGTTCTCGAATACGCATTATCGGAAGCTGTCCACAGAAAAGGATACCACACATAAGATTGCGGGCTGGCTTTTGGCAGCGCGAAGAAAACCGAGTTGCCGGCGAACCCTGCCTGCACAGTGAAACTGCCATATTTTACAAGATGCGATCCGCTCGTGGCGGCCGTGTAAGGAGTGAACGAGGCTTCGTCGTATGACGCGATGGCCGGATTGCTATAAATTATCGGAATGCTTGTTTTGAGGCTATTGTTCAACTCTATATTCACGATGCCCTGGCTGCCTTCGGCGAGCGGCCTTTTCCAGTAACGGTAAACGTGCCAGTTATCGGAAAGAGTCAAAGTGCTTACCGGCTCGGTGACATTTTGAAGGAATTCAGTCTTCCAACTGTCTATTTTTTGCGCGACGATCGCCCCGCCTGAGACGGTTTGTGAAGCGTAAGTGGCCTTCTCGCTGAAGTTGAGCGTTCCCAGCGACCCGGCATTTATGGTCGTGCCGCTGGCGGCAAGATCGACGGGCGATATTACGCGGCCGTAAAGTCCGTAAACCGGAACGCCGTTGGCGTCCATCTGTCCGGCGAGCATCGCATAAATATAATCGGCGCGCTCGAAAACCCTGGCGTAACCGGCCGGCAGAAAACCGGAACCGGTGGATGTTTTGATATTAGCGCAGCTAAGGACCAGCCGTTCGGCATGTTTGCGGAACTCGGCGCCCTGCGCAGCGAGCATGGCGTCGAAATCCATCCTGTATTGCGCCGATGTCGGCCGTTTGGAGGAATCCACTATTTCGATCGACTGCAGGGCCGTTATGACCATCGTTGCGCCCTTAGCCTCATAAAGCATGGCCTGCTGAAAATTAGATTCGACATAGTTATATGCGTTTATGAGGTCGGCTTCCGTTCGGGCGGACTTCATGTAGCCTATTATCGCCTGATCGGTCCACAGTTTTAAAAGACCGCCGCTGCCATACGAACTCAAGCCGTCGGTTATTAGAAGATTATTGATCTCCTGTATATATCTTCGAGTATCGGGATTACCCACGCCCGGTTCCACGCTAATGGCGAAATTCAAAAACACCGCGGCGGTGCAATTGGCGATAACGTCCTGGCGCGAATGGTTCCCATCAACCTTAATGATCAGGTTATTATAATCTTTCCACAGAACGTCGATTCCAGCGATAGCGGTATTGCCCAATTTTTGTGAGATGCTGGTATCGAGGTTCAAAAAGTCCACTTTCAGGCTTGCCGAAAGATCGCCTATCTGCTTTTGAATGCCGGCCATCTGCGATGTTAGATTATCGAGCTTTGAACTTATTTGGGCCATCTGCGATAATACTTCGTCAAGTTTCGCGCCCGTCGGGTCCGCGAATATAGAAGGGACGAGCTTTGCCCCTGTTTTTTCCGCCCAGACCCCGAAAAGGCTTGTGCCTGCGGTTTTTGCCGCCCATATTCCAGAGGAAAGAGCGATTCCTTCAAGACCTCTGGTTATTCCATCGGATGGGGCGTATGTGACCACGCTGTCCTCGTCACCCATAAAACAGCCGGAAAAAGACATCACGGCGAAACAGAGTGAAATAGAGATTATGACAGGGACACATATTTTTTTAATGCGCATGTTGTAAAACTCCTTTTTGATATATTTGATAAAAAATTACATTCCATTTGCCGAAAGTATTTTGCTCCACTCGTCGAGAAAATCGTACCATTTGCCGTCGCGTCCGAAATTAGTGAAATGACGGTACTGCTCGCGCGTGTAGTTTGAATTGATCCAGTCGCCAGATTGCTTCGGCATGAAGATCGATATTCCATCGGCAGCCTTGAAATATTCTCCTTTTCTCCTGTTATAAACAATGAACGATTTCGACGTTTCAACGTTTATGAGTGCCTGGGCCGCTGTTTTAGCCGCCCCGGCGTCTATGAAATTATTCAACTTGATCGCGAAATCGAAAAGATCGATGTAGCAACTCGAGTAGTTGTTGCTGTCGAGCGGGCCGAACCTTTGCGCGCCGTAAACGGCCATGAGAAAGGCCACCGCGTCAGTATCGCTCTTTATTTCGCCGATGCCATCCGCGAATGAATCCACGAGTGTCTTTATTTGATCGCACATGGAAAGCCTGGTGACGGACATCGTCAAATTCGCAATCGTTATTCTTGGCGAATCGATGCAGGCATCGACGAGCATCTTTGAAACGTTAAGTGAAGAGCGGTCGGCGCTGGCGTTGAATTTTTTCGCGAATTCGATCATGTCGATTCCTTCGCCCGCCATAGCGGCCTGAGAAGCCACGAAATAATCGGCGTAATCCTTGATCTGGTATGCGACTTCCAGCATCTGCATGACGCACGAATCGAAGACTATGATATCCGCCTTTTTCCCGATTTTTGACGTCACGCTGCCGAAAGTTTCGGACAACCCATAAAGTTTCAGCGAATTTTTCGCCGCATCGTCATAAGCGATCGACCTTACCGCGGGGCCGCCACTGCCGTCGGAATATAGCACGCTTATCGCGCCCGATCCGTGGCCTGATATAAAAAGCGCGTAATGGTTTGCCGGATAGGCGTCGATAGCCCAGTTGTAAAAACCTGTTATTTCCGATGTGGCTCCCGTGTCCACCGTCCGGTCGATTATCGTTTTTACGGCCGTCATCCTGTCGTTTTCGAGCGAAAACCTTGTCGTTTTACCGCCAAGGACGGCGTTGGTCGGCGCGATCTGGGCGATGACATGCGCGTTAGCTCCGATTCCGGTTCCATCGAACTGTTTGATCTGGTTGTAAAGGTGTGGCGAAAGGTCACTCGAAAAATTGTGCCCGCAGGAATATATCAGGATCGCCCATTCCTTTTTCGGTTTTGTGTAAACCGCCGTTTCGGTGGTGCCGGCAATGAGGGTCGTTACGCTGGTCTGGCCCTGATTTGTGACCTTATCAGCTATAATACCGATATTTTGAGCGAGATTTATGGTGCGAATGTAATTCACGCCGCCCGTCTGCGCGTCGCTGAATATCATTTCAAACTTTAATGTGTTGAACATTCCCGCGCCCGTCGTTATTGCTTCACCTCCCATGAACATCGACGAAATCAGCGTCGCTTTGCCGTTTATCGTGACGCAGGACGTGCATTCGTCATAAAGCTGGACTTTATTTTTGCATAGTTTAACGGGCACGCCGAATACCTGGCTTTCGCTGCCGCAAAGGTAAATTCCGTCCGTACCGCTGCCATATAAATTATAAATGGCCGCGGTCCCGAATTTCGAGGCCATCATGCCCGCCGCCGCGAACTGACCAAGATATTTCGCTTCGTAAACGCTTTCGCCGTTCGAATAAACGAGCGAACAAGCCGGAGCCGGAAGGTAATAAGTGGTATCATATATCGGCCTTCCTGTTGTGTCGCTTAGATAATCTAAAGGCGTTATGCCGCTTTCTCCACCACTGCCGCAACCCGAAAGCGCGAGAGGCAAAATGGCGCATAGCGCCAGGACAAACAAGGATAATATCCAATGTTTGCATTTTTGTAACGACATTGAGTTTTTCACTCCTTTTTATTAAACTTTGTAAAATTCATTATATTACATTTTCCTAAAAAATTCAAGGCTGGCGAAAAAGTTTGAAAAAGCTGAAGATTTATTCTATCGTTAACATACGACGTATTTCTAGCTGATTGATGATCGATCGATGTTTTTAACATAATTTAATAGATTGTTTGACTTTTATTAGCTTAGATGTTATAATCGACTAATATTGTCGCACTGGCAATGCTATATCAATAATTTATTTATTAAATATTAACTAATACCTGATATTTTTATAATTTAATACGAATTTAGTTATGAATTCAGTATAAATTAAGCAACAATATGATGTGAGTACAATACAGATAATATGAATGATTTAAACTTAAAAAAAGCCGTCGATCCAGCCGTAACTAATACCAAACCCTTCGTATTGCTTTTATTTATTCAAAGACCGCTTTTTAAAGATGCTTTTGAATATGTAGAACCTCTGGGGCTTATGGCATTAGCCGCTTTCATAGACGATAAAGGTTATGAACCCGGAGTCTTTACCGGCACTTCAATCGACGCTATGAATTTAATCGAATCGGAATCAAAACGCCGTAAAATTGCGGCGATCGGCTTTTACTGCGATTTTGAAAATGTCTCTCTTATAGAAAGTTTTGGCGCCATTATCGCCGAAAAATTTTCGATACCCGTTATAGCGGGCGGCCCGCAGGCACAGGCGCTCGATAAATCTTTTTTTATGAACTCAAAAGTTATCGCCGCGGCGCGCGGCGAAGGCGAACAAACTCTTCACGAGCTTCTCGAATTAATTATTTACAAAAAAGGCGAATTAAAAAATATTAAAGGCATTACTTTTATAGATGAAAAAGGCGAATTACTTTCTACCGCAGAGCGTGAACCGATCCAGGATCTCGATTCGCTTCCCCATCAAAAACAAGCGTATTCCCTTAGCGGGCCTAAATCAAATATTTCGATTCTATCAGGCCGCGGCTGCCCGTTCCGCTGCGCGTTTTGCTTTATGGGCGGCTCGTCTAAAAAAGTGCGGCTAAGAAGCGTTAGTAACGTTATGGCCGAAATCAGGAAAAACTTCGACGAAAATCCCGATATAAAATATCTATGGTTTGCAGACGATACTTTCACTCTCAACCGCGAAAGGCTCGAAGAATTTTGCGACGAGCTTTCCAAATTAAGGCGTGAAAGAGATTTTGTCTGGTTCTGTGAAGCCCATCCGGGGCTTATCGCAAAATGGCCCGAAATAATTAAGCGCATGGTCGATTCAGGACTCGTACGCATGCAGATCGGCATAGAAACCGGCTCGGCGCGCCTGATCGAAGTGTACCGCAAACAAACCGATCTCGCCGAAATTGAAAAAGTCGTATGCGCCTGCCGTGATGCCGGGCTCTCCCAGCTTTGCGGAAATTTCATAATCGGCGGGGCTTATGAAACCGCCGAAACACTCGATGAAACCTGGAATTTCATCGACCGGCTGCTTTGCATTGCACCCGGTATGCTCGATATTTCATTCACCCTATTTACGCCATATCCGGGCGCGGCTATAACCGAATGCCCCGCTGAGTTCGGCATAGAAATCGATGACCGGGCGTCGCTTACCTCTACCGGCGATTTTCCCGTTTCAAGAACGAAAGAACTTGATATATATGATATTTCGACCGCTAAATTTAATCTTACAAATAAACTGATAAAGCGAATGAAAGAGCTTTTAGAAACCGGCAGCGTTGCGCATGAATCGATAAAGAGCCATTACCGGCTGAGCCAGCAGTACAATATTTCGAGCGTGTGGCACAGGGCCGTCTATTCGAAGAGCCCTTTTTTCGATAGAACCTACAGCCTGCTTACCGGCAGTTCAGCCGAAAAGATGGGAGATATCGAAGATTCGCAGATCAACGACTGGCGGCCGTTAAGGGTTTTCAGCCTGTGGAACGCCATAGCGTGGCGTAAAATGGTGCCGGAAATATCAGGATTCGTGCTCTCGCCGCTTGAATACCAATTAATACTCCACTGCAGCGGAAAATTAAAACTCGGCGCAGTTGTTGAAATATTATATCCGGCATTCAAGAAATTTTTCGACACTTTTGAAGAATTTAAAAACAAAATCATTGAAATACTCAATGAATTCGACAAAAAAAACTGGATAGTATTCACAAAATATTGATTTTAAACTGATAATTGATTTAATTTTTAAAACGGCTAACGACTGACAACTAATAACTAATAACCGGCTACTAACAGCTACTAATGACTAACTACTAACGACTAGCGACTAACAGCTACTAATGACTAACGACTAACGACTGGAGAGCTCTTATGGACGGCAAAATACTTTTATTAAACATTCACAGGTTCACTTACGACCTGATGAGCATAATCAACGAATCGCCGAGCATTCTTTATCTGGCGGGTTATCTTGAAAGCAAGGGATACGACTCGTTAGTCTTTCAGGGCGAACCGTCCGGGGCGCTCGATCTAATCTCCGAACAGGTCAAAGAGTCAAAAATATTAGCCGTCGGCCTTTACTGTGATTATGAAAATACCGTTGAAGTGTTCGAATTGAGCCATCATATTTCACGACAGTATAAAATACCGGTCATACTGGGCGGGCCGCAGGTAAGCGGATTCGACCATAAATATATTTCCGGCTGCGAATGCCTTGCCGCCGTTTACGGCGAGGGCGAGCTCACGCTTCTGGGGCTTTTAGAGTGTCTTTATAACGGCGCGGGCGACTGGAAAAAACTCGCCGGAATTATTTTTGCCGAAAACGGGCGGCTCGTTAAAAACGAAACGGGGCCGCTGGTCGAAAACCTCGACGAACTTCCGCCTCCGGCCTTTCACAAATGGATAAATAAACCGGAATTCAAAAGCGTATATGTTCAAACCGGCCGCGGCTGCCCTTTTTCATGCGCATTCTGCCATGAAGGTTCGCTCAAGCGCAAAGTACGCCTGAAAAGCATCGGCAAGGTCCTCGACCACATTGAATCCTTGCTGGCAAGCGAACCCGCCCTGAATTATATCGCATTTGCCGACGACACTCTGATAATGTCGCGGGAAAGGGTTTCCGAATTATGCGCGGGGCTTTCGGAACTCAGAAAAAAACGCGATTTTGTATGGTTTTGCGAAGGGCATATGAGGCAATTGTTAAAAAATCCAGGTATCCTCGCCGAAATGACCCGCGCCGGAATGATAAAGATACAGGTCGGCATAGAATCGGGCTCGCAGATGGTCTTAGACACTTACGGCAAAAGGACCACGACAGCCGAAATAGAAGAAGTAGTTAAAATGGCCGCGGCGGAAGGCGTTCGTCAGATGATAGGATTTTTTATCACCGGCGGGCCTTTTGAAAGCCGCGAAATTATAGAAGAAAATAAAAAATTCGCCGAAAAACTCCTGAACCTCGCGCCCGGAGTGATAGTGCTTGGCATAAGCCCGCTGATGCCCTATCCGGCTACCGAAATAACGCAATGCCCCGAAAAATTCGGCCTTGAAATACTCGATCCGGCTGGTTTGACGGTGTTTTCAGATTTTCCCGTCACTAAAACAGGGGCCCTGAGCAGAGAAGAAGTGGCGGCAGGGCAGAACGAGCTTATACAGCACATTCTCAATACTATGATGAAACTTTTCAAAGAAGGCAAAGTGCCGCATGAAAACATAATAAACTGCTTCCGTGATTATAATTACGGCGCGCAATCGGTATGGTACATGTCTATTTACAACGTAGTTCCGTTCCTGCGCGGCTACTACACGCTGATAGCGAGAAACGCCGTTAAAAGATCGCTCGACATCGACGGCGCCGAAATATACGGCTGGCGGCCGCAGAGAATAATGGAAATGTGGCATGACGTGAATTTTTCCGAAGGCTATCCCGCTATTGGTAAAGACATTCTCTCACCGCTGGAATTCGAACTGCTTCTGTATTCGACGGGTAAAATGAATCTAAAGCAGGTTCTTGATAAGGTTAGAGAAAAATTCGGCCGGCTCTTTAAAGACGAAACAGAGTTCAATAGCGCTGCCATGGATATATTAAAAACATTCGAAAAGAAATACTGGCTGGCCTACGCGCCTTTTTAACCGGACTGGAAAGGAAAAAACCGTGAGCTTAAAAAAAGGAATTCTTTTATTAAATATAAAAAGACCGCTCAATGGCTTGAACGCGGGGGCGCTTGACTGTCTCGGCTTATTCTATCTGGCCGCGGTTCTTGAAAATAAAGGTTACGATCCGTGGGTTTTTCACGGCTTAGCCGGCGACGCGCCGGAAGTGATCGAAACAAATATCAAAGAAAAAAATGTCGGCGCAATCGGCTTTTCATGCGATTATCAGAATCAGACGGCCGTAGAAGAGCTTTGCCGCTTCGTTAAAAATAAATACGACGGCGTCGCCGTTATAGCGGGCGGGCCGCAGGCCGTCGCGCTTGGAAGCGAATTTTTAGCGGAATCAAAATGTGATTACATCGTAAGAGGCGAGGCGGAAGAAACGCTTCCTGAATTACTCGACTATATCATATATTCAAAAGGCGATATAGCTCAAATTAAAGGCGTCTGCCGCGCCGGCAAAGACGGCGGCCTCGAGACGCCCGGCGAAAGAGAACCGTTCGAAAACTTAGACTCACTGCCATTTCCGGCATATCACCGCGCCGTCGAAGGCTGCAGGCAATATGGCGGAACCGTGTTTACCGGCCGCGGCTGCCCGTTTTCATGCGCATTTTGCTATCAGAGCAATCACAAGAAAAAAGTAAGGCTCAGAAGCATTAAAAGCGTAGTAGAGGAGCTCAAGTCAAATCTCGACAAAAATAAAGACCTTAAATATATAACCGTAATGGACGACACATTTACGCTAAACCCTCAACGGGTAGCTGAATTTTGCGATGAATTCAATAAATTAAGAAAAGAAAGAAAGATTGTATGGTATTGCGAAGCGCACGTCCGCACACTGGCAAAACATCCTGAAATGTTAAAATATATGGCGGACGCCGGCCTTTTAAGACTACAGATAGGCATCGAATCCGGATGCCGGCAGATCCTCGATATTTACGCAAAAAATACGACACCCGAAGAGATCGAATTCGTCGTCCGCGAGGCCGTCAAATGCAAAATACCCCAGATCGCGACCAATCTTATAATCGGCGGGCCGCTCGAAAGTGAAAAAACAACGGATGAAACAATAGCCTTCGCCGAAAAATTATTGAATATTGCCCCCGGTGTTATAGATATAACCACGGGCTTTTTAAGGCCATATCCCGGAACCGCCATTTCAAAAGACCCCGCCGCCTTCGGCCTGAAAATATCCGCTGAAAATGAAATGAAATCTTTTGACGACTATCCGCCGGTCTCCGTCGATGGGCTTTCCGCCGAAGATATTATCGCCAGCCGCGTTAAAACTGCCCGCAGCATATCAAAAACTATGCAGCGGCTTTTAAAGGAAGATAAAATAACTTACGAAACGATACTTTCACAATACTCCGCCGCCCGTGAATACGGCGTAACCAGCATGTGGTATCTCGATGTATTTAAAAGAAAAGCCGCTCTGGACGAATATTTCAGACTGATATCCCTGGGAGCGGCCGTGCGGATGGCCGACGCGCCTGAAGATGAATTAATGCAATGGCGCCCACAGCGCACATTTGAAATATGGCGTATCGTCGATATGAGAAACGGTTATCCTCAAATAGACGGCTACGTTCTTTCGCCGCTCGAATTTGAACTTTTACTTCATAGCAGCGGCAAATTAATTTTAAGTGAAGTAATCAACGGACTCTATGATATATTCGGCGATAAATTCGACGGTAAAAACTCGCTTGCGCAACAAATTTTAGCATTGCTTAAAAAATTTGATTCGCTTTACTGGACGGTTTTTTGTAAAATATAAAACTGCCGTAAAAAAAATATCGTAAAAAATATAGAATAATATTGAGCTATGTGGTACCATATAATTATAATAAATTTAAATACGATATGGACATAAAAATAAGTATAAGTATAAGTATAAGCATAAGCACAAGTATATATACCTCACAATAAAGGAGGTGAATATAAATGACGGCAAACAATGCAAAAGCTCTTCTGGCAAAACTTCAAAGCGATCATGCTTTAGCTAACGAATTAAAAAATTCGAAAGACGAAGCGGAGTTTTTAGTAAAAGCTAAAAAACACGGTTATGAAGTTTCTATAGCTGAGTTCAAAAAAGCCACTGAAGAGCTTAAGGAATCCCATTCCAAAAGCGGACAGCTTTCCGATGAAGAACTCGAGAAAGTTGCAGGTGGTCTTTCGTTAGTCGGCGTAGATTACGCTTTCACGGCAGTCCAGACTACCAAAAAGTAGGAAGGTCGCAAAATGACCGCTAAATTAGCCACGCTCCGATATTCTCACTTAATAGTGAAACGGGGCGTGGTTTTTTACGACAAAAAAATAACGAGATAGTTTTCTTCCATTTCTTTTAATATGCGGCGTGCATTTTCAGCCGCGCCGGGAGTTTCGCGATACTTTTGCCCTATAGCGGCTATAATGGCGCCGAGACACGTTCTGCCGTCGCATAAAACGACAAGCTCACGCTCTAATCCGATAAATTTATTTTCATCTATAACCATGCGCTTTTTAAAATAGCCGCATGACGGCGCAATATCAAAAGTTCTGCATGGATAATACGAATCTATATTTTCAGCCGCTACCGAAGAAGAATGAACGCCGCCCGAAAATATCATCATTTCGTAATATTCCTTGACTGAAAGGTCTTTTGAATAAATAAAACGGTGCCATGTGCTTGAAAGTCCATATTTATAAGAAAGCTCGAAATGCTTTTTAATTCTTTCACGCGGCACCGCACCGGCTTTATATAATTTAAACATCCGCGCCGCCGAGCGCGACAAAAATTTGCGCGCGGCCATGCTTATATCGAATCTTGAAAGCCCGTTAGTTTCATTAACCGGAAAATCTTCAGTAGTCGTAAATGAACCGGGGTCTATTAAAGTCATTTCAAAATCGCGCGGGCATTTTGAAATAGCCGTGCCGGGAAGCGGCATTATAAAGGTCGTTGAAATGTCCACCATACCTGGCGCCGCATCATGAAGGCCCTCGACGAATAAAGCCGTCCGTTCGAGCGTTTCATGCGTTTCGTGAGTTCCGCCCATTATAAAATTACCTGCAAGCTGGCCTAAGCCGGCCCGGTAACATATACGGACCACTTCTTCTATATCCCGCGGCGTGATCTGTTTGCCATAACGTTCGAGCGATTCACGGCAGCCGGATTCCATTCCGACCTGCATGCGCGCCATACCGGCTTCCACCATCATTTCGATCAGGTCAGGATTTTTTGAAAGAAGCGCGGCGTGGCCTTCGCAAAACCATACAAAATGCCGCTCTTTTCTTAATTTAGAAAGCGCCTCGCAAAATTCGCTAGTTCTTTTATAATTTAAAGTGAAAGTGTCATCTACAAACCACACATAGTTAGCGTCAGGGTTTTCATCGAGGCCGCGCCTTATCTCGTCGATGACTTTTTCAATGCTGCGCAGCCTCAATTTTTTCGTATTGCCGCCTTCATAGCAGAAAGCGCAACGGAACGGACAGCCGCGGGCGGATATAACTGATAAATTATATTTTTTTCTGCCTCCAAGCTCGAATGAAGCCGATGGAAGCGGGTATGAATCTATCACATCTGGAAGCTCGCGCGGTTCGTTTACCCTGAATGTGCCGCCCTCATCGATATATACGAGGCCTTTTATTTTTTCGGGCCCGCCGCGGCCGAAGCCTATATATTCCATTAACTCCAATAGCGCGGCCTCGCCGTCGCCGCGGACTATAAAATCGCAATCCGATTTTTTTATAAATTCTTCACCTAGATTAATAGCCTGCGGGCCGCCGACGATAATTTTAACGCCGTATTTCTTTTTAAAATAGCGGCTCATTTCTTCGACGCAGGACTGATTGTCATAATCGCAGTAAAATCCGGCGGCCGCTACGGTAGTTTTTTGAAATTCGGATTCGAAGATATCGGCAGCGTCGGTAGTTATACCGGTAAAGGCGCGCGCGCGCAGCCCTTTATCTTCAAGATATGCCGCCAGACAGGAAATTCCAAGATTACCGAGATGCTCGAATTTTCTTCCATAAACTATCCGTTGAGCGTAAATAAGTATTATATACGGAGCCGTGCGCGCATCGCTCATTTATTTATTCTCCTAAAAACGCGTATAACCTATCCAGTGAAGGCTTTCCATTTTTTCGACGACGGTTTTAAAGGTTTCGGCGAAACCGGATTCATCGTTATAACCGCTTATAAATTTTTCGCGCGCGGCAGTATAAACCTTTGAAAGCCTATTTTTACCGCTGCACAAAAGCAGAATTTCATATTCAAGCGCCGAAAGTTTTTTTCCTGAAATAAAAGCGTCGCCGCCGGCGTATTCTACGGTGCCGTAAATTTCGAAAACCCTCTGCGGATGCCATAAATTTATTTCGTCGCCGGTTATACCCTTCGAAGCATGAATTATATCCGAAACTAACATTTTATAATAAACGTCGTCGATCGGGTTCGCCGCGAATATTCTGGTAAGCCATAGCGAGCCGAGGCCGTATTTAACGCCTAATATATAATTTTGCAAAATAGTTTCAGCGGCGATCTCGCCGTTTAAATACATCTTTTTCATAATCGAGTACAGGCTGATATTAAAATCGAAACCCGCATTGGTAAGCCTTGACCACGGCATTTTTTCAGTTTCGGTAAGCGGCATATCCGTAAAGGCGTGTTTTTCCCTGTTAAAAAGCACGCTGAGCCCGTAAGCGCCGGGATCCCGCCTGATAGCCGTTCCGGGATAAGGCATCAAAAAACCGCCGCTTAATTCAACTTTTCCCGGCCCGATGCGCATGAGCTTTTCAGAAAAAGCAAGGTCTTCTTTCATCATCTCTTCGCTCGCCATACAGCCGCCCAGAATTATATTGCCCGATATTTGAGGAACGCCTGCTGCGACGGCTTTCGTAATAACGGATTCAATCATTTCGACGCTCGAGCGCTTTCCGTATTTTTCGAGGACCTCGTCGCTTCCCGATTCGACGCCCAGAAAGAGCCTTGCAAGCCCCGCTTCAACCATAGCTTCGAGCATTTCAGGATTTTTATTAATCGGCCGCACGTGGCCCATGCAGTGCCACATAAAATCTTTTTCCTTCCTCAGCGCGGCGAGCTCTTTGGATAAAGCCTCCACTCTTCGGGGATCGGCCGTAAAAGTATCGTCTGAAAAAAATATATGCCGCGCGCGCGGATGGCGGTCGAAATGATATTTAATCTCGTCTATAACGTTTTTGACGCTCCTGAAGCGGATTTTACCGCCGAGATTTCCTTCATGACAAAAGGCGCAGCGATAGGGACAGCCGCGCCCGGACATAACCGGAAACCCGTACCATTCGAGGCTGTTTTTTTCCATAAGGTAGTCCGGAAACGGAAGCGCGTCAAGATTCTCTATAGGCTGCCTGTCCGGCGTTTTTATAAAATTTTTCGAAGCGTCTAAAAAGGCTATTCCCGCTATTTGCGAAAGCGGGTTTCCGCTTCCCTTATAATGGGCGAGAACTTCTAAGAGACTATATTCAGCCTCGCCGCGGATTATTACATCACAACCGGATTCAATCAAAAATTCCCGGCCGAGAAAAGCGGACTGCGGGCCTCCGACAACAACCGGCACATTCCATTTGCTTTTAAAATTTTTAATTATTTGCGATATGTGCATATAATTTTCATCATCGCAATAAAAACCGGCGCAGCCAAAACCTTCAGCGCGCATGATAGTTTCGGCATGTTCCGTCACCTGATAGCTAAATCCGCGAAAAATACCGGCGCTATATCCGTTATTTTTTACAAACGACGCCAGAAGAGCGAGCCCTATATTTATGCCTTTAGCCCTGCCGCCTTCACCGAGCGCGTCCTGACGGGCATTTATCAGTAATATATCAATAGTCATTTCATGTATTCCTTAATTAAAATTTTATAAGCTGGCGTTTCCGGTTGACGCCACAGGTTAAAAACGCGAATAAGCCATCCAGCCGTTATTTTCAAATTCCAAAAGTATGGCGGCCGCTTTAATTTCAAACTCGCCGCGGCAGTCAAAAAGCCGGCCGTATTTTTGAAACGCCGCGTCTATAACTTCGGATAGTTTTATCTTCGCCGAGCATAATAAAAGCAACTCATACTCCAGCGGCGAAAGAACCCGCCCGCCGGCGGAAGGATAGCCTTCATCGAATGAAACGCCGTTCCATATTTCAAAAGTTCTCTGCGGCCGCCATGCCGGAAGTTCTCCGGGTTCAATTTCATTGGAGCGCTTCAGCGCGCCGCCGGCTATGAGAGTGTAATAATTATTTTTAACGGCATTTTCAGGATAAATCTGAGCTATCCAGCGCGAATAAACGCCGTAATCGACCATGAGCCGGTAACTTTGAATTATAGTTTCATGCGCTACGCAGCCGTCTCTATACATTTTTCGCATTTCTTTCTGGACGGATCTATTAAATTCGAGCCGCGCGGCGAGAAGATCTTCAAAATTCATCAATTCAGTTTCCGAAAGCGGTATATCTTCGAGCGAATGGTTTTCGCGCCGACAGATAGTTTTCATTCCGAATTTTTCGGGATCGAGCGTTATGGCGGTGCCCGGATAGGGTATGAAATAAAAACCGGCCGTATCGAATCTGCCCGGCGCCGCCCTTAAAAGCGCTTTAACGAGGCTCAGGCTTTCTTCTATAGTCGCGGGGCTTTCAACGGGGCCGCCAAGTATTATATTACCGGCAACCTGGGCTATATTGGCTTTTTCACACTCCGATACCACTTTAATTATCATTTCACGATCAGTCTGCTTGCGGTATAATGAAAGCACCTTATCCGAGCCCGATTCAACGCCTATAAACAGTTTGGCCAGGCCCGCTTCCGACATCCGGTAGAGCATTTCGGGGTCCCTTGCCAGGGTTTGAACGTGGCCTTCGCAAAACCATACGAAATCGAAATCACGGCGCAGTTTTATCAGGCCGTCGCAAAAACCGGCAACCCTTTTGGAATTTAGAGTGAATGTATCGTCGATGAAAAATAAATATTTGCACTGCGGATGGCGGGTTAGATGAGTTTTAATTTCGTCGAGAACTTTTTCTACGCTTCTGTATCGGACTTTTTTCACGCCGGCGCCTTCATGGCAGAAAGCGCATGAAAAAGGGCAGCCTCTTCCGGTCATCACCGGAAAGCTGTTCCAGGTTTCATGGCCTTTTTCAAGGCGGAAATCCGGATGCGGAAATTTATCGAGATCTTCTATGGGCGGCCTGTCCGGCGTTTTAATGAACCCCTTTTCAGCGTCTATATAAGAAATGCCGTCAATCTCGTTATATTTTTTTCCGCCTCTGAATTTTGAATCGAGAAGCTCGAGCAGTGCGTATTCTCCCTCACCGCGCACGACGGCGTCGCAGCGGGCTGCTTCGATAAATCCGGCGCCGAGTTCCGAAGCCTGCGGGCCGCCTATAAATACCGCAATACCGTATTTTTTACTGATATCGGCCGAAAGCCCGCGCACGAGCGTGACATTTTCATAATCACAATAAAAACCTATACTTTTAGGAATTCCGCCGTCCGCGGATGGTTTCATAAGCTCGTCAGCCGCGCAGGCAAGGCCCATGCGAATTCCGGCGTTATAACCGCGTTCCCTTAAAAAAACCGCGAGAAGATTAAGCCCTATGGTCAGGCCGCCGTTTAAAAAACCGCAGTAATCACGGTGCAAATTAACGAGTAATATATCCAGCGCTTTGTTTTCTTCTTTATTAATAATCATAATATTTCAACTCATAAATTTTTATTTTATCACCGTTTAATTGAACGGTTTACACACCGAATTATAATTTAGAAAACAATATCCAGTATTTATTTTCAAAATCCGAAAGAATACGGTTTACGGCACTTTTTAAATCGTTAATATCATTAAAACAACGCATGAATTTTTTATGCAGCATTTCATAAATTTCACAAAGCGTCGATTTAGCCGTGCAGTAAATAAGCAGCTCGTACTCTAAAGGTGAAAGCACATACTTTCCGAAAGCCGGATATCCTTTTTCAAGCTCTATCGCCATCCATATAGCCACAGTTCTTTGCGGCCGGAAAGAAAGCATTTCACTATAATTTTTTCCGGCTGACCTTTGAGCGCCGCCGCGCGATATTATCGTAAAATAATTATAAATCAAAGGGTCCGCTGAAAATATTTTATCGTAATAAATTGAAGTAACGCCATAATCTTCGTAAAGCCTGAAGTGAGACAGTATAGATTCATAACTTAATAATCCTGAATCCTTAATTTTTAACATTTTATTTAAAATATCCGATTTTATTTTCTGAGCGGCCGCTACATGCTCTTCGCGCCCGCCCTGACTGTCAAAATCGGCGTTTTTTAAACAGGCGTCATCATAATACGCTTCAAATACCCCTGGATACATATCAATTAATAAGAGCGCGTCGGCCGCTTTTTTCATGACGGATTCAGCGGAACCGCGAAAATTTTGCGGCGCTATCCTGCCTGTTATTACATTAGCTCCCGCCTCGCGGCAGGTTTTGATAACGGCGCGGTATTCATCCAAACCGTCGCTGGCGTCCATTTCGATAATGACTCTCGTGGCGCCCGGTTTTGAAGGTATCTTTAATTCATGATTACACACAGGATCGGTATGTTCTAATATATTCGCATTTTCTGATTTATTCTCACTGTACGGCGTTTCGCAATAGCCTATCCATAAATTTTTTTCAAAAACCTTCATTATATTTAATGCCATCGAGCTGAATTCATCTTTAGAAGAGTAATTTTTGCGATATTCACCGAAAGTTTTATCTATTATGGCGCCAAGCGTTAAATCGCCGCGGCAAAGCGACAGCAGATCGTATTCTAAAGGTGAAAGCGCGTTTTTGCCTATTACGGGATATCCGCCCGTAATATCTATCATTTCGGCGGCGTCTATACTGCATTGCGGATAAAGCTTTATCAGCGATTCACGGGCCATGCCGCCCGTATAAATAAAACGGCCCGCCGATAATTTTTTATAAAAATTATCGATGAAGCGGTCAGTTGAAAATACTACCCTGTACCAGTTGCTTTCGAGACCATAATTTTTATTGATTTTAAATTCATCTATTATTCTTTTAACCGGCACTAAGCCGCTTTTATAAACATCGGTCATCTTCTGTAATATCTTTCTGGTAAAATCGCGTCTCATCGTAATTATTTGATCGCGCGAAAGTTTTTTTGTCTCAACGACCGCCATATCGCCTATAGAAGTGATCGAAGCGTGATCTAAAATTTTTAAACCGTATTTTTTCGGATCGATAGTTATGGCCGTTCCGGGAAGCGGAATATAAAAAGTCGAAGTTATATCGGTCATTCCGGGGCCTATATCTATAAGTTTTTTAGCGAAGGCAGCCGTGCGGTTAAAAGTAGTTTTCGATTCGGCCGCGCCGCCGATTATCATATTGCCTGTAAGCTGCGGCAGGCCTATTTTATAAGCGAGCCGCGCCAGGGCTTCCATATCTTCTAAAGTCGCCTGTTTATTATATAAATCGATAATGCCGGCGTCGCCGGATTCCATGCCTATCTGCATTCTGACCAGTCCGGCTTCTATCATCATCGAAAGAGTGTCTGGCCATTTAATCATGGCGCGCGGATGGCACTCGCAAAACCAGACGAAATCATAATCTTTTCTTAATTTAGATAAACCTTTACTGAATAATTCCATACGAGCCGGATTAAGCGTAAAAGTATCGTCGGCGAACCATACATACCTTATCTGCGGATTATACTCAAGCTCCTGTTTGATTTCGGCGAGAGAGTTTTCCACGCTGCGAAGCCGGACGCCGCCGGAAACGCTTCCTTCATAGCAAAAAGCGCATCTGAAAGGACATCCTCTTCCGGTAAGAATTGAAAAGTTTCTGGCGTTCTTACGGGATAATCCGTCAATACCGCTTTTTCTTAACGGCAGAAGATCGAGTTTATCGATAGGCGGGCGCGGCGGTAATTCCACAAAATTACCGGCGCCGTCAAAATAACTCGCCCCGGCGATATCTTCGAGCCTGCCGCGGCCGCGTATAAAAAATTCGAGAAGCTCAAAAAGCGGATACTCGCCTTCACCCCGCACTATGGCGTCGCAGCGGGACGTTCTCAAAAAATCTTCACCGAGCGCGACGGCCTGAGGGCCGCCAATAAATACTCTGGCAGCCGTATTTTCCTTTACGAAACGCGAAAAACTTTCGACCGAAGAAACCGTTTCAAAATCGCAATAAAGCCCGACGGCGTCGAACTGCTTCCGCTTATCGGCAGTGAGTATCTTTGCCGCTTCATGGACCGGGCCGGAATAGACGTAAGAAGAATATCCTTTTTCTTCAATAAAGGCAGCCAGGGCTTTTAAACCGAGCGGTTCGGTACTTTGATATAGATTTCCGGTACCAAGCCGGTTAACGTATAATAATAAAACATTTCCGTTCGAAACGGATTTTTTTTTCAATACAACACCATTTATCTTCCGTTAAATTTATTAAAATGAATGTTACATCAATATATTAAAATTGTCAATTGAAAATTAAATGGTAAAATTTGAAATAGGTTTAACTTAAAAGTATTTATTGACTTTGAAGATTTAGTTTGCTAATATTCCATTTAATATAATAATTATTTTTCAATGACGAAGGAGTATGGAATAATGGAATTAATAGTTAAAAAGGCATTATTTGTTTTTACCCTGATCGCATTTATCTCCTGTTCGATTTCCTGCGCTTTTTCAGATAGCTCGGCGCTTGAAGCCGATAAAATTTATTTAACCGCTGAAAACAGAACAAAGATTGAAGCCATAGTCGATAAATATATGGCTAAAACTCAATCTCCGGCCGCCCTGATGGGCGTATGGGCGCCGGACGGCGAAATGGTGATAGTAAAAGGCAAATCCGATCTGCAAACGGGCGCGGACGCTAAAGTTACCGACAGGTTCCGCATAGCAAGCGTCACAAAAACTTTCACGGCCACTCTGCTTTTAATGCTCGTCGATAGAAAAAGTTTAAGCCTCGACGACAAACTATCAAAATTTTATCCAAACTTCAAAAATGCCGATAAAATAACTATAAGACAGCTTCTCGACCACACCAGCGGAATACCTTCATACACGGCGATGAATGAATTCGATAAATTCGTCAAACCCGAACCCTTAAAAAAGTGGACCAACGACGAATTATATAAAATGATTGAAAACGCCGAGCCGGACTTCGAACCCGGCGCCGGATTCAAATATTCGAATTCAAATTATTTACTGGCCGGCCTTATAATCGAAAAAGTATCCGGAAATAATTACTCAGACGAACTTAAAATGAAGATATGCGGCCCGCTCGGCCTTAAAGACACTTATTACGCCGTAACTCCAGAGATTGAAGGCCCGCATTTCCACGGCTACGAAGATACGCGCGACGTGTCGCTATTCGATCCGTCAGGCCCCGGTTTCGCGGGCGCGATAGTTTCCACGCTCAGCGACCTTAAAATATGGGCCGAAGCATTTAGCGAAGGCAGATTGATTTCAAAGGAACTCCGTGAACAAAGCGTTAAATTCATAGTCGAAGACGGTTACCCGATGAGCGGTTACGGTCTTGGAATGATGGCCTGGGGCTCTTTTCACGGTCACAGCGGCATGATAAAAGGCGGATGTGTAGTAATGTTTCGCGACACGAACGCCGGCGTAACTATAATATGTATGTACCCGATGACCGCCGATTACCTGAAATTAGCCACTGAATATACTTTTAACGAAACGGCCGACCTGCTGATACCGGGTTCGCATATCAAAAGCGTAAAAGCGCACACAGTAATAAAAAAATAAATAAACAGATACGGATACATAACCAAAATAAATTATTACGGAGGCAGTATGAATAAAATTTACAGATTATCGCTAGTATTATCTTTAACGCTGTTGACTCTTGTTTGTTCTTTCGGATTATCGCGGGCGGCCGGTGAAGAAACTATTAAAGAAGATAAAAAAGCGATGATGAACGAAAATATTAAAAAAAAGATAGAAGCCATACTCGATAAGCACGTCACGGAAAGAAAAGCGCCCGCGGCTATACTCGGCGTATGGACTCCGGACGGCGACGCGATCGTCGTAAGGGGAAAATCCGATCCAAAAAACGCAACAGAAGCCAAAGCTACCGACCGCTTCCGCATCGCGAGCGTCACAAAAACCTTTACGGCAGAACTTCTGCTCATGCTCGCCGATGAAAAAAAAATAAGCCTCGACGATAAACTCTCTAAATTCTTTCCCAAAATAAAAAACGCCGATAAAATAAAAATAAGCCAGATCCTCAATCACACAAGCGGAATCCGTTCATATACGGTAATCGATGAATTCGATAAATACGTTAAAAGCGAACCTTTAAAAAAATGGACGGGCGAAGAGCTGCTTGAAATTGTCGCTAAAACCGAAGCCGATTTTGAACCGGGCGCGGGGTTTATGTATTCTAATTCCAATTACCTTATAGCCGGCCTTATCGTAGAAAAAGTTTCAAGAAATAAATTCAGCGACGAGTTGCAAAAAAGAATCTGCGTTCCGCTCGGAATGAAAAACACTTACTACGCCGAAGGCCCGCAAATAGAAGGAGCGCATTTTCATGGTTACGACGATACCCTCGACGTTTCACTCTTTGATCCGTCAGGCCCTAATTTTGCAGGCGCTATCGTATCTAATCTCGACGACCTTAAAATATGGATCGAATCTTTAAGCAAAGGAGGTCTGCTGTCGAAGGAAATGCAGGCTCAGCGGCTTAAACTTGCCGGCTCCGAAAAAAATCCGGAATCCGGATACGGACTCGGAATAATGTCGTGGGGATCTTTCCTCGGCCACAACGGCGCGATAACAGGATATACCATAGTCGCTCTGAGCAGCCCCGAAGCCGGCGTAACTATAATCTGCATGATGCCTATGTGCGCGTCTAATTTACAGGGCGCGCCAGAACAAACATTCAAAGAAATAGCTGAATTAATAGCGTTTGACGCTCTTCATACTAAATTAAAATTTGATACAATCATAAAATAAAATATTAAAAACAGGAGATTAAAATTATGTTCAGGAAATTATTTGCCCTCGTTCTTTCGATTTTTATAGCCGCTTCGCTTCATTCAACGGCGCTCGCCTCTGATTCGGCTAAAAACTCCGCCGCCGCAAATATAAAATATAAAAACACTATCACGGCCGCCCGTGAAACCATGTGGAAGGCCATTACTACCGGCCACGGCAACGGAGCGTCAGCGGCCGTTATAGACCGTGGAAAAATAGTTTACAGCGAATCTTTCGGCGTTGCCGAGCGCGCAAAAAACTCTATGGTAAATAAATACACCAGGTTCAACATAGGCTCGACAAGCAAAATGTTCGTCACGGCAGCCGTTATGATGCTTGTTGACGACGGCAAAATTCATCTCGACGAACCGCTGGTAAAATACCTTCCTGAATTCACGATGAAAGACCCGCGTCACAAAAATATAACCGTGCGGATGCTATTTAACCATTCATCCGGCATGCCGGGCACAAGCACGCCCACCGGATACGAAATAGACGACGACACGCATAAAACTCTTTTAGACTGCCTTAAACGCGCCTATCTCAAACACGATCCCGGCGCCATGTCGATGTACTGCAATGACGGCTTCACTCTGGCTGAAATCCTCGTCGAAAAAGTTTCGGGCGTTAAATTTATGGACTTCATCGATAAACGCATATTCAAACCTCTTGCCATGAAAAATTCCGGCGCGAGCACCGGCGAGCTTCAACCCGCTAACGCCGCATTCTACTATGAAACCGCCTCCGGCAAAAAGCATCCGCATGAAGTTATGATGGTTTACGGCGCAGGCGGCATTTCATCGACCGCCGAAGATCTTTGCAGATTCGGCTACAGCTTCTGCAACGGCGGACGCCATATACTTTCGAAGGCCTCGCTCGCCGAGATGCGCAAAACCCAGCCGACAAAATTTTCCGATAAATTAAAAGGCCCGCAGATGATGCAGGAGATGGGCTGGGAATACGTTAATCTGGCTACTTACGCTCCACAGGGCGTTCAGGTTATGTCTAAAGGCGGCAATACCACCTACAATTCTTCATGTATGCAGGTAGTGCCGGCGGAAGGGATAGTAGTTTCAATTATAATATCGGGAAATGCCTCCGGCGAATCGCTTGCAAGGCCGATACTCGACGGCATTATCAAAGACAGGAAACTGGCCGAACCTAAAACCGCCGAGATCATAAAACCCGCCGAAGCAAAAACCATACCCGCCGAATTTCCGGCTATTTATGAAGGCTATTACACTAACAATACTAAAATATTCACGCTGAAATTCGACGCCGAAAAGAAAGGATTCGCAATTTATCCGGCGGTACCCGTTTCTGAAGCGACGGCGAAAAAAACGGCTGCTGCCAAAAAAGACGGCGCTTCTAAAAACGCCGTTGAGCCTCTTTATACTTTTATTTATGATGGAGAGTTTTTTCATAATTACGAAAATAAAATCAAATGCTACCTTACCGAAATAAATGGCGATAAATATGTTATCACCAGCAATATGGCCGATTATGAAGTAGATTCAATATTATTTCAAAAACTCGAGCCGGTAACTAATCCGCCTTCTATGAAGATTGATTTAAACGGCAAAACCTGGCTTTTCAGAAATTTAAAACCATATATAGTCTATGGCACTGCCACGCCGATGACCTCTAATTTAATAGACGGCCTTCCCGGATACGTGGAATTCATCGGAGCTAAAAAAATCGAAGCCGTCGATTTCGCGAGTATCGCGGCTACGGCATTCCGCGATCAAATGGAACTTTACCTCGTTGAAAACAACGGTGAAATATGGGCGCAAATGGGATTTTGCCTCCTGTCGCAGGAATCCTGCGCTAAAAAAGTTTCAGCCGGCATCAACCGCGTCTTTATAGGCCAAAAAAATTATAATGAATGGCTCAAACTCGAAAAAGGCGCTATACTCGATTTTGAAATACCAGAGAAAGCAAGATTGATAGTCGTTAAAAGCGAAGCGCCCATATTTGACAGCGCGATAGACGAAAATAAAGAAATATACGCGCCCGAAGGCAGTTTTATCTTCTGCGCGGGAAAATTCGGCGACGTATTCAAAGTAAACGCTAAATAAAATGATGGAGTTATAATATTATTCGCGGCATTTCCTTATGAGGATAAGTTTTAACTCATCAAAAAAACTGGAGGATTATATATGATTTTTTTGATATTCAAGCGCGTTATTGCATATCCAGTCATGATAACGATGTTGATTCTATCTTTATTTTCATTAAACCCGCCCGAGCTTTCGGCTGATGATGTAAAAACAGGAAACGCAGGCGATGCGCTTACCGCCTGCCATGATAACATGAATAAATTGGTGCCCAAAGTTAAATTCAACAATAGAAAAAACTATTTAAATTTTATAGATATTCAGCGGCGTATTAAAAGAATAAATAACGCCATCGATAATAACGGCATTTTATATTCACCGGATGCAACATTCGATAATATTTCCCGTAAAAAACTCGATGAAATGCTTTCTAAAGAAAATAAAACGCTCGACAGCGTGAAAGAATCTATCATTCTTACACAGAAAGAAATCGACGAAATGACCGCTGAAGCTGTAAAAGCCGGTGATGCCTCTTACGAAAAGCCTATTATATGCCCTGAAAAAGGAATTTATTCTATCACGCAGGACGATAAACTTCGCTATAAAGCCAAATGCAGCGTCCATGGCAGCAGTGAAGAAATTTATAATAAACTGTATGAAAAATCTATGAAAAATAGCGATCCGGTAAAGTTTTGCCGCGGCAATATAACCGCTATCACGGGCGCCTGCGAACAATATTACATTGAATACGGAACACCGCGTGAATGGAATATCGAAATGTTAATAGAAGAAGATTTATTGCAGGGTAAATGCGTATGCCCCGCCGGCGGCGCTTATACCATTAAAGGCGGCAACGGAAAAAAAATAAATTGTTCATGCAGCGTTCACAAGTAATATAAAAAAACAAAGTATAATTTCAGCATTATATTTTTTTACTTTAAATGAAACATATTACCCAACTTAATAGTATTATTATACAGTACTAAATTACCAGAATGTATCGGGAGGTCAGCTATGATATACGATCATCGAAAGTTAATGCTATCGTTATTATTATCATCTATATATTTTTACGCGCCGCTTTCGGCTTCCGCTTCAGATATCGGAGCGCTTTCATCAGGCATCGATTCAGGCGCCATATCCGCTACTTACACTCCGCCTGATGACGGGCCGGTAGTCGGCCGCGTTACGGCGCAATTTAAGCTCAATGTCCGTAAAAGTCCGTGGGGTGAAATCATAGACGGTTTTTACCCCGATACAAAAGTCGATATTCTCGGCCGCGACGGTGAATGGTATAAAATAAGATATGGTAACTCATCGGCATACGTTCATACTTCGCTGGTAACCGTCCAATCGGGAACTCCAAAAATCATAGCACTGGACATCGAATTTCCGGCTTTTGGAACGACGACCGCCAGATATTCGCTCAACGTCCGTAAAAGCCCGTGGGGTGAAATCATAGACGGATATAAGCTCGGTACGGAAGTTGAAATAACCGGCCGCGAAGGCGATTGGTATATTATTAAATACGGCGGCGGCACGGCATACGTTCATACTACACTCGTAAGCGTTAAAGATAAAAACGACACGAATACATCTTCAAACGTGGTTAATAACGGCGACACTCCTCAGGCGCAAAACGGTCAAACGGCGCAGCCTCAAAATGGTGACGCTCCAGATACCAGCGATAATTCATCAAAACCAGCCGCAAACGGCGGCATAAACGGCCCTGAAATTCCGGCCGAATTAATTCAGGGCATAGAGGCCGCAAAGCGAACTCAGTGGTACACGACGCCAAATAAATGCCTTCAATTCGCAGGAACGGTAACTCATGAAGCCGGAGCGCCCGATGCCGGTAAAACCTACACTCAACCCCAGACTATATGGCCTGCCGATAAAAGGCTCCGCGGTTATTACATAAACCAGCTTCCCTCGGCCGTCGAAGCCGGAAAACTATTGCCTGGAATGCTTATTCACGTAAAAGTTCATTACGATTACGATCCGGCCTATAATCCCGTTAACGACGCGCACCACTGGATCGTTTACGTCGGAAAAGACGCGCAGGGCGTTCCGCGATTCACCGATAATGTACGCAGCAGCGATCTTCAGACGGCAGAGCAGGTATATAAATACATGAACGGCGGATCGGCCCAAAAATACGGCGACGCTAAATACGGCTATAACCGACGCGTACACGCCATTTTCGACCCTTTCGCATCGGTAAGATAATTTAAAACGGCAAAAAACGTTTTATGAGACCGGCCGTTATTTCAACCGTAACTTTACGCTAACTATAATTTTATTGAAAATATTATAGCGTTAGTGTATAATGGTGGTTGAAAATATTAAATTATCCGGATGGTTGATAAAATGAATACTATGAAATGCCATCACTATGAGCGCATTATCAGAAACGCGCCTTTTGGCTGCGCTAACAACAGAATAATACTCGATGAAAAAGGCGAAGCCGTCGATTACGAATTTATCGAGATTAATAAAGCCTTCGAAACTATCGCCGGCCTTAAGGCCGATGATATCATAAACCACAGAGCGTCTCAGATTATTTCCGATTTTGCGGGCAGCGGGTTTGACTGCGCTTCACTCTATGGTGAAGTGGCTATGACCGGCGAAGTCATGGAATTCGAACAGTACATCAAAAGGCTTAATAAATGGTATAAAATCCAGGTTTACTCTTATGAAAAAGAACACTTTGTAACCGTATTTATCGATATCACCAGGCGAAAAGAATCGGAAAATAATCTTTTCAAACTCAAAGAACGGTTCGAACTTGCCGTTAAAGGCGCTAACGAGGGGATTTGGGACTGGGATATACGCACCGGCAAACTATTTCTTTCTAACCGATGGAAGGAAATGCTCGGCTATGAACCGCACGAATTAAAAGACGACTTCGAAAGTTTCGTTTTACTCGTTTACGAAAAAGACATAGACCGCGTTAGCACATATGTACAAAAATATTTAAACGGCGAGATAGATAAGTACGAAATAGAATTCCGCATGAAACATAAGGACGGCTCTGTGCGCTGGATACTCGCTAAGGGTGAAGCTATCAGAGGAAACGACGGACGGCCGTTCCGCATGGCTGGCTCTCACAGCGATATCACCGATAAAAAAAACTACGAACAGGAGCTCGTAAAAAGCCGGCGCCGGCAGGAACTTGCTATCGACGTCACCGAACACGGCTTCTGGGATTGGGATTTAACCACCGGCGAAACCTATTTCAGCCCGGTGTATTATACGATGCTCGGTTACCAAAACGGCGAACTGCCAATGAATTTTGAAACTTTCGACAGGCTGCTCCATCCCGGTGATAAACTCCTGGTTATGCCCATCATAGAAAAAAGTATTGCCGAAGGAAAGCCCTATGAAGTCGAATTCAGGCTTTTATGCAAAGACGGCTCTTATAAATGGATACGCGGCAAAGGCAAAAGCTATTATAAGGACAATTCAAATAAGCCTGTCAGGGCCGTAGGAGTACATGTCGATATAGACGAAAAGAAAAAATATGAAAATAAACTTCTAGAAAACGAAGAGCTGCTCAGATTAACTTTTGAAATTACAGGAGAAGGAATATGGGACTGGGATATATCGAGCGGTAAAACTTATCATAACAGGCGCTGGTGCGATATACTCGGAATAAACGACTCCAGGCTCGAACATTCTTTCGAATTCTTCGCGGGCAGGCTCCATCCTGACGACATGGAAATCGCCATGACAAAAGTAAACGAAGCGCTTATAACCGGAAAATACTATGAAAGCGAACATCGCATGGTAAAGGAAGACGGTTCGATAGTATGGGTACGCGACCGCGGCGGCGTTGTGCGCAAAAACGACGCGGGAGAGCCGCTGCGCATGATGGGAAGCATCGCCGATATTACCGAGCGGAAACTTTATGAAGAGTCTGTGCAGGCAAGTGAAAGTAAACTTAATTCTTTTTTTTCACAATCGCTGGTAGGTTTCTTTTTTATGATGCTCGACGAGCCCGTCGAATGGAACGATTCCATAGATAAGCAAAAAACGCTCGATTACGTTTTTTCACATCAGCGTATAACTAAAGTGAATAAAGCTATGCTCGATCAATACAGCCTGTCCGAAAAAGAATTTATAGGCCTCACGCCGAACGATTTTTTCAACCACGACATAGATCACGGCCGCAAAGTGTGGCTCGATTTTTTCGATAAGGGCCATTATCATTTCGAGACCAATGAAAGGCGTTTCAACGGCGCGCAAATGTGCGTTCTCGGCGATTATATTTGTCTTTACGATATTAAAGGTAAAATAAGCGGACATTTTGGAGTGCAAATAGATATAACCGACCGCAAAAATGCGGAAGATGCGCTGGTTACGGCTAAAGAAACGGCTGAAATAGCCAGCAGGGCTAAATCTGATTTTTTAGCCAGCATGAGCCACGAGATACGCACACCATTAAACGGCGTAATCGGATATACCGATCTTTTACTTCAAACTTCTCTCGACAACATTCAAAAACAATACGCCGAAAGCGCCAATGTAGCCGGAAAAGCTCTACTGGAAATAATAAACGACATCCTCGATTTTTCGAAAATAGAAGCCGGTAAACTCGAGCTCGATATTATCGACGCCGATTTGATAGATATGGTCGAACAGACAGCCGATATTATCAAATTTCACGCCGGGCGTAAAGATTTAGAGCTTCTGCTCGATTTATCGCCCGATATTCCGGCTGTCGTGAAAATAGACCCGGTAAGGTTAAAACAGGTGCTTATAAACCTTCTTAATAACGCCATTAAATTCACCGAAAAAGGTGAAGTCGAACTTAAAGTTCTTTTCACGCCCGACGGCTGTGAAAAAAATATTAAAGGCGAAAGCTGTAAAGGCCGGTTTGATTTTTTCATAAGAGACACCGGAATAGGAATAACCGCCGAACAACAGGAAAAATTATTCAAGGCTTTTACTCAAGCCGATAACTCTACAACCCGTAAATTCGGCGGCACCGGCCTCGGCCTGACAATATCTAATCTTCTCGTCGAAAAAATGGGCGGTATAATAAAAATAAAAAGTGAGTACGCCAAAGGCTCGACATTTTATTTTTCGATTGAAGCGGATTATATCAATGACGGCGGCATGCAGGAATCTTTTCAGGCCATGCCTGTAAAAAAGGTTTTGATAATAGACGATAACGAGAATAGCCGCATAATACTCGAGCATAATTTAAAGCACGCCGGAATCGACTGTCTTAGCTGCAATAACGGACTTTCCGCTTTGAAAATACTCGAAACTTCGCTATTCGACGTTATGATAGTCGATTATAATATGCCATATTTAAACGGGCTTGAAACCATAAAAATGGTAAGAGAAAAACTCGGCATTACCCCGGAGATAATTCCGGCTATATTGCTGCACAGCTCAACCGACGACCATCTCATACGCGACGAATGTAAAAAACTCGGCATCGATTTTAATCTCTCGAAACCAGTCAAATCAAGGGAATTATTTTATTATTTAAAAAATATACGATCAAAAGAGAAAATACAGGAAACTTCGCAGGCCGACAATATCGAAAATAAAGAACCTGTTTCAGACGAATCATTGCGACCGTTCGTCGTTTTAATCGCCGAAGACGTTCAAATGAATATGACGCTAATTAAAATATTAGTTAAAAAAAATATCCCTTCGGCTGAATTAATAGAAGCGGTAAATGGAAAAGAAGCGGTCGAAAAGTATATAAGCGATAAACCCGATTTAATTTTAATGGATATACAGATGCCTGAAATGGACGGCATCGAAGCCGTTAAATCGATACGCGCTTTTGAAGCCGGCTCGCCGAAACGCGTTGCGATAATAGCCCTCACGGCAGGCGCCGTAAAAGAAGAAAAAGAAAAATGCTTGATGGCCGGCATGGACGATTTTATAACCAAACCGGTCGATCCGGCTTTACTGCGTAAAACTCTCGATAAATATTTAAAGCGCGGACGAAACTGCAACGACGCCCTTGAAATCGGCGCTTTAACTACGGAGAGAACGATAATAAAACCGGACGAATCTATCAGCTTTGATAAAGACGGGCTTATGGAAAAAGCCGATAATGATAAGGCGCTTTACGCTGAATTCCTGGAAATGAGCTTTAGCAGCTCCGCAAATTATGTAGAAGCATTCGGCCGTTTTATAACGGAACTTAATTTTAAAGAGATCCATAAAATATCACATTCTCTAAAAGGCCTCGCCTTCACCTTCGGGTTCAACCGCCTGGCGTCAATGGCGGCTGAAATAGAATTAAACGAAGAAATGGATATCGATAAAATAATTAAAATACATACCGATATGAAAGCCGAAATAATAAATATTGAAAATATAATTAAAAACGACGAGCATAATAAATTCGACGTATGATTATCTTGCCTTTTAATGTAACCGAATTTTATAAAATATCTGACGCGGTAATTTCGAATTTATCTAATATTGATGAGCCATTATTAAGCTATATTACTTAGCCGCGCCGGTTTTAGGCTTCGGAACCGCGAACGTTTTGTCTTCTATCTTTGCGAATCTATAACTGCCGTAAACGCTGTCCTCGCCCACTATTCCTTTTTTCGGATACGTGCATAATCTTTTGAAAACTTTAAGTTTTCCATCGATTACATAAGTGCTCACAAATCCCGTTTTTTTGTTGAGAATATATATTAAAATATTATTTTTTTTGTCTTTTGATTCCTTTAATTCGAAAAGATCTATATTCTTCGATACAATAGAGCCGATATCCATCGCCGCAATTATTTCGGCCGATTTTTCGGGCGGAATAACAGTCATTTTCGCGTCGTTCTCCGAATAAAACCACGATCCGGCGCTGGATATAACCATTCTAACCTTTTGAGCCGCGGCGTGAGTATCGGAGCGAAAATTAGAAGGATCTCTGTAATAGAAATATTGAGTTAATCTGGTCGGCGGTTTGGTTTCATTGCTGGTAGTCTGAACGGTAACGGCCGCATCATGGGTGCATTTATTGAAAACCTCCAGAAACAGCTTCAGCGTGGCGTTTTTTTTAGCGTCTGGCGCGGATGGCGCCGGGGCCGCGGAAGAGTTATTAATATCTGGCAGCATATTTGTTTTTTTCAAATTATCAACTGTTTTAATCATTTCCTCAAGCGTTTTATTATGCTCGGGACATTTTATAACGATTTTATATCCTTTAACCTCTAAAAAATATGAACTATTCTTATTGAGAGGACATTTAGGCTCTTTTTTCAAATATTTATTTTTGATAAGCTCCAAAATCGTCAATTTATCTTTCGGATCTTCGTTATCCATCAGATAAAGTTCGCACGCGCCTTCAATGGTTTTCATATTCGAGCAGCATGCCATAATTCTCGCGGCCGAAGCGGCTGTTACAGGATCGTTTTTAACGGAAGGCTTTGCCAGAGCGGCGCCCTTATTTTCAGAACCGGTTTTTGAATCGCCGGAGTCCTTGACATCAGAAATTTTTCCTTCTTTAGTGGCGCCTTTACTTTCCAGAAGTGTTATCATATCCGGCTTGTTGGCTTTATACGCCCAGAAAAGCGCAGTTCTATTAAAACTGTTTATATAATTGACGTCCGCTCCCTTTTGTATCAGAAGTTCGGCAATCTCTAACGAGCCGGTTTCAGCCGCCAGTATAAGGGCGGTGCTGTTAGCCGTGCCGTCCCGGCTGGTAAAGCCTTTAGCGTCCACCTCGGCGCCGCGATCTAAAAGCGTCTTCGCCGCCACAACATTATTTGTCGCGGCCGCATACATCAAAGGCGTGCAGTTATTAGGCGAACGCGCTTCGATATTTACTCCGCGAGAAAGAAGCTCTTCGAACGCCTCGCTATTATGCGACTCTATTGCGGCGAAAAGTTCACTCTCGTCATCCGCCATAGCTCTTGCATCAAACCCCGAACCGGCGAATATTCCCGTTATAATAACCGAAACTAAAATTAGCGCGGATATGCGTATGATCGTTCTCATATTTTCCCGCCCTTTCATCACTACATAATTCCGTTGTTTGTAAATAACATATGAATCTGATATCAATTATATACAATTGAGTGTTTAATTACAAGCCTCAATTTTGATTATTATGAAATAATTATTTTATTATTGACTTTATAACGCGGCTGGTGTATAATAAAAATATATTTCTGCTTTAACGGTTAAGCAAAAATGATTGTTCTGTAAAATTGTTTACAGGCAACACAAAAACAAATAAAGTATTTTAAAAAAATAATAAGGAGATAATTATGACTGACAAAAACTCGACTCACGATATGGTTAAAAAAGCCTACGGCGAAGTTGCTAAAAAAAATACATCATGCGGCTGCGGGCCTTCTTCGGGCGCCTCATGCTGCTCGACCGATAAAAGTTATATCATCGAAGACCACATAATCCCCGAATCCGAAATGGGATTGTCATGCGGCAATCCGCTCGCGTTTTCTATGATTAAAAAAGGCGACACGGTCATCGATCTCGGCTCCGGCGGCGGAAAAGACGTATTTATGACGGCGGAAATAGTCGGAAGCGAAGGACGCTCGATCGGTATAGACATGACGCATGAAATGCTCGAACTCGCCAATAAGAACGCCTTAAAATTCACGGAAAAAACCGGGTTGAAAAACGTTGAATTCCGCGAAGGCTATATCGAAAAACTGCCTGTGGATGATAATTTCGCCGACGCGGTGATTTCCAACTGCGTCATTAATTTAGCGACCGACAAACAGGCGGTTTTCAATGAAATTTACCGCTCGCTGAAAAACGGCGGCAATATGATAGTATCCGATATAGTTTTGGAAAAACCGCTTTCGGAGGAAATGAAGAATTCTGAATCTCTTTACTCCGCATGCGTTTCAGGCGCCCTGCTGCGCGATCAATATTTAAAGTGCATTGAAAATGCCGGATTTAAAAATATCAAAATATTAAGCGATAAAAAATACGGCGTGACGCAGGTTGGAAACGACCCGATTACCGGAGAAGTAAAAGACGAACTTAAAGACTGCGCTTCAAGCATAACGATTACGGCCCAAAAATTCATATTCACATGCGGCTGCTACGGAAAATGCTGACATCAGGCACCAGAACGGCGAATATATTCAACGACCGTTTTATTGAATAATTCCGGAGGATAAATTGAAAGAAACAGCAGATATTTTTAAATCTTTATCAGAGGAATGCAGATTAAGAATCCTGGCGATGCTTGAGGACGGCCGTGAGGTCTGCGTATGCAAACTGACTGAGGTTCTGAAATCGACTCACTCCAGAACCAGCCGTCATCTGGCATATTTAAAACGCATGAAAATAGTTTCGTCACGACGGAAGGGCCAGTGGATGTATTATAAACTCAACGATAAAATAGAACCTGAAATTGGAGAACTGCTTAAGGCAATAAGGCCGTTTATAAAGCAAACCGCTCAGGGACGAAAAGACATTAAAAAACTTTGCGAGATAGAAGAAAACGGAGAATGCAAAACCGTTAAAAAAATTCATGGTTCATAGTTCATAGTTCATAGTTCATGGTTCACAATTAATGAGTTTATTCTAAATAATCGATTTTTCATATTTTAACAACGATTTTTCAATAGTTTTCATACACATTTTCGCCATCTTTTTGTCTTTCTGGATCAGATTCATTAATAGTTTACAATTTTCAATTTGTAATTATACTTATAAAACAAAAAGGAGTTTTAGATGAGTGATAGCGTTTCTTCAAAATTATCGTTTCTTGACAGATACCTCACTTTATGGATATTTCTTGCTATGGCGGCGGGAATCGGCGGCGGCTGGGCTTTTCCGCAGATTAATGACCTGTTGATGAAATTTTCAATAGGCACGACCTCTATTCCGATAGCGCTGGGGCTTATTTTAATGATGTATCCACCGCTGGCAAAAGTCAAATACGAAGAGCTTTCGGAAGTATTCAAAAATTATAAAATACTCGCCTTATCGCTCGTGCAGAACTGGGTGATAGGTCCTGTTTTAATGTTCGCGCTCGCCTTAATTTTTCTTAAAGATTATCCCGAATATATGATAGGGCTTATACTAATAGGTCTGGCGCGCTGTATCGCTATGGTAATAGTCTGGAACGACCTGGCAAAAGGCGATACGGAATACGCGGCCGGCCTCGTGGCGTTCAACTCGATATTTCAGGTGCTTTTTTATTCTTTATTCACATATATTTTCGTAACGGTACTACCGCCTTATTTCGGCATGAAAGGCGAATACGTCGATATATCGATAAAAGATATCGCTGTCAGCGTCTTCATTTATCTGGGCATTCCGTTCATCGCCGGCATGATAACGCGCTTCACGCTGATTAAAGCTAAAAATAAAGAATGGTATGAAAAATCTTTCATACCAAAAATAAGCCCGCTCACGCTTATCGCGCTTTTATTTACGATAGTGGCGATGTTTTCGATACAGGGCCACAAGATTATATCTCAACCAATGGACGTGGTTCTTATCGCCATTCCTCTTTTAATTTACTTTATTTTTATGTTCATATTCAGTTTTTATATGAGCATGAAATTCAACGCCACTTACGAACAATCAACCACGCTTTCCTTCACGGCGGCAAGCAATAATTTTGAACTCGCTATAGCCGTCGCCGTCGGCGTTTTCGGAATCAAACACGGCGCGGCTTTCGCGGCTGTAATCGGGCCGCTCGTTGAAGTTCCCGTAATGATAGCTCTTGTCAACGCGGCGTTCTGGTTCGGCAAAAAATATTATAAACGCGACGTGGAAGCTGAAATAAATAAATGTAACTGTTAACTTTTAAAATAATACATATAAAATAAGGATGTGAGCATATGGATGAAGAATTTAAAACGGTTCACATTAAATCCGGATGGCTTCGAAATTTCATTCGCGAACATGGCGGCAAACTTTATGTGTTTCAGGTAATAACCATAGTCGGATGATGAAGCGCTTATAAAGGCCCGTGCGGCTTTTCAACGCTTCCCGAAGAAACTTTACCCGGAATGAATCCGATGCCTTTAGATTTTCATCACTTTAAAAGCGCGGAAGATAATTTCGATATATATATCGAAGATGCGTGCATGAAATCTAAATTTTTCGAAAATAATGAACAGGAATTCAATCTTGAAGGTTTTGGAAAATTCAGATTCAGTTTTTAACGGCCTTATCACCCGTGAATATCAAATAGAGGCACGGCATTAGAAACATCGCAACTATCATTTCGAAAGAAAGCCCGCCTATGGCTGCTACCGCCATCGGCTGCAGCATATCGCCGCCTTCTTCGAGGTTGAGCGCGAGCGGTATCAGGCCCGCTATGCTTACGGCGGTAGTCATAACGCGCGGCCTGAGCCTTATAGTGGCCGCGTCCAGAACCGCTTTATACGAACCAAACCCGCCGCCCTGCTTAAGCTCGTCGGCAAATTCAATAAGCAGAACACCGTCATTGACGGTCGCGGCAATAACTATCAAAAGCCCTATTATAACCGTAGCGCTTAACGATATTTTTGTAAATGCCAGAAAAACGATAGAACCGGCTATACAGAACGGAACGCTGCCGAGAATTAAAAACGGCATTTTAAAACTGTCGAATTGTACGGCAAGCACTATAAACGAGAAAAATATCGCGAATATAAAAACCCACTTGAGATTATCCTTCATTTCATTCATGGTGCGGGCCTTGCCGCCGTAAGACAATTCATATCCGGCCGCTATATTCAGCTTTGCGATCTCCGTTTTTAATTCTTCGAGCGCCTCGCCCACGCTAACGCCGGTAACATCGCCGCGCACTATGACGGATTTACTCTGGTCTTCACGAACTATTTCAACGGGACCGACCGCCTGCACCACCCGTGCGATATCGCCGACTCGAAGATAACCGCTCGCCGACGAATCTAAAATTATATCTTCTATATCTTTTTTAGAACGAATATCGCGCTCGGATATCATCGTTCTTACGTTAAAATATTCATTCTGGTCGCGAAACCTTGTAGCGACGCTTCCGGCGATAAGGGCGCGAACCGTCGATGCCACTTTATCAATCGATATGCCGGCGTCCGCCGCCCTCTGCCTGTCAACTATTATCTGATACTCCGGCTTGGTCATATCCATCGAAATATAAACATTAACGAAGTTTTTCAAACCGGACATCGTGCCGGCTACTTTTTGTGAAATATTAAAAAGCGTTGAAACATCTATACCTTTCACCTTAACTTCTATATCCGAATCGCCGGTTTTTCTGATGCCTTTAACCGGCATCTGCATAACCATGGCCATGCCGCCCGGAACGGGCGTTGAAGTTACGGCGGGCCTTATTTTATCTATATATGCAAGCGTGGAAAGTTTTCTTTTCGAACGCGGGACGAGTTGGACGTTTATCTCGCCTTCATTGGCTATTTCATAAGTATAAAGCCCCCATACCTTGCCGCCGGCGAGAGTAAAGTAACTATCGATTTCCGCGTCATCTTTTAATTTATTCTCGATCTGCGCGAGCACTTTTTCGGTCTCTGAAAGAGCCGCGCCCGTGGGCAGTTTAACTTTAATCATAACGCGTCCGTCATCCATGGCAGGCAGAAATTCAGTTCCAAGTTTTGAAAAAGACCCGAACGATAATATTAAAATGGCCACCGCGGCTATTAACACCAGATATTTAACTTTAAGTAAAATACCGAGAATAGAGCCGTATAAATTAGTCAGCGCCTCGAATAATTTCTGAAACACGCCTTTTTTACCGTCTTCTTCTTTTTTAATAAAAATCGAAGAAAGCGCCGGCGTAACGGTAAGCGCGACGAGAAGGCTTATTAATATAATAGAGGATATCGTTAAAATAAGTTCTCTGAATAGAAGGCTTATCATTCCGGGTACCAGCAGAAAAGGAAAAAACAGCGCCATAAAAGAAAGCGTCGCCGCGGTAAGGGCGCTTCTGACTTCGCCCGCCGCCGATATTATTACTTTATCTTTATCTTTTCCGTCTGAAAGCCCTATCAGCCTGGTTATATTTTCAATAACGACTATCGAATTATCAAGAAGAATGCCCACGGCTATAACTAAGCCGCCGAGAGAAAAAATATTAAGCGAAAAATTACCGAACTTCATTACCGCGAAATTTATTATTATAACCATAGGCAGCGATATGAGCATAATAGCTACCTGTCTGAAACTTCCAAGAAAAAGAAATATCACTATAATTACCAGAGCGGCGCCTTCATAAACCGTATTAGTAACGCCGGCAAGCGCAGGCTCGATATAATCGGCCTGGTTTTCGACTATTCCCATTTTTATATCGGGCGGAACGACCGCTTCGAGCTCTTTCAATTTTTTCATTACGTCTTTTGATACCTGCACGGTATTAGCGTCCGCCTGTTTCAACACGCTGAGTTTGACGCACGGTTTTCCGCCGAGTTTTGTTACCACGCGCGCTTCTTCACAGGCATCTTGCACCATGGCGACGTCTCTAAGATATAAATTGGAGTTGGCGCTTTTAATCAATATTATATTTTTAATATCTTCTATATTTTTATATTCGCCGACGGTGCGCGCGATAAATTCGCGACGCCCCTCTGTAACGCGGCCGCCGAACTGCTCGACGTTTTCTTCTTTAAGCCTTTTGATAATAGAAAGATATGATAGATTGTATTTTTCGAGCGCGGCCGGGTCTATATGAATTCTTATTTCGCGCTTAAGGCCGCCGACGATCTCGGTGCCTGCCACGCCGTTAACCGCTACCAGTTGATATTGCAGCCAGTTATCGCACCAGGTCCTCAATTTAGTGAGATCCATTTTATCGGAGCTGACCGTAATTTGAGCTATAGGAAGCTGCGACGGATCGGCTTTAAAGACGATAGGCGGATCGATGTCCGGCGGAAGGCTTCGCGCGACGCGCGCCATGGCCGCTATTGAGTCCTGATAGGCCACGTCGACGTCAACGCCGTATTTAAAATTGATTAACAGCGTATACATGCCTTCAATGGCGGATGAATCGAGATAATCGATGCCGTCAACCGTCGCCATCTGACGCTCTATCGGGTCCGCCAGATTCTTATCGATATCTTCGGGCGTCGCGCCGCGCCACCATATATGAAGTTTAATCATTGGATATTTTACGGCCGGAAGAAAATCTACCGGCATAAGAAAAAAACCGTAAAAGCCAAGAACTAAAAACGCGAGCACTATGGCAGACGTCGATCTTTTAAAACTGACCGAAAATTGAGTTATATTCATTTTATTGATTATCCTTATATTACGTTATTTTATTTGATTTCATTTTATTTAATATCTTTACCGCCGCCGGTTTTATTATCTTTGCCCATTACTTTAACTTCCATGCCGTCTTTTAAATTTTCATTGCCGTTCACGGCTATTTCTTCGCCGGCCTGTATCCCCGATTTTATTTCGAGGTCAGTATCGCTTTCAATGCCGGTAACAACCTTTCTTAATTCGCTTTTATTATCTTTTACCACAAAGACTATTTTCTCATTTTTCGGCGTTATAACGAGCGCTTCTTTAGGAATGCTGACCGCGTTTTTCGAAGTGGCAAGATCTATCGACAGCCTTACGAACATGCCCGGAATGAGTTTAACTTCGGAGCTGTCGCTTAAAACGGCCTCTATGACGCGCGTACGAAGCCTGCGCTCGAGTTCGGGGTATATGCGGGATACCTTCAGGGCGAAAATCTTTCCGGCGTAAGCGTCAAAAGTAGCCCTGATAATAGTTTCAGGTGTAATAAACATAGAATGAGTTTCAGGCACGCTAAATTTTATAGCGAGGCTTTCAGGATCGAAAATTTCAATAAGCGGCGCGCGTGGCGTCGCATAGTCGCCTTCGTTAACGTATAATTTTGACACAACGCCGTCCCATGGCGCGCTTAATTTAAAGTCGGACATGCCTTCTTCGGCTTTTGCCACCAGGGCGCGGGCTTTTTCATAATTAGCGCGCGCGCGGTCGAGCTGGTCGCTTGAAATGGCACCGCTTTTAACTAAACTTTCGACGCTTTTAAGCTCTTCCTGCTCTTTTTTGAATTCTTCGCGCGCGGCGATAAGCGAGGCCTCGGCGGCTTTATTACGGCCAAGGCTTAAAATGGCCGTATTTTTAGTAATACTGTCGCCTTCTCTGAAATTTAAATTCAATATGGGGCCTTCGACGGGCGCAGATAATTTTATGAATTTAACGGGCTCTACCGAACCGTTCAACACTATAGTGCGTGAAATATCTTTAAGCTCGACTTTAGCGGTAACTACGGCCGGAATTTTTTTAGCTGGGCCGCCCGCAGGCTTTTTATCGCCGGGAAGCTGTCCGGCCTGGACTTTCAAAGATTTTTCAGTATCGGCTTTTTTGAATAATTCGGGCTTGTAATAATAAAGCGAAACCGCGGCCAAAGCCGCTATTACAATAAAAATTATTAAAACCGTTAAAAATTTTTTCATTATTGAATTCCGCCTTTTGCGTATTTAAGTCTCTGCGTCGCGGTCAAAAATTCCGCGAGCATTTTATAGTAATTGGTCTCGGCATTCAAAAGCGCGGCCTGCGCGTCGAGAACATCGGTTATCGAGCTTTTTCCAAAATTATACTTTTCGGTTTCGATTCGAAGCGCTTCCTTAGCCTGATCGATAGATTTTTGAGTCGCCTGAACCCTTTTAGTAGATGAGAGTATGTCAAGCACCGCCGATTTTACTTCCTGCTTGATCTGCAGCTCGAATTTTCTCATTTTTTCCTCTAGCGATTTTAGCGCCATCCGTTCGGTCTCAGTTTTCGCCTTTATCATTCCGCCTTCATGTATAGGCGCCGTCACGGCGACTCCAGCGTAACCGATCTTTCCGGTGTCGCCGCCGGCACCGCCGCGCGCGCCATAAATGCCGACTAACGAAACTACGGGTTTTTTACCCGATTTGATAACGCTTATTTTACTGCGCTGCGCTTCGAGAGCCATTTTAGCGGCCGCGTAGTCTTTACGAGCGCCAAGCGCTTCTTTTACGAGCGAATCGATATCGTAATTCAATTCAGTCTGATTCGTATCGGGAAATATAAGTTCTTTTGAAAAATTAAAATTAGATTCACTGGTATCAACGCCCATAAAATTAAGAAGATTAACTTTTTGCAGCCGGAAGAAATTACTCGCATTTTCAAGGTTTTGCTCTATATCGGCGATTCTTACTTCCATTTTCAATAAATCGAGCGACGACGCCTTGCCCGCTTCGATTAATTCCTTCACCCTGGCATAATGCTCTTTCATCGTCGAAAGCGAAAAAGAAAAAGCTTCTATCACTTTATTTTGAACGATAATGCCGTAAAATACGGTCGAAACTTTAAATATTATTTCCTGCCGCGTCCACTGACTTTTAAGTGAGGCCGATTCTAAAAGTTTTCGCGCAAGATCGATCTCGTTTTCTATTTTTCCGCCGGTATATAACGGCATTTTAAATATAATATCGGTCCGCCAGAGATCATTCGAAAAAACTCCGGCCTGATTATTCGCCGTGGCGGGCAGGACTCGCTGAGCGTCGATATGATGCTGATAGCCGCCGTCAAAATTAATAACCGGTGATTTTAACGCCTCGGCCTCTTTCACGCCGCTTTTTTTTGAAAGCTCGTCATAAACCGAGCCGGAAATATCAGCATTGTTTTTCAAGGCCATTTCAACGCAGTTTTCAAGAGTGAGTGTCTGAACTTCTACGCTTCCGCCCTGCTGTGCATAACAATTTGACGCGCTGAAACCGGCCGGTATAGCCACGAACGATAAAATCAACGCAAAGGCCGCAAGCGATATATTAAAAATATGCCGGCGGCAAACTTTCCACCCTGACAGGACGTGAGGAAATTTCTGTTTTAGCACTTGTCTTACCGTCCTTTCACTATTTAAATCATCATCAAATCAATATTTTATAGTATCGATTTAAATATTATACGTTACAAAGTTTACCGACAGTTTAACATTTCTTCGCATTTTTTTACGGCTTTGCTTATGTTTGTTTCGTTAGCCGGTGATTTAGCTTTTGGTAAGTCTATATCATTCAAGCATAAATGGTCAAATTTAGTAATACCGGCAGTTTCGAGCGTTTTTTTAGCGCAGTTAAGCGGGCAGCCGTCTATTGCAAGTATTTTATCGGCGGATTCGGTCGTAGCTATTATACCGGATACTCTTCCACCTATGCCAGCGAGGCAATACATTTTTCCGATATTTTCGCGGGTTAAAATTCTCGCGGCGCGGTCGGTGATTTCACCTACGTCGGAACCGCCGGAACATGGAAATATAAGTTTAGGGGCCGCGCTGCAGGCGCATGAATTACCTTTGTTATCAGATGACATAAAGTTTACCTCCTGAAAAATTTAAAACAACTTAAATTGTTTATTTTTAATTTATTGCCGTTTATTTGCTAATGCAAAAAACAGGCTTTATAATTTTCAGCGATACCGCAATCAAAACGCCGCGCCGTATATCATTCCGGTAAAAGTAGCCATAACTACGACGAGCGCTACGAACACGGCCGTTTTTTGCGTGCCCATAACGCTTTTAATTACGAGCATATTAGGCAGTGAAAGCGCCGGGCCGGCAAGCAGAAGCGCGAGCGCCGGGCCTTTGCCCATACCGCTTCCGAGCAGGCCCTGAACTATCGGCACTTCGGTGAGCGTGGCAAAATACATAAAAGCGCCTACCACCGAAGAAATTGCGTTGGCGAACAACGAATTGCCGCCTACGGCGGAAGCTATCCATAAATTAGGAATAATCCCTTCGTTTCCGGGGCGGCCAAGAAGAAAGCCGCTCACAAACACGCCGCCGAGAAGCAGCGGCATTATCTGTTTAGCGAAGCCCCATGAGGCGTAAAACCATTCGCCGCATTCGCCTTTATCGAAACTTGTAATGATAGAAAGGCCGATAGTTCCTACTACAAACGGAACCATGGGTTCGTGAGGAAAGCTGAAACCGGCGGCTATCACGGCTATAGAAGCAAGAGCGGTCTTAACGGCGTTTAATTTAAACCATGCGACGAGAACTACGGCGAATATCGCTGAAAAAACAGCGGTAACGGTCCATTTATAATAATAAATCACGTACCACGCGCCGCTTGTTTCATCGGCCGGCTTCGCCCAGTTGGCAAAAACGAGTATAGCGACCATTACAAAAAAATGAACGGCGATCTGCCATAAAGGTCGGACCGCTTCAGGCTCCGGGATATCGGCCATAGCTATCACTTTATCATTTTCTTCTTTTCTATAAATATAGTGCATTATCAACCCTATGACAAGACTGAATATTATCGCGCCAAGTGCGCGGGCGACGCCTATTTCGAACCCGAGAACGCGCGCGGATATAATTATGGCGAGAATACTTATGGCGGGGCCGGAATATAAAAACGCCACCGCGGGCCCTAAACCGGCGCCCATTTTATAAATACCGGCAAAAAGCGGAAGTATGGTGCACGAACAGACGGCGAGAATAGTTCCTGAAACCGAAGCTACGCCGTAAGCGAGAAATTTATTGGCTTTCGGGCCGAGATATTTCATAACCGACTGCTGGCTTACGAAAACTCCTATAGCGCCCGCGATAAAGAAAGCGGGAACGAGGCAAAGCAAAACGTGTTCCTGAGCGTACCATTTAGTGAGTTCGAGCGCTTCTTTTAACGCATTGTCAAAACGCGGCACTCCGACCGGCAGATAAAAACATACCAAAAATATCGTGACAAGCCAGAATAACGGTTTCAACTCATTTTTCCATTCCATAAAAAAATCTCCTTATTATATAATGCTTTCTAATTTTACTAACAATAAATTAATCATTCCAGCAAATTAATCGATTTTTAAATTTCGAAAACCATTTAATATAATTATCAAAATAGTTTTCGAACATATTTTCTACGATTTTTAATTTTATGAAGCTGACTCGTAAAATTTAAGTTCAAACTATGAAAGCAATTTTCATACCACTTGATGATATTACATTTTATCCCTTTTTATTTCACACAATTTTTTTTACTCTATAAAATAAGACTGGTGCCTCATGCGTTGAATTAGTATTAATACTAAATTGAAAATTCAATAAGACGGCCGGTTATTCGCATCGATTTAAAATTAAAATTGCATCTGATCCATTCAAGCGTTTTCAGGCTGTAAAAGATTATATGCGTCGTATCGTTTTTATAATGCCAATTGTCAAAATCTATGCTTGAATCGTATATATAGGTCATACAAAACAGCTTTCCGCAGGCCTTAAGAAGCGAGCGAAGTTTACCAAATTCTTCCGCCGGCCTGGCAAAATGCTCGATCACCTCACAGCATACTATATAGTTGTAATTTGAACGGAGCGCTTCGATGTCATCACAAAACAACGGATCGTAGAGCCTTATATCATAGCCTTCATCTTTTAATAATTTTGAAATAACTGGACCGGGGCCGCATCCGAAATCAAGCCCTTTATCTTCGCGGCCGAATTCAGTTTTAACCGCATTAACTATCGGTTCGACGAATTTTTGATAACCCGGATCTTCAACGTTATTTTGATGAGCGAGATAACGGGATTTTTCGGCTTCGGCCGAAAGGTAAAAATCAGGCCCGAGCATGACGGCGCCGCAATTTGCACATAAATAATATCTTTTTATTTTCAAAGTTTTAAATAATGCCGCGTCCGCCCGGCACAGGCTGCATTTAATTACGCCGCCTGCTATATCAATACATTTGCCTTCATTGCTCATTGAATCAGATAATCCTTTCCTTAAAAACGCTTTTTTATATCGCTCAAATTTATATTATATTCCTCTATTTTTTTTTTGATTGTATTTCGGTGCATACCAATTTTTTCGGCGGCGAGCTTCTGGTTTCCGCGCGATTCAGCTAAAGCGTTTTCTATAATCTGTTTTTCTATCGTATCCATTATACCGGGAGCTTTTATATCGCCACTGACGTTAAAATTTGATTTGCACGCCTTATTCTGGCATGTGCGAGCCTTAACGCAAAGATCGTCGGGGAAAAATTCAGTGCCGATAAACTCTTTATTTTCAAAAATTACAAGCCGCTCTATTAAATTTTTTAGTTCACGCACATTGCCGTGCCACGGATAATTTTGAAGACAATCAAGAGCGCCGGGCTCAAACCCCGTAATTTTTTTCGAATATTTTTCAGAATATAACTTCATAAAATAATCAAGCAGAGGGCCTATATCTTCACGACGCTCGCGCAGCGGCGGAACGCTTATTTCAATTACATTGAGCCTGTAATAAAGATCTTCACGAAATAATCCTTTATGCACGAGGGTTTTTAAATTTTTATTTGACGCCGATATCACCCTGAAATCGACTTTGATCGGAATGTGGCCGCCGATACGTAAAATTTCCTTTTCCTGCAAAACCCTGAGCAATTTAGGCTGAAGCGAAAGTGGAACTTCTCCTATTTCATCGAGAAGTATAGTGCCTTTATCAGCTATTTCGAATATTCCTTTTTTCTGTTTTTGCGCCCCGGTAAAAGCGTGCGCTTCATAACCGAATAACTCGCTTTCAAAAAGGTTTTCGGGAAGCGCCACGCAGTTTATTTTTATTATTTTCTGGGCGGCGCGCAAGCTGGTTTTATGAATGTAATCGGCTATCACTTCTTTTCCGGTGCCCGATTCGCCGTATATAAGTACCGGCGCGTCAGAAACGGCCGCCGCCTTTGCCATATCGAGAATTTTTAAAAAACTTCGCGATTCGACTATAACCTTTTCTTCTTCTATCATAAAACTCCTCTTAAAACATACAGCTCCACATTAAAACCACAAATATCTTTATATAAAATTGCACTATTTTTATTCATCGCACAGTGCAGTGAAACTTATAAGTGCTTTCAAATCAATTTAGCCGGATATTCTATATACATCGATGGCAGCTTTCGGCAAATTAGTAACTTCATTCCAAATAACAGGTTTTTCAAATTTTTATAACGATTTTTCAATAGTTTTCAGTCACGTTTTTAACATTTTTCGATTTTATAAGATCTTACCCGCTAATATAACATATTTTTCATGAAATTGCACTATTTTTATTCATCGCATAACATATTGCAACTATTAAGTGCTTTTATAAAAATAATTCGGAAGATAAAGTTATTTATAATAAATAATAAAATAAGCCTTTTCGAACAAACTCAAACTTTAATCGAATTTTCAGGGTTGACATCCACACATCGTAATTATGGCATAAAAATTGCTTAAATTATCCTGGTTATTTTAAATAATCGATCATTTTCGGTTTAAATTTTTAAGTATATTTAAGATTTATAAACAATAATTTTTTTAAATTAATCGGAGGTTATTTTATGAAAATCGAAGTTCTCGGAATGGGATGCCCTAAATGTCACGCGCTTGAAGCTAACGTTAAAGAAGCCTTGAAAAATTTAAATTTAGAAGCTGAAGTTGAAAAAGTAGCGGATCTGTCTAAAATAATGGCTTACGGGGTTATGACCACGCCTGCGCTCGTTATCGACGGAAAAGTCAAATCAGCGGGAAAACTTATCACATCTGATGAAATCGCAAAATTGCTCAAATAATTTTTAAAACTCGATTTGCTTTCAGGCAGCGGCCGGCAGTCTCAATATCGAGTTAATAATAATTATATTTTTGCGATAACTTAATAATTTAACTTTAACAAATCCAAATATGGAGGTAAAATTCGGTAATGAAAACTAAAATTTTTATATTAATCACTCTTGTAGCTATTGTCTATTCATTTAATTTCCACGCCGGCGATAATTGCACGCTGTGCGCGCAGGATACATTAGAGGTAACGCCAGCTAAAGGCTTTATCGAAGACACCGTCGCCGTAACTTTAGCCACCACCGAAATGGAGCTCGACGATAAAACATTAAAATTAATAAACAAGCATAAAGTCGCGCTTTATGAATTTGGCGCTGGAAAATGCGCGCAGTGCAAGAAAATGAAACCTATCATCGAAGAATTGCAAAAGGAGCTCGAAGGAAAAGTCGAAGTTAAGATGTTCGACGTTGGCGTAGAGCGCGAAATCACCGCTAAGCATAAAGTTATGCTGATTCCGACGCAGCTTTTTCTCGACGGCGAAGGAAAAGAACTTTTCCGCCATGAAGGTTTTTACGAAAAACAGGAAATCCTTAATAAATTAAAGGAATTAGGCATAAAATTATAAAACTTGTTTTTAATTAACGAAATTAATTAATTTAGCTTTGTTAACAATGTTAACGCTGTTATGAAATTAATGATTTTAATGCCATTATTGTCATTATAATTGTCATTATAATTCTTGTTTTTATATGCAATATCAGTTATTATCAATAAGGAGGCTTGATTAAATGCAATTCATAGAATCTTTCATACAAAATATAGGCGGTTATATTTCTACTAATCCCGCATTCGCCGTAGCGGCCGCTTTTCTCGGGGGGCTTCTCACCGCGTCGAATCCATGCGTTCTTGCCATGGTGCCGCTCATGCTCGGTTTCGTAGGCGGCTATGATGAACTTAAAGGCGTTAAAAAATCTTTAACTTTTTCATTTTTATTCGTTATCGGGCTGGGCATTACATTTACCGTGATGGGAATTATCGCCGCTTCATTCGGAAAATTATTCGGCGATGTCGGCCGCTACTGGAATTACATAATACTCGCCATATGCGTTTTAATGGCCCTTCATTTATGGGGGCTTATCGAATTTAAAAGCGGAAAACTCGCCGGCCTCACGTCTAAAGTGACTCACAAAGGCTGGCTGGGCGCTATATTGCTCGGCGCGCTTTTCGGAATAGTATCGGCGCCCTGCGCAGTGCCGGTTCTCGCTGTGATCTTAGCTTATATGGCTAAAGGCGGCAGCATGGCCTACGGCGGCATTCTTCTATTCGCCTACGCTGTCGGGCATTCGGTTTTAATCGTGATCGCCGGAACTTCATTCGGCGCGGCCCAGACGCTTTTATCATCCGAAAAATTAGCGTACGCCAATAAAATATTTAAACACGTCGCCGCGGTTTTAATACTTGGCGTCGGAATTTACTTTGTAATGATTTAAATAAAATTTTTCAAGAAATTTTTATAATTGATTTCTAAAAAAAGAGGCTTCTATACAGAAAGCCTCTTTTTTTGGTTCTTTTTCATATCGTATGGGTAAAATATTTAAATTAAGTTAAGAGTTCAGAGTGGAGAGAACTAAAGGACTTTTGGAAATTTCGATAAGGCGTTTTTAAATATTTTATATATAAAGCTCGCAGGGCGAGCCCCAGCCTCAACTATTCACTATCCACTCTACACTATTCACTTATAAACTTACCCACATGAAATGAATAATAGCCTTTTTTTTATACACGGCCCCTGCCGCACCGCTATTTTCCTTAAATAAGCGCCTGATTAAAAAGTATGAGTCTCATACGCGGTTTCACCGTGCAGAGCTTCGTCAAGACCTAATTCTTCTTCGTCATTGCCGACTCTGACGGGCGTTACAAGATTTATTACGGCAAGCATGAAATAAGTAAAAGCAAAAGCGTATATCGATGTAATTACTATCGCCGTAAGCTGGGTTATAAAAAATTTCATTCCTTCGGCGCCCCCTAAAAGAAGGCCGTTAACGCCGGCTGCATTCACGGATTTATCGGCGAATATTCCAAGCATAATTATGCCTATCATTCCGCCTACGCCGTGAACGCCCCATACGTCGAGAGCATCGTCCCAGCCAAGGGCATTTTTAAGCATTACGGCGCCGTAGCAAATCACGCCGGCGACGCTTCCTATTATTGCCGCGCTGCCTATGGTTACAAAGCCCGCCGCGGGAGTTATAGTGGCAAGCCCCGCCACCGCGCCGGTGAGAAGGCCGAGAAATTTAGGCTTTTTCTCGAATACCCAAGCTATAATAAGCCATACAACCGCGGCAAAAGATGCCGCCGTATCGGTGTTAATGAATGCCAGGGCGGTCACGGAGTCAACGGCAAACTCGCTGCCCGCATTAAAGCCGTACCAGCCGAACCACAAAAGCCCCGTCCCGAGAGCAACGAGAGGTATGCTGTGTGGAACATTGGAAAGTTCTTTTCTTTTTCCAACGTATAAAACTGAAGCCAGGGCCGCCATCCCCGCGATATTGTGAACGACTATGCCGCCGGCGAAATCAAGAACGCCCCATTTAGCCATTATACCGCCGCCCCATATCATGTGGACCATCGGAAAATAAACAAAAATGAGCCAGCCTACCAGAAATATTATATACGACTTAAAAGTTACCCTGTTAGCGAAAGCTCCGGTTATAAGAGCGGGAGTTATTATCGCAAACATCATCTGATAGGCTATGAAAACGAATAAAGGTATCGTAGGATTAAGCGGACTGGGAGTGTTTACCGTAATTCCGCTGAAGAAAGACTGATCGAAATTTCCAATTATTCCGAAAAAATCCGTTCCGCTTTTAAGATCGCCGCTGAAACATAAAGAATATCCGAAAAGAAACCATATAACCGAAGTGATACCCATGGATATAAAACTTTGAAGCATTATGGTAAGAACGTTTTTCCTTCCTACAAGGCCGCCGTAAAAGAAAGCGAGCCCGGGCGTCATCAACATTACAAGGCTCGTGGCAATGAGCATAAACCCGGTATTGCCCGTATCTAATTTTAACAGAATTTCTGCCGTATCTGGCATTTTTACTCCCCCTAATTTTACTTTTTTGCTTATAACCCGCGTATTTTACTCAACACCCTTCCTTTCAATAAATTATCCAACGGATTTTAATTTAATTCTAACATCACCGGAGATATTAATCAATATGGATTTAATACGTATAATATACGTATAAAAAATACGTATTATACATTTAAAACACTTATTTAATAAATATTTTGTAGATGTAGATAATGAAGATTACAATAACTAAAGTGAAAAGTAATTTTGAAGATATGTGACCAGATTCACGCCGGCACGGGCGATGCCTAATTTTTTCCTGATATTGTTGCGATGCGTTTCGGCAGTCCTGATCGATATTTTAAGCATTTCGGAAATTTCCTTGCTGTTCATGCCGTTTTTAATCATATTGCATATTCTGATCTCTTTAGGGGTAAGTTTCAGCGATTTAACGGTGATTCTGCTGCCGAAAGCCGAAGTCAGCTCGCCTACATTTTTTTTAATGAGTTCTATGCTGTTTTTCTCGCGGCCGCTCGAAGCGGAAGCGAGATCGTTTAATATCGGCATCATAATATTTTCGACGTTGAGCATAACGTTATCCTGGACTTCTTTCTTTTCGAGCTCGATTCTTCCAAGAATCTCTTTCAAGGCGATGTTTTTGCGCTCGAGCTCGAGATTTTGCTCAATAAGTTTTTTTCGTGATTCTTCGAGTTCTTTTTCGGTTTTCTTTCGCGAAGTTATATCGCGGTTAGATGCGCGCCGGCCTAGATAATTTCCATTCTTGCTGTAAACCGGCTGAGATATGTGATGAATCCAGCGAATCTCTCTGTCGAAACGGATTATTCTAAAATCCATCTCACACACGACTGAAGTTTCCGACGCCTCACGCATCAACGATACCGAGCGTTTTCTATCGCCCGGATGCATTATTTTTTCAAAAAGGCCGGGATCGCTTATAAACTCGTCGGACGAATAACCCGATATTCTCTCACAGGACGGCGAAACATACTGCATTCCGCCGTCGGGCAATATCCAGTATTCCCAGTCATAGGTAAAATCGGCGACCGTCCGGTATCTTTCTTCACTTGCCTTAAGATCTTCGTCCGCCCTTTTACGAAAAATATCGATCTCGTTTTTAGTCTTAAAACTCTTTACTACAAATGCCGTACCGTATCGATTTTTATCGACTTTTTTTGCGAACAATTTTTTCGCGGCGCAATTTAAAAAGACGAGCTTTCTATCCGGCCCGAAAATTATTACGGGCTCGTAAAGCTCATCAAAAAATGATTTATTTAATATCGAAAAATATTTAAACATCGGATATCTTTTCCGGTTAAACCGTTCTGATAATTAATGTTGATTTCCATTATTTTATATAAAATGCGGTCTAAACTTCTTTATCGTATATTATGAATATATTATATCATAATGCATGCCATAAATCAAATACTTTTTAATACAATAGATAATAAAATTCGACATTCTTTATATAACCTGATGATCGTTTTCTTCAAATAATATTTTCGTATGCCTCTTTTTCTCCTGTTAATTATTTTGATAAATTATAATTTGACGCGTTAAAAACCAGCGGAAAAAAAGTCCGGCCGGCCTCTATAGTCTGCAAAAGTATCGCCGTTATAAACAGCAGCGTAAGATAATGTATATGCCGATCAGCCATAGCCGTATTTAAATTTATAAAATATCTAACCGTCATAAGCGTATTAAAAATTACCAATCCTAAATTTAAAAGAGTTAAAATCCTTATACTTTTCATTTTAGACGACCTGGCCGCCAGCGCGATAATCATTACAACGCAAAGTATAAGCGATAAAAAGAATATTATCCCGTCATAACTGACGCCGGAGCCGCTGCGGCTGATACCATATCTTAATTCGAATATTATTATAAGCGCCGAAAGCGTGAACATATACTTTAATATGGACCGGCCTGCCCGCATCGAATTAAAAAGCGCGACGCCGCCAGCAAAAAAACCGGCCGAAATAAATAATATCAAGAACCAGCCTATACCCAGGGCGCTGAATATATCTTCTAAACCGGGAAGTTTTTGCGTACCTTTCGCTATGCCGTCATGGGTTATATAAAAAATCGGAAGAAGCGCCGTGAGAAAAAAAAGGCCGGCAGCAGAGGATATCCAATAACCGAAAGTAACGTCAAAAAATCTTTGATAAACGCTGTCCGACATTAAATAAATACCGGCGGATTTAATTTCGTCTTCACGCGCGTAATCGCTAAACGCCGTATCTAATTTGCTTTTTTTCAAATTTTCATTTTTACCTTAC
>DIVV01000115.1 GCA_002423385.1 bacterium UBP16_UBA6123
TGATTTTGCTTTATTTATCAGGTGTCAAGAAATTTTTTGAAATTTTTATCTAATACTTGGTTATAATTTGGTGGGATTTTAGGTTTAAAAACGGCCGGAATCAATACCCGGCCGTTTTTAATTTAAATTAAGTGTCCTCAATTGATATCATCAAGATGTTAATTTTGATTTTACTCTCGATTTGAGTATATAAACAAGAGTATATAAAATAGCACTGTATATCATAGGCGTTATAATCACGGCCAGAGCTTTTCATGCTCGCGCATCATTGGCTCCTATGAATACAAATAAAAATACTTATTATATTAATACACATGTTTTAATATAAAACAATACCAAAAGCAAAAAAACACCGGTCGATTAACCGGTGGTTTTTTTATGTTTGCTTTGATTTCATATTAGTGCTTTGAACATCTAACTATGAGCCGTTCAAGTGAATTTTGCCATCTTGAAGTATTTGGAATGAAACCCTTAGAAATTTCGTCCGTCACCGGAGAAAACCTCACTTATATGCAGTTACTCAGGCTTTCAGAGTTCTTCTTGAAATTAACTAGGACCCTATTGGTTTGATCCTCCCCGATACGCTGTTTCGAGCCTTTCGGTATTCGCTAACTGCACCAATTAGAACATTTTGTTACAAACGTTCAACTATCACTCTCTTAGCATTTTGCCTGCTTTTAAGTAATCGAGCACAAACCGCAAACGCGTCTTCTCATAATTGAAAAGCCCTTTAACTTCCTCCGTCGTCATGGCAGCAAAAAAATCAGTTAAAACTTTTTTACCTCTCCACATCCGCCGGCAGTCGAAAATCTTTATTGAACGGTGTTACCCATTCGATTTCCTCGCCCGTATTTTTACGGGAACGTTTGCTTCCTTCTTCACGGTTCTTTACTCTTTCATGTTATAAAAAGTTTCGAGTAGTTCCGCGCCTTGCCTCAGCGCAGCCTTCCGCTTTCAGGTTTTCTGAACCTCTTAACGGTTTTCGCACCCCGAAAAATCTTGCGCAGTTTTTCATGCGCTACATGCCTGAGTTTTACTTTCATGGCTTTCATCTTTCGCGAAATCCTTAAAACCTTTCGATCTTAGCTGCCATCTTAAACTTCGAATTTAACGAGTCTTAAACCGGGGACCGGTAAAATTTCGTTAAACTGTTTTTCATGGCCTTTATCCCTCGCGAACGCCGCGCGCAATAGCGATATGGTTAACCGTTTATTAACGCGCCATGCCATCTTAGTAGTTTTACCTTTTAAGGCTTTCCCCTTCACGAAGCTGTTTGGCCTTCGCCTACTTTACTCTTTCGCACTTCAAACGGCGGGTATAAAGTTTAACTCGCGCTAAATTTTACTTATCCGTCATTTTGTGCCTTAAAGTTTATCATTCGTGAAATCGGCTTTCCTCCGCATGCGAAGGTCGCCTGCCCTTTTAGGTTTTTTGTCCTTTTGTCAACCTGCCGTGAAGCAGATTACTGTCGGAGCTATTCACTTGTCAAACTGAACACACTTAGTTGTTCAAAGCAAAGTAATTATAACACATTAATTACCGTATGTCAACATTTATTTTAAAATATTTAAAAATATTTTCAAACACTCGAATTACCTTTATTTACAAGGTTTTTAACTGCCAAATTTTATAACTTGACCGGTTAAAATGATATTTGTTATAGTTAGTTATTATTAGTTATTATTAGTTATTATTAGTTATTATTAGTTATTATTAGTTATTATTAGTTATTATTATCTCATTTTGAGATTTAGCTATTTCTAGGCAATTTACATATAAAAAAGCTCAATAACCTTTACAGCTCACATTATCATTTCAATACTATTTTCTCAAACTGATACATAAACAGATTGAATTAATTTAACTTAATCATCGAAATCTATTTAATAGCCGCTATTTTTTTTGATTATTTTTTTTTATCATACGGCATGCAAATTGCTTTTGTATATAATGTAACAATTCAGCTATCACTACAATCGCTGAGTTAAATTAATCACTTAAAATTAAGGCGGCTGTATGTATAAAAGTTTAAAATCAGCCATAGTATTAGGTATCGAAGGCCGCGGCATCGAAGTCGAGCTTCATTCATCCAACGGCCTTCCGGCAATTACGATAGTCGGGCTTCCCGACACCGCTACAAACGAATCTAAAGACCGCGTCCGAAGCGCCATTTATAACTCAGGTTTCGATTTCCCCTTAAAACGCATAACCGTAAACCTTGCGCCGGCGCACATAAAAAAAGAACACGCTTTTTTCGATCTGGCTATCGCGCTCGGCATTCTCAGCGTTTCGGGGCAGCTCGAAGAGGCCGTCGATTTAAGTAAATGCGTTATAATAGGCGAGCTGGCCCTCAGCGGAAAGCTCCTGCCGCTGCGCGGAATATTGCCGATAGCGGTAATGGCGCGCAATCAGGGATTAAAACTGATAGCGCCGGCGGCTAATATAAATGAAATAAAAATAATAGAAGGCCTTCAATATTTCGTTTTTAACGATCTGAGCGAAACGGCGGGCTATATCGGCAAAAACGAATATAACCCGACAGCGGCCGATTTATCGGATAATAACGGCGAAACGGCGGGGGGCGAATTAAATAACACGCCCGATTTAAAAGACGTCATAGGCCAATCGTACGCTAAACGGGCCCTGGAAATAGCCGCCGCGGGCGGTCACGCACTTTTAATGCGGGGCGTGCCGGGCAGCGGTAAAACGATGCTTTCAACCTGCCTTCCGGGGCTTCTTCCGCCGATGAATTTCACCGAAAGCCTCGAGGTGTCTAAAATATATTCGATATCCGGCCTTTTAAAAAGCGATAAGTTAATCGAGCGCAGGGCCTTCCGCGCGCCGCATCACACCATATCGGAAGTGGCCATGATAGGCGGAAGCAGAATACCGAAACCCGGCGAAGTATCGCTTGCGCATAACGGAATTTTATTTTTAGACGAATTCACCGAATATAAAACCCCGGTCCTCGAAGCGCTAAGACAGCCTTTAAGCGGCGGCTGCGTGACCATTTCGCGGGCAGCCGCCACCTATACATATCCGGCCCGCTTCATGCTCGTAGCGGCGTGCAATCCGTGCCCCTGCGGATATTTCGGAGACGCTAAAGTAGCCTGCTGCTGCGCGCCCGCCTCTATTAAAAAATATAAGGTTAAGTTTTCCGGCCCGATCATAGACCGCATCGATATACAAATAGAGGTCCAGCGAGTAGATATGAAAGACGTCAAAAATTCTAAAGGCGCCGAAAGTTCCGCAACCGTCGCCAAAAGAGTTCTTGCCGCCCGAAATATACAGATGAAACGCTTTGCCGCAAATACTCACAGCGAAAACGGCGCGACCGATATATTCACCAACGCTAATATGAGCGTCGGGCAGATAAAAGAATACTGTAAAATAAATACGGAATTAAGCTCCACGCTTCAATCTTTCGTCGAAAAACAAAGCATGTCGATGAGAAGTTATTATAAAATATTAAAAACGGCCCGAACCATAGCCGATATCGAAGGGGCAACAAACATCAGAAAGGAGGACCTGCTTGAAGCCATACAATACAGAGGCGGATTTAATCACTGACGGCGGATTGATTTATACCGCATTAACGAGCGGAGCGAATATGAATAAAAAAAAACTAGGCGCCGCCGGAGAGGATTTTGCTGAAAACTACCTTGCGCTCAATAAATTCAGGATTCTCAAAAAGAATTTCAGAACGCGCTTCGGCGAAATAGATATTATCGCTTTCAAAGATAATACAGTGTTTTTCTTCGAAGTAAAAACAAGAAAATCGAATATATACGGTTTTGCCGAAGAAGCCATAAACCGGCTTAAAAAAAATAAAATAATAAACACGGCGCTTCGATATATCAACGAAAACAAGACGCTTGGCGGCTTTAATATGAATTTTTCATTAATAGCCATTCAAATCGAAGCGGGCGAGATAAATATTAAAATAATACCTATGAATTAAACCGGGCGACTTCGACATTAAAAATTTTGCATAAATAACTTTTTATAAGTACCGGCATTTATGCAAAAACTTTGAAAATTTCATATATAATGCGTTCAGCCTGCACTGGATCTTCGCCATCGGTAAGGATTGCGGCCGTAACCGGACCGTTTTTACGAACTAAATGATAACATGCCGCCGAAGCTCCCGGGCCGCCGCCCGTATGACCATAAACAGGCCCGTAAGGCGAGCCTATATCGATCATAAGTCCGGCGCCGTAATACGGCTCATAAAAAGGCCGGCCGGTAACTCCTTCGACTTTAATTCCTTTAACCATAAGCTCGAGTTGGGCTTCAGACATCAAGCAGCCGTTAAAAAGCGATTTATATATTACGGCTATTTCATAAGCGTTCGAGGATATCACTCCATGAGAAACCCATTGCGGATGGTAAATCTTACAAACATCGACCGGCGATTCTTTAGTGCCGAGGTAGCAGCTTAAGCCGAATAAATTATCTTTTAAGGACTCAACGGTACTTGAAACCTTAGTATATTTAAGATTTAGCGGAACGCATATAAAAGATTGCAGCGCATCAAAAAAAGATCGGCCATACTCTATTTCAATTATTTTTTTTAACAACATATAGCCTATATTGGAATACGAAAATTTTGAACCGGGCGTAAATAAAAGTTTCCCGCCAATCGTACGGTTTATGAACTCATCAAAACTCCACGGCGCCATGCCTTTTTTAACGGCATTATGATAATCCGTCAAACCGCCGTAATCGCCCAGACCGCCCGTATGCATCAGAGTATTTAAAATAGAGATAGACCCGGAATTTTTTATTAAAGGAAACCATTTATCAAGCCTGTCTTCAACCGACAGCGCTCCATTTTCGGCAAGTTTTAAAATAAGGGCTGATATTATAGTTTTTGTGAGGCTGTAAATATAAAAAACAGGCGCATTATCACCGCCGGACGAATATTTCAAACTATTATCATTACTAAAGGTTTCAATATACTCCACATCACCGCAAATAACGGCCGCGCTTATGACGCGCGCCGAATAAAAACCGGTTTCAGACTTAAGCGAAGGTTTTATAATTGCGGATATTTTATTTTTCATAATATAAGTTCATTCCAGATAGTCGTTTATTTTAATTTGGACAACGATTTAAAGCACATTTTTGCTATTTTTTTTGCCTTTCTGAAGCTGACTCATATATTATTTAAGCCACTGCTCGATCTTTTTTTTATGCTCGTCCATTTTTTCATAACCAAAAGTTTTCACGCCGTCTTTTTTAAAAACACTTAAATAAAGTGAGGCTTCCGATGTAGTCTGCTCTCCGGTATTTACGCTCCTGTTAAAAATAATGGAATCATAACCGTCATCGAGCAGTCCCGGAACGCCGGTCATCTGAATGTGCTCTTCGAGCGGCAGATGAAAGATAAAGCCGGTAAAAACATGGTGATATTTGCAAAAATGAGGCAGAAAACAAAAATAATCGAACCAATCCACGCCGAACGGGGAACCTTTAAAGTTAAAACCAACGCTTTTAACGCCCGCTGCTTTGAAAGCGGCATCCCATTTTCCATCCCGTAACGGCGTATCAATTACTTTCTGATCTGTAGTTCCCGGAAGAAGTTTCAATGTATTTATCATGACATTAGCTACCTTTCCAGGAAAGGCTTCAAAAATATAACGGCCAGTGTTACGAGGTGGATCGCCCATAATGTATTTAAATTTATCGTTAAACGCATGCCTGTAATTCATTATAACCAGGGCTTTCTTTCTTTTAGCCCCGTTCTTTTGAAAATATTTAACCGAATTTATGACGCTGTCTGCCATAAATTTATCGCGTTCATCGAGTTTTGAACAAAATGCTTTATATTTTTCGGGAGTCGTTGAATCCAGATCCACCGACATATCGCATGGATAAATCATTATTTTTTTATCATCAGCAAGACCGCTGTTCAATCTGTGCGTTTTTTTAATAAATTCGAAAAAATTTGTTTTGTCCCATACAGGAAACCATGTAAGGTTACGGTAAATATCGAGCGCGCCTTTTTCGATCTGGCTATCATCAAGGTTAGTTTCAGTCAAGTATTTACTCATCCTGTCTCTTATTGAAAACGATCCGACTTCGGTAAATATATTTCCGACGGTATTCTGAAACCTATCGTCTTTAATAAGATCGAACAACATATCATACTGCGTAGTTTCGGTATGATATCTTTCACAAAGTATTACAATTTCGTAATTTTCAAATAAATTCATAATATAATCAACGGGTGAAGTTTTTTGCTTTTTTAAAAATTCTACATAAGGTTTTATCGAATCATCGTAAGCTATTTCCGCGCAATAACATTTACCCGGCGTTAAATTTAGCGCCGGCACAATTAATATTAAAAAAATCAGTAACAACATAGAAGACTGTTTCATAAAATATCCTCCAATTTTTCCACATCGTACCATATCCATTTCATCTAATGATACGTTTTTGTGATTTGCAGTATTTTCAATCATGCCGCCGATTCTACTGCCATACCGGGCGGTCGTCATCCATCGCCCAGAAGTTTGCACACGGGTAAGCTATATGTAACAAGAGGCGGAAGGAAACACTGCTTCCCTGCCGCCCCTCATCAAAATACGAGTTTATTTAATGGGGACGTAAATATCGAATTCTGAGCCGGGGTTATCGACACCTTTGAACCGGGCGTCATAACATTCGAAATCGTCCATCTTGCAAGCTATTTCATGTCCTGACGACGGCAGCCATGTTTTATAAATGTAATCGTAAGTCTGCCTGAGATTATCGAGCGGCCCACGATGAGTAAAAACCGCATATTTTTGTGATGGTATGATTTTACTGACCATGCCTGCCGGAATGTCGTTGAAATTTTTTACCTCGACGCACACAAGTTCATTGAACGGCGTTTCGTCTGTAAACTGCGGGAGGTCCATATCCGAACACTCGCAGATTCCATATGAGGAATCATAATTTATTCTATTTTTAATCTCAGCCATGCGCGGAAAAAAGTTAGTCCACATCTGCGGTATAACGTTGTTTTTCAATGTAGTGCTGCCACGCATTCCCACTACTTTAAATTCTTTTTTAACTTCTATTTTAGGTTCCATCGCCTTCACTCCTTTAACATTTTTAAGGAAATTGACGTTAAGTTTCACACGTTCAAATTCCTTTAAGATAGCACCGTTTAAACGATAACGCCCGGGCGTTATTTTATAAACCTTTTTAAACGACCTGGTAAAACTTTCCTGGGTTTCAAACTGAAACTCAAGCGCTATATCGATAATACGTTCCTTCGTTTCGATAAGTTTTTTTGCGGCCTCACTCAGACGCCTTCTGCGCATATATTCGACGACCGATTCATCCGCCATTGCCTTGAATATGCGATGAAAGTGATATGGTGAAAAACATGCTGCATCAGATATCTGCTCAAGCGCCACTTTGCTTTTAAGATTGAGTTCAATGTAATCCAGGACTGTTTGAATCATTTCAAAATAATCCATTTTTGATGCTCCGTTACTGACCGGTCAATTTAACGAAACCAATTATAGCAGTTTAACTTTTATTTTTTTTGACCTTTCTTGCTTTTTTTGAAGTGAATTAATTCACGACATATAGTTATCTAAAAGTTCTTCGAGTTTTTAAGATTTAATCAAAATATTCATAATAACAAGATATCCGTCTTTTTTATTTTTATCTTTTGAAATGCCCGCGCTTATTGAATTTATTTTATCAGTTATCAATTGCTTTTAATAAAAGGCTCGATCACGTTTAAATGCCTTTTATACATCCTGATTTTATAGTTTATGTCACTGCCGTCATTTTGCTCATGCAATATCTTTGAAAATCCCTTTATAAAGCTGATGAGCTTGCCGTTTGCAATCGGCGCCTTCAATTCGTACTCACCTATAAATCCGACGAATTGTTTTTCAATGGCATCATACAGCTCTTTAAAATTTAATTTTTTCTTAGCTGATATTTTAACGAAAACCGCGTTTTTATCTTTGAGTTTCGATTCATCTATATCGAATGAGCCTCCGTCAGGCATATTATCGATTTTATTAAGCACTATAATGGCCGGTTTATTGACGCAGTCAAGTTCTTTAAGCACTATATCCACAGCTTCTATCTGCGATATAAAATCAGGGTTTGAAGCATCAACGACATGAAGCAGAAGGTCGGAATGAACGGTTTCTTCGAGCGTAGCGCGAAACGACATTACAAGTTTATGCGGAAGTTTATTAATAAAACCGACCGTATCGGTTATTAAAACCTCGAGCGCCGAGCCGGGCAGTTTTATTTTTTTAGTGGTCGTATCCAGCGTCGAAAAAAGCTGATCTTTAACGAGTATATCGGATTTAGCCAGAGAATTTAAAAGCGTTGACTTTCCTGCGTTAGTATAACCCACAAGCGATATTTGCGGATAAGGAAATTCGTCGCGCTGCTTTCTGTGAAGCGCCCTGTGCTTTTTTATATTTTCGAGATCGGCCTTGACCTTGGTTATTCTCGTTCTTATCTTACGCCGGTCAACTTCTAATTTAGTTTCGCCGGGGCCGCGCGTTCCGATACCGCCGCCCAGACGGCTCAATACTTTTCCGAACCCTATAAGGCGCGGCAGCAGGTATTCCAACTGCGCCAGCTCGACTTCGAGCATGCCTTCCTGGGTTTTAGCGCGCATGGCGAATATATGCAAAATCAACTGAGTCCGGTCGATTATAGCCATGTCGAAAGACTCTTCGAGATTGCGGTATTGAACGCCGGAAAGCTCTTCATCAAAAATTATTATATCAGGCGGCGTTTCGCCCATATCATTTTTAATAGATTCTTTAATCTCCTCGATTTTACCCGAGCCTATAAAACTGCGCGGATTTATTTTTGACAGATTTACTACGAAGCGGCCGCAAACTTCCGCCCCGGCAGTATTAGCGAGAAGCTCAAGTTCCGCAAGCGACTGATCGGCTTGATAAACGCTGTGGTATTTTAAAGTTTTTTCCACTCTCGTCGAATTAATTGAAATACCTATTATTACAGCTCTTTGTTTATTTTTAAGAATAAATAATCACCCTTTTTATATTATTTTTATACCGTACTTTAAATAAGAGATTGACTTTAACTTGAAATTATAACAAATTCAGGTAATAAAGTAAAGGTAAAAAGTTGACAACGGCCCACTTAATTACTCAATCAAGCTCATCTTTGTTTATTTTTATATTTCCGACTTTTGATTTTACATTAATCGCCGCGGAATTTTCGTTAAATTTAACGTCTTCGAATTCATTGAAAATATTGCCTACATTACTTTTAGCAACGACTCTCGGCGGATGCGCATAAGAAAGTCTCAAACTTATATTACCGACTTCGCTTGAAACGTCATGAGAAGATTTTTCTTCGAGCGCCGCATATTCTATTTTAATATTACCCACTTTTGAAACGACTTCAGATTCATTATTAATTGATATTTTATAAAGCGATATATTACCGACTTTCGACTCGCATTTCAAAAAATCCGCTTTTATCGATTCTACTTTTATATTGCCTGTAGCGCTTTGCATCGAACCTTTATGAAACTCCAGCTTTTCGGCTTTAATATTTCCGTTGGTGAGCTGTATTTTCAAATCGCCGGTTTTTATCTGACGCGCGTAAATATTGCCGTTAGCGCCGTTGAGTGAAAGTTTTTGCGAATCGATATCACTTGCGTTCAAATTCATATTTTCTACCTCTATTTCAGCCGTCCCTTTAATTTTATAAATACTTACGGCGTTTTCACCATGCCAGCTTATCCATCTAAAATGGCGCTTATTTTCAAAATTATTGGTTTCTACTTTAAATTCCATATTAGAAGGTATTTTAATGATGAATTTTAATTTCGGAAAATTATAGTAATGCCTTGAAATATCTTTTGCCGAAACCGAAAATAATAATTTCCCTTCAGAATCCATATCAGCCTTAACTTCAATATCATTGCAATATTCGCGGGCCGTTTCTTCGTCAGGGCCGTATGATGATTTAACGACGCTTACTTCGATAGAACCTGTTTCATCCGAACCTGTAATTTCAATATTTTTTTCAAATAAAGGGGAATAAGATTGTTTTTCATCAAAAACCATTGTAACCGAATGCTGCGGCGTTTTAAAATTAAAATGCTCGGAAGATTCTCCAATATATTTATTATATTTATTAAAATTACCAAATACCAGAGCTATTACAGCCAGCGAAGCGACGACGCTGAACGCGTACACATTTCTGGAGCCGATTTTCAAAAATCCCCGATTAAAATGCGCCTGCATTATAAAATTAAGCAGAAGAACCAGAACTGAAAAACTTAAAACAAAAATCGTAAATTCGAGAACCATGCCGATAAGATAACCGGTAAAAGGAATATTTAAAAAAGGATCGAGGCCGATAAGGCCCGCAAACGCCATCAGAGCGGTTATAGAAAACGCCGCTATAACGGGAATATAAATTAAAGACATGAAAAATAAAAAACCGACGCGTACTGCGGAAATTATTAAATCTGCACCATGGCTTTTTTCGCCCGATTCCATCCGGGTCTCGTCAGGAATAAGAAAACTGAGCAAAAGATAAAATAAAATTCCGACGCCGCTGAATACGAATAAAAAACGCAAAAGCAGAGACGAAACGCCGAAATATTCGCCGAAGCCGCCGCAGACGCCAAAAATCCAGCGATCGCGGGACGATCGGCAAAGCATTTTTTGAACGGGTATATATTTATACTTTATATTGACTTTTTCGCGGCGCTCGCTCTTTTCCGCTCCGAGCTCCGAGACTATTTCCGCAGGCTCGCCAAGCGAATATAAAATTTCGAGTATCATCTGGGCATCGACGCGCTGATTGCCTGAATACCTCAATTTTTCACATATTAAAATTTCAATATGTTCGGTTAAAGATTCCATCAATTCTTCAATATCTTCCGCCGGATAATTTTGCCCTTCGTTTTTTATGCTCACGAAAAAATTTGCAAGCGCTTTTTGCGCTTCATTTGTAAACGAATAAAAATCATTTAAATTTCTCATTATCGGCCTCCTAAAATTTTTATCAATCCGGTATCGATTTTCTTCCACTCGTTTAAAAGTTCGGCCATCAACTCACTGCCTTTGGCGCTTATCGTATAGTACTTGCGAGGCGGCCCTTTATCAGATTCCTCCCATTTATATAAAATAAGTCCTTCATTTTTAAGCCTTGTCAAAAGCGGGTAAATCGTACCTTCGGATGTCGCGAGCGACACGCTTTTTAAAACCTCTATAATATCGTATCCGTAACGCTCCCTGTCAGAAATTATCTTCAAAACAGCGAGCTCCAGAACGCCTTTTTTCAGTTCTTTAATTTTATTTTTAACAAGATTTTCATTATCGTTCATAAAAATACACCTCGAAGTTATGTGTTCTCCATAGTACATGGTAACACATAGTACATGGTATGTCAAGGTTTATTTCCAAAAAGTTGAAAACATCAAGTTGACGCCTGAAACATCCTAAATAAAGCAAATACATAATAATAAATCTACAGTTTTGGAACAATAATAGAATAGTGAAAAAAATAACTTTAACTTGACAAAATATTATAAAAAGAGTAAAATTCTCTCAATTTTATAGTAATATCAGTCATCCAATCATCAAATAATGAGGAGTAAATGTAATGAAAATTAACAAGAAACTCTTAGTTTTAGCCGCAGCCGGAGTATTTATAGCTTTTTCAGCGGATTACTCGATAGCGCAAACTGCTGAAGTTTCAGCGGAAAAATCAAACGATATAAAAATTGAAACTCAAAAGATTCCTGAAATTAAAGTCGGAACCGTAGTCTCTGATTTTTCGAGAGTAAGCGAAGAAACCACAAAAAAGATTTTAAAAAAAAGTTTTAACTGCGACGCCGAAAAAGTTGTATATGTCGACTCCATTAACGGATGCCTGACGATACTAAAATCCGGCAAAGCCGATTCAGTTTTAGCAACCGACATTTCCGCTGACTATATAATTAAGAGAAATCAGGATATTAAATCTATCGTTTTAGATAAAAAACTTGCTATAGTTATGGTTTTAAGAAAATCCGACGATAAATTAAGAGATTCTCTCGATTCGGCAATAGATAAAATCAAAAAATCCGGCAAATACGACGAGCTATATAAAAACCACATTACAGACCTGCCGGTCGGACAGGAACCTTCAGTTACAAAAGTCGAAAAAATACCGGATGCCGAAACTATCTACATAGGCATAAACGGCAACCTGCCGCCGCTCGATTATATAGCGGCAGACGGCAAACCCGCCGGGTTCAACGTCGCTTTCATATCTGAAATTTCAAAATTAATCGGTAAAAACATTGAAATAATCAGTCTTGATTCGAGCGCCAGACTAACCGCGCTCGAAGCAAAAAAAATAGATATTTTTTTCTGGACGTTCATGCCTGAAAATAAAGCAGGCCGAGAAAAATTCAGAGCTGAAAACCCTGAAGAAGAAGCGTTTAATAAAAAATTCATCACGAGCGGACCTTATTGCTTTTTTAAACCCGCTTTTTTATTAAAAAAATAGATTAAATCATACTATGTTATAAAATAGAATTTGACCCGCGGCCGGCTTTACCAATAAGGTTTATCTCCGGCCGCGCGGCTCAAATTAAAATTATTGCTGCACGAACTCGAAACGAGCGGTAAAATGCCTTAATACCTTGGGCTCGTAAGTAAAGCGCAATCCCCTTATTTTATCCTTTATTTTTTTCACTTTTTCGAACGCGTCAACAACGACATCCATGTGCGAAAGCGTATAGGTGCGCCGCGGTATCGCAAGCCTCACTAAATCAAGCTCAGGATAACGATTTTCACCCGTATCCGGGTCGCGGTCGGCAAGCACCGTTCCTATTTCGACGGCTCGCACTCCACCTTCTATATAAAGCTGTACAACAAGCGCCTGTGCGGTAAATTCTTCTTTCGGAATATGACTCAGAAATTCACGCGCGTTTACATAAATCGCGTGGCCGCCTATGGGCCATATTATTGGAATACCGTTTTCACGGAGCTTTTTACCCAGATACTCGGTCTGATATATTCTGCTTTTTAAATATTCGTAGTCGATACCGTCATAAAGGCCCTGAGCTATAGCGGCCAGATCGCGCCCCGAAAGGCCGCCGTAAGTTACGAAGCCTTCGTATATAACGCAAAACTGCGTACATTGCTGATACAAATCGGGGCTGTTCAAAGCTATAAACCCGCCAATATTGACTATTGCATCTTTTTTACACGACATCGTCGCGCCATTGGCGTATGAAAACATTTCACGCACTATCTGAATGATAGGCACGTTTTTATATGCGTCCTCGCGCGTTCTTATAAAATAAGCGTTTTCAGCGAAACGGGCCGCGTCGAAAAATAAAGGTATATTATATTTTTTTAATATAGCCGCCGTTTTTTTGACATTTTCCATCGATACGGGCTGACCGCCGCCGCTGTTGCAGGTTACAGTTATCATAACAAGCGGTATTTTTTCGGGACCGTATTCTTTTATTAACTCTTCGAGTTTATCGGTATCCATATTGCCTTTAAACGGATAATTGGAATTAGTGTCGAAAGCTTCTCTGGTAACGCAATTGATCGCATGAGCGCCTCTTACTTCGATATGGGCCTTGGTTGTATCAAAATGCATATTGCCTATTACAATATCACCCTTTTTTACCATAACCGAAAATAAAACGTTTTCAGCGCCGCGCCCCTGATGAGTGGGCAGCACGTACTTAAAGCCTAATATATCGTCTATGGCCTTCTGCAATTTTTCAAAAGATCCCGATCCGGCATAAGCCTCGTCGCCCTTGAGCATTTCCGACCATTGATCGTCGGACATGGCGCCCGTTCCCGAATCGGTCAATAAATCTATATATACGTCGCGCGATTTTAAATTAAATACGTTATATCCGGCCTCGCGCACGAGTTTTTCACGCTCGGCCCTGGTTATCTTTCTGATTTTTTCAACCATTTTAATTTTATACGGTTCAGCGAAAACTTCATTTTCGTACATTATTACCCACCCCTTGATTTAATTTATAATCCGTTTTTTTTGCTTAAATAAATTTATTGCTTAATATATTACTTATTAATACCCCTCCGTTATTTCGGCGTCATAAACTTCTATTTCTAAAGAAGCGCGGTCGCTCGAACGCCCCCAGCCTATAATGCGGCCGTGAATTGCCATGGGCCTTTCCTCATCGAGCGTTAAGGCTTTCTTTTTAATTTTATTTACCATTTTAGAATTCATATACATTCTTATAAAATGAAAATTTTTAGCCGTCCTGTCTGGCTTTGCCGTCAATATATATGTATTTTTCGAAATCGGATCGCTGGTAATGCGCTCGACCTTCGTCACAATGGCCTTCCACATTATATAACTGTTTAAAAAACTATTTTCGATTTCGCTCACCTGAAAACCGAGCGTCGGATTCATTCGAGCGTTTTCACACACATTAAGCTGAACGATCGCCTCGCCAAAACTTTTAGAATTTTCTTTACGCATGTAAAAAGTGTTGTAATACTCGGGCAGATCCATTATTTTATAAACAAAAATTCCCGTCCCGATAATTACCGTTAAAACTATCAGGACGAAAATCTGGATGAGCCGTGGAAGTATATTGCGCTGAAAATTACTGCTGTGAATCCCTATCGGCTCTTTTTTTTCGATTATATTAATATGCGTAAGCCCTTTTGCGCCCTTAGACATTTTAATTCTGTCTTCAGACTCATCATCGTCGTCTTTCGGCTCCCTTACCACCTCGATCTGCTCAAGAATCGAAGCGTCGCTGCCGTAATCGCCTTCACCATCGACTCCGTCAGAATCGAGCCCGCCTTCGATAAGATCGTCGAAGGTAACCGAAGGTTCGGATTTAGCCAGGCCGTTTAAAGAAGGGCTTTCTTTTTTAGCGGCCGCTTGCGCGGCCGGCTTCGCTGGCTGTTTGTTCCCGGCATCATCCCCGTCAACTGCCGCTCCGAAGACTGACGCGGCGACGCTTTGCTTTGCATCCGGCACATTTTCCATTGTAACAGGTTTCAATTCAACGGACGCGGCATTATCAACGGGTTTCTGACAGCTTTTACATACCTTAGCCGATTGAATAATTTTCATGCCGCAATGCGGGCATTCAACAAATTGCATTTATAATCACCTTGATAAGTGATTATAACACAACGAACATCTATTTTTCTACTAAAATTTAAATTTTATTAAAATTAAGCGATGCCAGAATGCCGCTTAAATAAAACTGTTCGAATGAAAAATAACAGTCGGCCGCCTGCCTTATATTTGACGACTTAAGATAGCCGGCTATATTTTTATATGAATCGTAATTTAAGCCGTATTTTTTAACCGAATCGGCGCCAGACATAAAAAACGCCCGCTGCATATAATTTGCCGGCCTGTCATAAGGAGATACGCATTCGATAAGCTGCTGGTAAATTTTATAAGACTGAGTAATTTTTTCGAGATTTTCGAGCGAATTAAGCTGGGAAAAATAATTAGGATTGAATTTAACCGAATATAAAGAATTTGTTTCATAAATAAACTCGTTTTCGTTCATATCGAAGCGCCAGTTAAATATAAGCTGAGTTGACATCATAGTTTTAACTGAGCGTTCAGGCGAATTTTCAAAAGACAGCCGCGAGGTTATGCCGGCTATATATATGGCCGAATTTTCGATGTAGTAAATATTATAAAGATAGTAATGCGCTTTTTTAACCGGATCGGCCACTAATATATCGAAATAATTCCTATCGACATATAAATTATTGTACGGCAGCCGCTTTTTTATAGTTATCAACTCTCTGCCGTATTTATCCTTACAAAGCGCGTTTAAAACTATAACGCCGTTCGCGTCGATACCGGCGTAATTAAGAACGACCCCGTCAATCATAGGATTATATAAGCACGCATTTGTTTTTAATTCCGCAGCCGCCAATCTTTCTTTCATATTACCCCTCCATAATTTAATTATTTCTCGATTTTTCCCGGATCGTATGGATAAAATTCATATAATTTCTAACCCTTAGCTCTCCGTTCTTCATTTTTCATTTTTCATTTTTAACTAATAAATTTACCCTTTTTTAATTTAAGGTCATCTTATATGTCGATATTTTAATTAAAGCAATCTTTATGCCATATAAAAATACAGCAAATACAACACTTTTATTATTTCAATTCGATATTTATGTCTCAATTTGAAACAATAAAAATCTCAATTTGAGAATGTTGTTTTTTTAGATGAATATATGTTATAATTATTTAAAAGTATTTAAAACCTGGCATCTGATATCTAATGCTTGATATTAAGTATTCAATGTTATATCGAGTTTAAACTAAACTAAGAAATCGGGATTAATGAATTAAGGAACTAACGCATTATGGAAAGTGAAAATAGCTATAAAAACGGCGTTTTAAATTTCTCTGGTAATAAGTTTAAATCAAAATATTTTTCATCTTTTTTTTCTTTCTTATTTCTACCTTTTTTATCGGCATGTCTGATTATCTTCATATTTAACGGATCGCTCAACGCTACGGACTCCGTCGGCATCAAAAACAATTTAACGCCCGAAAAATTAATACCTAATTTATCTTTATTAAAATTAGCCACCAATGAAGTTAAAATAGGCACCTATATTCTCAACATCAGAAAACTCGAAGTGGCTTCCGGCACCTGGATCGTTGATTTTTACGTTTGGCTGATATGGGAAAACGATAAATTAAACCCGTTGAATTTCGAAATAATGAACGGCGCGCTCGATTTCAAAGACGAGCCTGTTTTTGACACTATCGAAGTCGAAGGACGCACCTTTAAATGGGTTGCGCACCGAATTGTATCTACTATCACAAACGACCTTAACTTTAAATATTATCCGCTCGACATTCAAAAATTGACTATCGAATTAGAAGACCGCGAACTAAGCCTCGATAAGATGAAATACGTCACAAAACCTGATGAAAACAATATCGACGATTTAGTTAAAATACAGGGCTGGGAAATCAATAAAAAATTCAGCGAAATAACCACTCACAAATATAAAACCTCGTTCGGCTACGATGACGGAAGCAACGAAGACGGCCTGGTATATTCGCGTTATATATTCGGTATAACCATATCCCGCCCCCGCTTTTCTTCCCTGTTAAAACTGCTTTTACCGCTATCTATAATATTGTCGCTGTCATTTCTATCTTTCAGCTTGAGTCCCGATAAAATATCACAGCGCATCTCGCTCGGAATATCGACGGTTTTTACTTCAGTCGCCTTCCACATTAACTTAACCTCCGCTATTCCGCAGGTAAGTTATTTAACGCTCGCCGACCGGCTGATGATATCCTGTTATTTTATTTTATTCTGCTCGCTTATATCCACAATATATTTAATCAAATACGTTGACACCCAGCAGCTTGAAAAAGCCGAACGAATCAACAGATATCTCGGACTTTTCGTTCCGTTATCGGGCATTTCAATAATAATTCTTCAATTTTTTATGTTTTAATAAATTTGTTTTTATAGAGGTGTTTGATGAATTTAATATTTATAACTGAAACAAACAAAAGTTTAAAAAGAAAATCGATTTTTACCCGTGTTTTATTAATAACTCTTTTTATCTTATCTGTTTCAATTTTCATCCTTCCCGGCCGCTTATCAGCGCAGGTAGAGCTTAAAGAGATTAAATCGCAGATTAATATTTTGCAGGACGGTAAAATAAAAGTAAAGTACCACCTGCGTTTTTTAGAAAAGCAGACGCGCGATTTAATAAGGACTATAGGGCCTTTTGATTCGAACCACACAATCGAATCAGTCGTATTGACCGACGGTGCGACCGGCGAAAAAATCGGAGTGAAACTCATACCGCCAGCCGCCTCGGTACGCGACAGCTACGGCGTTAAAATGGATAAAAGCACGATCACTGGCGGATTATACGACCTTGTAATTTCATACGCGGTCAACGAGCCTGTCGCTTTTTTAACCGATATAAAAGGAGAAGGTTTTACCGGAATTCATTGGACGGCCCCGCAGTGGGGCATTCCAATAGAAAAGCAGATAATAACCTTTATAACGCCTATCGAACTGCCGGACGCCGTTACAAAGGCCGAAGACATAAATAACGCCGTCATGGACACTATCGGCGTAATAATACCGGCGGCCGTAAAGAGCGGCTTTGACCGGTTCATACCTTATCCTACGCCCGACGAAATTTCAAAGAAAAAATGGCTCTCATTTCACGTCGAAAAATCGAATCTGGCGGGCATGCAAAAAATGGGCGTTAATTTTTTCATGCCTCTGCGTTACTTTAATATGGTATCTCCAAAAAACCCGCCGCCGCCCAAAGATTCAATCAACCCGGAGTCCGGCGGCGGCTATAATGAAACAACGCGCCGTCAGACGCCTTATGATGAAAATGAAGATGCCGAAAAAAAAATGCATGAGTTAATGAAAGGCACTGAAAAGAAAATCGATACCGTCGTTAATTTTGCAGCTTACTTAATTTTATTTTTTATAGGCTTTTTTCTCATCCGCTGGATGACGCATAAATTATTCCCGGCAATACCCGAAATACCTGACGATTCAGAATACGAAGCGCCCGAAATCGAGGTCGAAAATTTCAATATATCGCAAAAAATGCCCGATTTAAACCAGATAGAATGCGCGCTTTATATAGGCGATACCTCAAAAGTGATAACGCTTATAATACTGCGGCTCGTAAATAAAAAAGCCGTCAGCATAGTAAACAACGATCCGCTTCAACTTCAGATAGATAACGCCGCCCTGGCCTCCGAAGAATACGAAAAAGAGCTCGTTATTAACGCCATACTTCCAAACGGCACACTGGACAAAGAAAAACTTCACGCCGTACTCGAAAAAGTCAGCCGCTCGGTACAGGCTAAAACATGGGACTGCGATTACGCCGCTTCACAAAAATACTGGCGCGATAAAATTCACGACCGCTATCAGCAGGCTAAAATCAGAAGACGCGTCGAAAACGAAGAAGAATATTACTGGCTCATGCTCGACGGCGAATACGACAGATACCGCTATAATAACCGCTACCGCTCAGATAATTATTATTCTTCAGAATCCGCGGCCGCTCACACTTCCGACGGCGCTGCCGAAAGAATCACAACTTCCAGCGGCGACGCATCAAAACGCGATAAAGAAAATAATGAAAAAACCTTATTTGACGATATTAAAAATTCCGATTTAATCAAAGGCGCCGACCGGGCAGCCTCTAAAATTGAAAATTACGCCTCCGGCATAGCTAAAAGCGTCGAAACCAGAGTATCGCGCACTACCGATTATCTTTCAGCAAAAATGGCCGCCGCCGGAACCGCGCTCGGCTATTCGGCCTGCCATAGCGCCTGCCACAGTGCATGTCACAGCGCGTGCGTCCACTCGGCATGTCACAGCGCATGCGTTCACTCCAACTGTCACAGCGCGTGCCATAGCGCGTGCGACTGTCATAGCGCCTGCCATTCGGCATGTCATAGCGCATGCGTAAGCAGTTTTTAACCGGTAACGATACAAAACAAAATAAAATAATGATCAAATAATGAGATAAACATGAATAATAAAAAAATTAACGATATCAACTTTGAAATGCTCGTATCCGCCGCATCAGAGATAATAGCCACCACTAAAGAACAGATTTTTTTGCGCGACTGCGACAGGCTTTTAATATTAAGGCCGAACCGGATGTATTTCGTCAATAAAACGGCGCTTTATATTCTTAACAAGTTATACAACCCGCAATATCATAAAATCGATAATGACGGCAAAAACTTTACGATCGATCTTAATTTAATAATAGATGAATGCGCCGCTAAATATAAAATCGATAAAACCGTAATAACCGGCGATATTCAAAAACTTTTGCAGACGCTCGCCTCGCTTCTCGCATCTCAAAACTCCGTTCCATACGTTGACAGGCACCCGACGCCGCAGCTTAAAATTACCCATTTCGGCAGCCACGAATTATATTATCCGGTTCTTTCAGAAATAGCGCTCACTTATAACTGCCAGCTCAAATGCGCTTTTTGCTATGCCGGTATAGGCTCATGCAAAAATCCGCGGCTCGATTTAAAAAATAAAAAAACGGAAATCTCCGACGCCGAAATTAAAAAGACCATCGATATAATCTGCGATACGGCGCACTGCCCGACTATTTCATTTACCGGCGGCGAGCCGACTCTCCGTTTCAACGAATTATTGGAAGGCATCCGATACGCTAAATCAAAAAATATGCGCGTCAACCTCATCACCAACGGCATCGTGCTTTCCAATAAATCCAGGGCTGACCAGCTCAAAGAAGCCGGGCTCGACTCCGCGCAGGTGAGCATCGAAGGCTCCGACGCCGACACGCACGATAATATAACCGGCGTCAAAGGCTCTTTCGATAAGAGTATCGCCGCCGTCAAAAACCTTAAAGCCGCCGGTATTCACGTCCACACCAACTCTACTCTCACAAGCGATAATTACGAAAGCGTTTACGGCGTGGCAAAACTCATATCTGAACTCGGATTGAAATATTTTTCGGTTAATATGGTCATTAAAACCGGAAACGCAAATATAAATGAAAACTTACTTATTAACTACACAAATATAGGACGCCATATTAATATTTTACAGAAAGAAGCTCAGGCTAACGGCGTAAAATTAGTCTGGTACTCGCCGACGCCTTACTGCCTGTTCAACCCTGTCGCCGCCGGACTCGGCTCTAAATCGTGCGCGGCCGCATCCGGCCTGCTTTCAATATCGCCTTACGGCGAAGTGCTTCCCTGTTCGTCGTTTAAAGACAGCCTTGGCAATATTCTTAACACGCCGTTTGATACTATATGGTCGGGCCGCGCTGCGCGCTATTTCAGAAATAAAGAATTCATGCCGCCGGTATGCTCGGACTGCGATAAAAAAGATATCTGCCAGGGCGCCTGCCCCCTTTACTGGGACGCCTGCGGCAATTTTAAAGAATTAGAAAAAGTACGCGGCACAAGATTATCGCTCAATCTGAAAAATATCGCCTGGAAGGTCAAAAGAAAATTCAGCGCGCCTAAATACGGCATTTAATAACTAATTTAACTATAAAATAATTAAAGAGGTTTATTATGGCAAATTACGATCTCAAGCAATTCAAAGCCTGGATAGAAAAAGCCGTCGATAACATCGAAAGCGCGATCAAAGAAACCGGCGAAATGCAAACTGCCTTTAACAACGAATACGTCAATAAGTTTAAACTCGCCTACGACTCGCTTTTAAGCGCTATAACTGAGGAAACCGTTAAATTATATTACGCCGGCGGCATTATAAACCAGCAAGACAATTTTTACAATCCGCTCAAAAATAAAATAAAAGAAAAAGAAACCGAGCTCGCTAAAAAGAAAAAAGATCTCGTTAAAAAATTAAAAGAAGCCGAAGAAAAACTTAATTCAACTAAAAGCCTGAATGAAATTCTAATCAACGAACTTAAAAAATTAAACCCGAGTCTCAACGAAGCCGAAGAGGCGCAAAAAATAATAGTATCGCGCCATGAAGGCTCCGCTCTCACGCTTAAAACCAATATCGCCATGCTCAAAAAAGGCCTCGGATTCTTTTTAAATTACTTCACCATACTCAAGCTGAAAAGGAATCTTGAAAAAGAAATAGAAGTATTAAAAATTGAAAGAGGCAAGCTGCAAGATATCAGAAACCGCTACCATAAAGCAAAATCCGGTGCCGAAAAAGAAAGCGCCGAATTAGAAGAGCAATACCGCGAAAATATTGAAATAGCGGCGGCTATCCGCAAAGACCTGACAGTTCTCGAAAAAGGTTTTGAAGCCGCCTGCGTGTTAGAAAGCGTATCGACACTTTTAGAAGAAGCCGCGCCGCAAATCATTAAAACTCTTCCCGACGGCATTGGAAATATAGACCAACTATTGAAAATCAGAGACGTTAAAATCGATTATGAAAAAAGCCTTAAATTAGTCGCCGAAGAAATAGGATTCTTAACAGGCATTAAATCTGGTTTTTCAAATTTGCAAAAGACCGCTGAGTCGCTTTTAAAACAGTATAACGATTATAAATCATATCTAAAGCCTATCAATTTCAATATATCAGATAAATGCGAAAATTTTCGCGATAATTTTAAAAAATTCGCCGATAAAATCATCGATGATAACAAGCTGTCTAAAACGCCCGCCGATTTTATTAAATTAGTCTCGCCTTTCCACGACGAGCTGTTGAATGAAACAATCGTAAAATCAGTTTTTGAAGAAATAGCGGCGGCTATAAAAAATGCCACTAAAGAATGGAAATAATAAATAATAATAAAATTAAAATTAAAATTAACAAAGAGGATATAAATGCCTTTTATACCGACTAATTTAAAAGAAGTTATAATTTTTTGCCCCGATATTTATCAGGACGAAAGAGGATATTTTTTCGAATCGTATAACGAAAAACTTTTTGCCGCAAACGGCATCACCGCTAAATTCGTCCAGGACAACCAGTCTTTTTCAAAATACGGAGTGCTGCGCGGGCTTCATTATCAACACGAGCCGTTTGCACAGGCTAAGTTAGTGCGCGTCGTAAGCGGCGCGATATTCGACGCGGCTGTCGATATCAGAAAAAATTCACCGGATTACGGCAAATGGACCGGCGAAATTCTTTCCGCCGATAATAAAAAACAAATGTTTATTCCGCGCGGCTTCGCTCACGGATTCGTCGTAATCAGCGAATACGCCGAAGTGCTCTATAAATGCGATAATTTATACTCGCCGGCGCACGGCGCAGGTATCGCATACGACGATAAAAACATAGCCATTAACTGGCCTCTTAAAAAACATGAAATATTATTATCAGAAAAAGACAGAGAAAACCCGGCGTTAGATAAGACTGATTAACTTTAGTTTAACTTTAATTTAACTTTAGTTTTATGATTAATAAATTATGATTCTTCCCTAAATAGTGTGGGTAATAAACTTTTTTTAACATTTTTTTAAGGGAGGGAGAAAGGGTTAGCA
>DIVV01000099.1 GCA_002423385.1 bacterium UBP16_UBA6123
AATACCGCCCGAAATAAAAAGGCTATGAAAATAGCCTTTTTATTTCGATGCTACAAAACTGCGCAAATGCGGCATACGAAGTATGCCGTATTTGCGCAGTTTTATATTCAGGGAGAGCAAAGGGGGCACGGGGGAAAAGAGAGGGCCATTGGTCCTTTCTTTTCCCCCGTCGCGGTCCTGTTATCGGTTATTTAAATGCCGGTCGGCTTTGACAAAATAAAAAAGCGAGGAGTCAGAAAATAAAAACCAAATAAAAAGAAAAGAAAGAAATTAAGGATAGATAAGTGAAAGAAAATAGATACATCTGAATCAAAAAATAAGATAAAATGAAAAAATTAAAAGTAAAAATTAAAAGTAAAAATTAAAAGTAAAACTAAAAGTACGTCTAAAATTTAATTTTTATAATTGTTACTATTTTTTTTATCCATTTTCTGATTTTTATGGTATAATTATTTATATTTGTTTTCTCTAAATTAAGGAGCGTTTTTATGTATAGAAAAATAGCGAAAAAACATTTGATCATGGCTTTATTTTGTTGTCTTATTTTTGCCGCAGGTGAATGTTTCGCCCAGACTGCCGCCTCCACCGAAGATTACGATCCGGTTTCGTTGTATAAAATAGGGTTGGCCTGGGATTATCCGCCTTATCTTTTAGTCGATCTTCCGGCTAAGCCTGGCGATCTGCTTTTATCTCAGGGCCCGTTTCCCTATATAGCGCCTGTAATGCAAAAAAGCGGCTGGATAACGGGCCATTCAGGCCTTTATGCCGGCCGTAAAGATCACGACGGCGACGGGATTGAAGATTACGTGACGGCCGAATCGGCCCGTTATGGCGTCTGGTATGGTTATTTTTATCCGATGAGTCGTTTCGAAAAAGGTCACGGCCGCATGGATGAATATTTAAAAACCGACACGAAAATTACCGGTCTGCTTAAAAAAGCATTCGGCGAAGACATAAGTGAAAAAAATATAGTCAAAAAATACGATCAATTGCTCGACGGAACTTATATGGGCGCTCGCACTATCGATATTCTCAACGATAGTCCTGACGAGTTCACATATCGCCGTAAAATTCTTGAATTCGCTCATAATTATATACTTAAAAACTCTAAATACAGCTATGACGGCTTTAAACAGCCTATTCTGTCGATTTTCAATACGCTCAACACTCACGGCACCGGCGGCTATGGCAAGGGGCACGAAGAAATGTTCACCTGTGTCGGACTTACTGAAGCCGCTTATGAATATGCCGGCCTCGATGTCGTGCCGAAATATGTCGAAGAAACTAATGTTGGCTTAACGCCTTTAAAACAGTTTTTATATTCAAAACCCGTATCGCAAATATTCGTTAAAAAAGGCGACATTCAAAGTTTTGGCGTGTGGCACGTTATACACGGCCATAAAAATTTCGAGCCGCGGGTTATCTGTGAAAATATTCCCGACGGCTGCTCTTTCGACGGCAGCGAGTTTAAAATCGATTCAAATTCCATGAATACGGGCACTTACGAAGTCGAATTTATTTCGGCGCAATACGCCGATCAGAGGCAGAAAGTAAATATCATTATAGCCGCCGATAACAAGCTGCCTTCTTTCGATTTTAAAGATATAGCGAGCGGCTTTAAGGGCATCGGGCGCGCGAGCGACGATATCAGCGCCAGTGTTGCACGGGCGGTTTTCGAATCTAAAAAGGCCAATAAAAAAGAACGCGATCAAAAATTATTCGCATGTCTCGATGAATGTAAAACGGTCGATGACATAGTGGTCGTGGCTAAAAACATCCACAACGGCGCGGCCCGTGACATCGTTATATTGAGTGGGCTTAAATATGCGGTATCGATTAACGATCTTTATAAATTAGCCATGTTCACCGATTCAAATCTTACGGTTAATAAGATACTTTTTGCGCCGCTCGGTTATACGGTACCCGGCATATCCAATATTATAGCTAAGTTACGGAATTCAAACACTTTCAGTTTGTTTTTTAACCGTGAGTGCGCTAAAGAATTGAAAAAGCTTAATAGTACAGAATTTATATTTTCACATAGCGTTAATATCGCGTTTAAAATTTCGTTTAAAGATATAGCTTCCATGGACGTTTCTAAAATAACCGGATTTATAAAGTTTTTATGCGAAAATCCTGGTGAACTCAATAAAGTCGAAAATTCGTATTTGATAAGTTTAATTCAAAAGAGAGTATATTTCGCTCTGGCGTCCGGCGATAAATCGGCCGGCGAAATACGCGCGGCGGTTGCGGCAATGCTTAATGAGGCGGTTCTTAAGGTTAAAGTCGAAAAAAATCCTAACCGCATGAATATAACCACCGACGAACAGAACGTTGCCCGTTTTTTAAATACGATGGTGCAAAGTTTCGACGTAGAAGGCGGCTGGCTCGATAAGTCTTTTGAGGCCGAAAAAACCTTTATGAGCGGCGTATATGCTTCGGCGGCGGGAGCGCCCGGCGTTTCGGCCGCCCTGAATTCGGCGCTAGCGTCAGCGGCGGGCAATCCTTTTGCGGAGCTTAAAATAAATGGCGAAGTTTCGCCCGAGCTTATGGCAAAAATAAATGCCGATACCGGTTATAATTTCAGCGTCGGCAGCACTTCGGGCGGCGCGTTGAATAATTCGGAACCGGCCGCTGATAGTTACAAATTGAATTCAGCCGCCGGTGACGGCGCTTCGGGGGTATCCGACATCCCCGGGGCCGCGGAGGCGGAAGCAGCCGCATCGAATGATCCAGCGGTAATGGCGGCTTACCAGGTTTATAAAACGGCATATAAAAAATATGTAGATGCGCTTAACGCGCAGGCGGGCGAAAGCGAGTTAAATAAACTCAGTCTCGAATTAAAAGCCGGATTTTTGCAATATCAGTCGGCGCTTGGCAGGTAGCGCGCAATATGCGATTATTAACAATCATGTTTTGTATTTAAATATAATAATAAATTTTTTAAAGTATGGAGGAAGGTTATGAAACTAATAAAACAACTTTGCGCGTTAACCGTTATATGTGTGCTTTTAAGTTCCGTTCCCGTTGCCGCTAATGAAGCGCAGAGCGTTTATAAGGCTTATCAGGCGTCCTATCAAAATTATCTTGAAGCCGTTAATAATAATTTGGCGGACTTCGAAGTTAAAGAGCGCTATGAAAGGTATAAAAACGCTCTCGAAGAATATAAAAAAGTATCCGGCGATTCGCTTTTAACGGCGACCGAGGCGGCTAAACCTGCCGCTGCGGCGAGCGTCCAGCCCGTTGCCGGCGAAACTGACGATGCGGTACTTAACGGCGGCGTTATAAATCCTCAGTCTCTTCCGACTGCCGGAAAGGCTAAAAACGACAGACTGATAGCCGAACTTGAAGAACGGATATTAAAAACTGCCGACGCCGAGCTCGCCAATCGTTTAAAACTTGAATTAGCGGGGCATTACGCCAATTTAAGGGGCGATTATGAAAAAGCGGATTCACTTTTAAAAGAAATCGCAGCTTCCACTAAAAGCCCTGCCATAGCTAAAAAAGCGGCGGACGCCATTAAAGCGAACGAAAAAAAGGCCGTTGCGCAAAAGATCATTAATAATATATATGCATCTAAAGATAAATCGAAGCAGGCATACGCTAAATATAACGAGTTAAAGTGGAGTTCGCCTATTAAAAAGATCTCCGCGCTCGGCTCGTATTATATTTCTCTTTTCAGCTACCGCAAACAGGTAGGCGAATATAAAGAGTTTAAAAAAGAAAACGAGAGCGAAAAGCAGCGCGCGCTTCTTACCGACTGGTCGTTCGACGCGGCTACCGATTCGCAGGTGTCGCCCGGCAATGACGCTACTTTATTATTAAACGGCAGAGTTTCTTTCGCCAAGCGTCACGAACTTGGCGAAGCCGCGCAGTCTTACATATATTTGCAATATCTATCATATAAAAACGATGAAACGGGCAATAAGCTCGCCGATCTGCTTATTAAAAAAGCGAAACAGGGCGTGGATGTCCGTGTTATTATCGATTACTGGACCACTTTCAGTTATAAAAAAGACATAGTGCATAAGCTCAGGGCGGGCGGAGTCAAAGTGGCGCTGTTTAACAGTCCGTTCAAATCCCCCGTCAGAGTCAATAACAGAAACCACCAGAAACTATTTATAGTTGACGATCTTTATGCTGTAACCGGCGGCATGAATATAGGCGACGATTATGCGAAGGGTTCGGTAGTTATTGAAGGCTGGCGCGATACCGACGTAATGCTCGAAGGTCCGGTTATCATGCAGATGAAGGAGCTGTTTTTGCTTAACTGGGCGCTCGGCGATAATCAGAATTTTTTCGTTCGCGACGATTTGAGCGAGTTGCAGCGTGTAGAAGAAGAGATGGAAAAATATAAAATAGACAATTCTTCGATGTATAAGCCTGCGGATAATCCGAAACTTATCAAAGAAGTGCTGCGCGAATACTATCCAGTAGCGCCTAAGGTTTCGGGCGTCGATATACGTTTTGTAGTTCATTTTCCGACCGATAAAGACGATCATGTTTTAGAATGCCTTACCTGGTATATCGATCGCTGCTCGAAGGAAGTTATTTTGCAGACGCCTTATTTCCTGCCGTCGAAGCGGCTCGAGGAAAGCCTTATTAAAGCGGCTGCGCGCGGCGTTAAAGTCAGCGTAATAACTAATTCCATGTATTCTAACGACATGGGTAAATATATAGTTTATGCCAGCCATTATTTCTTTAAAAGTTTAATAGAAAAAAATATTAATATATATGAGTGGTACGGCAGTCAGACGCTTCATGCCAAGTGCAATTACTTCGACGGCGCGGCCGTAACGATAGGCTCCTATAATTTAAATTCGCGCAGCAACAAACTCGACGCCGAAGAAATGGTTCTTATCGAAAATGCCGAATTCGCTAAAATTATGCGCGATACTTTTATGCAGGACCTTAATTACTGCCGCATAATCACTGTAGAAGAAGCGGCCGAATGGCACGCAAGTTTCAGCGAAGAAATGAAGATGAAGGTATTTCACTTAGTCGATTTCATGTTTTAAAGGCCGGATATATTTATTTAAATAAACGGCAGTTTTTTCTCTTTTATTTATGACGGCGAGATCGTAAGCGGTTTCGCCGTCATAGTTTTTAGCGGCCGCATCGGCGCCGTTTTCCATAAGTATCTTAACCATTTCAAGATGTCCGTTTTCGGCGGCGCGCATTAGCGCGGTGTTATTTTTTATATCGCCCGCGTTAATATCGGCGCCTTTATAAATTAAATATCTTGTCAGGGCGGTGTTTTTGCAGCCCGCGCTCCAGGTAAGCAAAGTGGAGCCGTCGTAATTACGCGCGTTAACATCCGCGCCGGCATCGATAAGCATTTCTATTATGGTGTTGTAGTTTTTATCCACAGCGTAATCCATGGCCGTTTTGCGGCGATTGTCCTTTATCGTATAATCAGCTCCGGCTTCCAGCAGAAGTCGGGCGATATCGTAAAACCAGTTGTTCACCGCGTATATAAGCGCTCCGGCGCCCGCGTTATCGCAAAGATCGATATCCGCGCCGTTATTGATTAAAAGCGCGACGGCGTCGATATTTCTTGAATTTATACAGTGCATGAGGGCGGTGCGGCCGTATTCGTCTTTCGCGTTGAGTTCGGCGCCGCGGCTTACGGCGAGTTTTATTAAACTCGTTCGGGAGCGGGCGGCCGCCCAGAGTATAAGCGGCCGTGGCAGAGGATTATCTATGACGGATTTTGTTGACGCCGCCGCGGTAAGCTCGATGAAATTATCGAGTTTTTTCTCGATGGCGTAGCTTAACGCGCTGTATCCTTTGTGGTCGAATTTGCCGGAGTCGCATCCCGATTTTATAAGTTCCCGGGTTATATCGTGGCGTTTTTTAATCACCGCCCACATGAGCGGAGTAATGCCGTTATTGTCAGCGCGATCAATATCCGCTTTATAATCGATCAATTTTTTAACGCAGCAAAGGTCGTTGCGCTCTATGGCCCATATAAGCGGGCTATAGCCGTAACTGTCCGATAGATTGATGTCAGCGCCGTTTTCGAGAAGTAAATCCGTTATTCGCTCGCGCTTTTTGTCCACGGCCCATATAAGCGCGCTGTAACCGCGCCGGTCGCGCGCATTAATATCGATTTTTATATCTATCATTTTTCGCGCGAGCTCGTAATTGCCGGCGGCGCAGGCTTTTATAAAACGCGAGCAGGAAGCGTCGGCCGAGTCGGCGGATTCGATGATATTGCGCACGGTTTTTTTATTGGCTGTGACGGCGGCTTTGATGAGTTCGAAAGCGTCGGTTACGCCGCAGTCGGCGAGCGTGTCAAAAATAATATCGCCTATGGCGTTTTTTTTATCTTTTGTCTCCGCGCTCGAGTCTATCTGGCCGGTTATCATTTCGGCTATATCGCCGCATTCTGAATTTTTCGCGTAGGCGAGCACTCCGTTTCCGGCGTAGTCGGCGGCCCCAACGTCGCATCCATAGTCTAAAAGCGCGCGGACCGCTCCGGAGTGTGAATTGAAACAAGCCGCCATTAAAGGCGTATGTCCTTCGAGGTTGCGCGAATCTTTGAGCGCGCCGGCTTCTATAAGCAATTTTACGGCGCTTTCATTGCCTTTATAAGCGGCCCACATAAGCGCGCTCGCGCCCTGATTGTCGCAGGCATTGATATCCGCGCCGTAGCCGGTTAAAAGTTTTAACAGTTTCAGATCGCCCGAGTCGGCGGCCCATATAAGCGCGCTTGCGCCGCCCGCGTCTCTGGCGTTGATATCCGCTCCGCGCTGTATGAGTTTTTGAGTTTCATTATAATTTCCCGTTTTAACCGCGTGGATGAATCGATCGAAAATTTCCTGCGAATCGGCGGCCGGATAAAAAGGGCCGGCGGCTGATTCGGTTTTGGTCCGGGCCGACGTGTGCGCCGCATGAATTTTAACACCCGCCATGGCAGGTGTTTCGCTTTGCGCGCATAAATCGCCGGCTTCGTCTATGCGCAGTTGCCATGTTTTATATACTTTTTCGTAATCGGGGGCGCTCAATATTATACAGGCTATATGCGTTAAAAGTAATATGCAAAATAACATCAGGTAATACTTTTCGGCATATAAAGAATATGCGAATGCCGTTAATAGTAAAAGGCCCGCCGCGGCTAATATCGATTTATTTTCAACGGCGCCCGCTCTCCGGCCGTATATTTTTTCATTTACCATATCCCATTTGATATTAAGAAGCGCGCGGGCGATTTTTTTATCTTCGGCGCTCCAGCGTATATTTTTAAATAAAAGCGCCTGCAGATAGTTTTTAATTTTATTTATATAAGCGCCGCCGGTTTCTGGCGCGATTTTTTTCAGCAGGCCCGACAATCTTTCGTAAATAGTCAAATCCGCGGCGTTTTTGATGCATTGAGATATTTTATAGTAGCCGGCGGTCCTTTCCAGATCTTCATATAAGCGTTCTTGTGGAAAGTTAAGGCATGCATTCGATTTTATAAACTCTCCGGCTTCCTTTAAAGTAATGAATAAGTTTTCATTTCTCAAGTTAATAAATTCTTTAACGCAGTTTAAGTCATTTGGCCGCCCGCCGTCTGATAGCCCGTTTTTTATTTCTAAGGGCAGTTTATATGATTCGCTGATTTTTTTATATTCTTCGGGCGCTATAAGCTCCTGCGCGCGTCTGGATGCGGTAGAATCGCCGCCTTCATGTTTTAGTAATTCAACACGCCCGTGCCCCTCGGCGAGCCATTTTTTAACTTCGTCTGCGCCCCATCTTTTTTCGGGCGGTTCGCTCAGTAATCCGTTCAGAAGGCGTTTTAAATAACGCGGCACCTGCGAAGGCAGGTCGTTGCCGGCGGATGTTATCGAATGTATCAGATAAGCTCTTGCATGGCTGTAGTCGGGGTTCGAGCCGAGAAATAAATCTAACAGGGTGAGTCCGAAATCATAATAATCTGAAGCAGTGCCGGCCGGGTTTGATTCGCCGAAATTTTGGGTTTCTTTTAGAACAAGTTCGAGCGGGTACAAATTATTTATTATTATATTCGACGGTTTAAGATTTAATAAGGTTATATTTTGTGAATGGAAATAATCGACTATAGAAAAAATTCCTTCTACTATCGCGGAAAAAGTTATCTGGCGCGAATAAGCGCGCGCGGTATTAAAAATATTGGCAAGCGGCCCGAATCTTGAATAAGGGCATATTTCGTACCAGCATGGGACTTTTTTATAAAAACCGTATTCAAAAATATTTAATATTTTTCGGGGATGCGTTTCTGCGTTTTTTTTGCGCGTTTTATAAAGCGTTTCAAATTCTTTCGAAGAGTGTTTTTTATAAAAAGTTAATACGGCCTTATTCTTATCTTTTTGAAGAAGGTAACGCTCTATGTGAGCGTCTAAAACCGGTTCGCGCCGGATGACGGCGTATTTATTGAATTTAGCCGGCGATGCCGCGGATATATCGAGTATTTGAGAGTTAATTGCCATAGAATAAAACGACCGCCCGGGTTAATGTGAAATTTTTAAGTTTATTATATAGTATAAGACCTTAAAAATCAAGACGGCACTTCAAAGTTCTAAAGATTATGCCGTTTAATGGCTTTTAATTTAGATAGTGCAGGTATAAAACATATTTAATAATAAAAGTCGGCAAACAAAAAAGTCGGAAAACTTGACAAGAACAAATATTTGATGTAAAATTATTCTATCACTTAAAAATAGGGGGGATTTGAATGAGTATTCTTAAAAAAGCGGCGGTTTTATTTATAGGCGCTTCATTATTCGCTTCGAGCGGTGTCTGTGACGCCGGGCAGAAGGCCGTAACGGCCGCTAAAATCGATTTATCGTCTGATACCAGTAAACATTACGATCCAGCTCATATCGGCCACTCCCATCAGTGCAACAGGTGTAAAAAAACATATAATCAGCAGGGCGATAATGGTCCGTATTCATCGGGAAGCAATATCTGTCCTTACTGCGGTTTTTCAAATCCTATCCCGCCTTCGCCTAACGTAAACCCATATCCTCCTACGCCCCAGCCTCAGCCGCCATATTACCCTCCAGTTCCTCCGGCGCCCTCGCCATATTATCCGCCGCAGCCTAATTACGGCGAAAGTGTGGACGAACTTTTAAGGCAGTGGGATCGCGCGTCGAATTATAGAGCCGGCGATAATATAATTACGGCGGGCGCAAGCCGCGTAACTTCGCTTAAGGGCATTTGCCGTCTTGCCGTTAAAGCCTATTATAACGATAGTTTTAACGCCATATTACAAAATATTAACCGTCAGGATTTAATAATCGATGTTACACCCGAAGATATAATTTATTACTGGGATAAATGCAGCCAGTACGAAAAAGCCGACGCCCTCGCGCTTACGGCCGTACGCCGCCTTAATTCGGTAAAAGCCATGATGCGGGTAATCACTAAATTTTATTACGTTAATTCGGCTAAAAATCTTCTCGACTACATGGATTCGATGTACGGCCGTCTTGCCGACAGGCCGAGCGTTTACGATCTCAAAGTGTATTGGAATAAAGCTTCCAATTACGAAATAGCCGATAGAATTTTATTATCCGGCGCCCGTTATATGACCAGCGTGTCGGAACTCGCCGAACTCGCTAATAAAGCGTATTATCAATCGACGCGCCGTGCCATCGAGGCCATGTACGCTAGTATCGGCCAGTCAACGCCTTATTATCCACAGTCGTCGAATCCGCAATATCCTTACGGCCAGTTTGGAACGCCGCGCGCTTATGAGCAGCCGTTTGAAGAAAACCTCGTAAAAACTTCTAAAAAATCTGGCGAAAATAAAGTCGCGGCGGTACGTTTCGACAAAGAAACGCTCGCTAAAATTGACGAGGCTAAAGCTGAACTTGAAGCCAATAACACTTCGATCGATTTAACCGGCGATGATATTAACAATCTTAATATCGAAAAAATCAATAAATTTGCCGCGGCTTTAAACGATAAAAAGCTGAAAGATTCCGATTTATTAAAAGCCACCAGAGCAACTCTTATTAAAAGGCTCAAAGAAGCGGCTCTTTCTAATTCCGAATTAATGCAGTTGCTCGAAAAAATCAAATAATTTAATCGAAGTTAATTAACAATTTAGTAGATAATAAATTAAAACAATATTCAAATAAAAAACGGTAGAAAGGTTTAAAAAGCTTTCTGCCGTTTTTTTAATTATTAAAAGTTCGATTGGTTTCTATCTAAAATTCGCTACCGTGAGATTTGTATAATTTGGAGAATATAGAGCGGATTTCGGGTTAATAATATACGCGGACTCCCATAGTAGAGCGCATATAAAAGAAATTGAGGTTCACCTCGTCGGTGCCGCCGCCGAAGAAATTTTTTGATATACTGTTTTCGATCGTTCTGACCGGTTTATGATATGCGTCCGAAACCGTCTGTCTGGTCCGGCCGATCTGTTCGAACTGTTTTTTGTAATTTTTATTCGCGTAATTTTGCGTGTATTTTTTTACGTACTCGACGGGATATCTCATCATCATTCCGAAAATTAGACTGCCGGCGTACGAAAAAACATCCGCCGTCTGGTTCGGTTGTTCGAGGCTGAATAGCGGGTCGATTTTTTCGCCCGGAGGCGTATATCTGGTGATGCCCGATTTCGTAGTGTCCGACGGGCGGTCTGTTCCCCGGCCTTTCGCATCGTGATCGGGCCTGCCCATTCGGTTCATTTCTTTTATATCGGGCCGCTGCCCGCCTTTAGTGAATGCGCCTTTATTTTCCCCTTTTTGATTGTTAATCCGGTATTTTTCCATGGCGGCAAGGTATGCGATGCGGTGTTTTTCGTTGTATTTTTTAACGATCTCCGCCAGTTTTTCATTGTAATCCGTATTTTTAATTTCGGATACGGAGGCGTCAGCCGCGGCAGGAGAGTTTAATTTGAATATATGGTCGTCCGATCCAGACCGATTGATTTCGTGATTAGTTTCGAGGTCGTTAAAAAAAAGGGTATCGTCGGATAACTTTAGCTCGACGGCTTCAAATAAGGAGGACGAAACCGCCTTGCCTGAAAACGATAATATCAAAGCCAGAGTTAAGATTGAAATAAATATTTTTTTATTTGAACCGCTTTCTTTTTTCATACTTGATTTTCACCCTCCGGTTCACCTATCGGATAATGGGTAAAATAAATTATGAAACTGAATGTAAATAAATGTAAAGATAAGCCGCCGCCGGATGAGGCGAGAATCGCCTTATCCGGCGGCGGTCAACTATGTTTTAACTAATTAAACTCTTCGTTGCCGGCTCTTTACTATAAATTGCTTATGTGAAAGTTGAAAGCGCTTTTATTTTTTGGGTTCCGCTTTATCCACTTCGACGAAAAGTTCCGTACCTTTACCTAATTCTACGTGTTTTCCTTTTACGAATGCGCCGCCGAGAAGGCCGATAGGCCCGAGCAGAAGGAATCCGCCGGCTGAAGCGCCTATGGCGTAGCCTTCCTGCTTATTGATTTTAGCGGCTTGCTCGCCGAGGTGTATGGGAACTTGCTTGCCGCTTTTATTTATAACGAATAGAAATTTTAATTTTAACCTGGCATTGCGTCCGAACTTTCCGGGACCGCGCACTTCGGTGATCTGTGCCTGTGCGAGAGCGCCTTTTTCGATGAGCGTTTTTGAAGCGATTTTTACGGCTCTGTCAACCTTGAATTTAACCATTTCACCTTTTTTATTCACTCGTGAGGAAAGCGGTGTTTCGAGACTGATTTTTATAAGCGTACCTTCGGGAATCTGAAGTTCAGCGGCCGCCGTGAAACCGGAACAAGATAATAAAATGGAAAAAATCAATATTAGAATCAAAACATTATTTTTCATATTTAACTCCCTTGTTTTGTTATGGATTTATTTTTTATTTTATCACACAATATCCGGCTATGTCAATTCAAAATACATTGACATACATTGTTGGTAAGTTAAAGGAGCATAAAAATGATACTTAAGCGTTTTGTGCGCATAAAAAAATTCAAATAATTTTTTTAAAAAAGGGGAGGGAGAAAAGGTTAGCAACCCTTTCTCCCTCCCCTTGCCCCACCCTCTTTCGGCAAATTGCCTGACGCTTTATCGTGAGTTTATCGATAGCTTTTTCTGTTCGGGCTTTAATTTAGTGAACTTCTTCGTTGATCGTTTTTGATTGTCTTAAATTTCATTTTTTCTTGTCAGCTTGGCTTGTTTGCATGTGCGCGCGCCGCGCGCGCACATGCGGTGCAACAACGGTTTTACTGCGATTTAAATGAACGGCTCGCGGTAGAAATTGATGTAAATCGAGTTTATTAGAAAAGGGTAATCAAGTCAAACAAATTTTATCTGATTTTCGGTGATATAATAAAAGTTGTTATACATTAGAGC
>DIVV01000232.1 GCA_002423385.1 bacterium UBP16_UBA6123
GAACTGAGATAACGAATTTACCGGTTTTCGGATCGGTCTGAACGGGAAGCACGGGCGAGTCTATAACGTGAACCATAGCCGCGACCGGAAGCCCGGAAACCTTATCGCACACGACGCCTGTAATATTGCTCAGCGGCGCTTTATTCATAACTACGGTTTTACTATATAAACCGTCTTTTTCGATCGTGATTCCGAAAGATTCGCTAATATAACCGAAGCAGGATACTTTAACCTTATAAGTGCCGGTTTCGAGAGTGGTTTTAGCGCTGCCGTCGCCTTTAGTTTCAAATTTGATATTATCGTTGATTTCGACTTTAGCCACAAGCGGGTTGTTATCGGGGCTTACTACTTTAAGCGAAAGCGCGCCGGAATTTAAAACTCTGGTAACCGCCTGATAGGCGTCTATGCGGCAGGAGCCGAACATGTTATCTTTGCCGGGATCGCCGAGGTCTTTGCCGGTAGTTTCGAGGATCTGGGTAATTTCGTCGATGGTAAGGTCGGCTTTAGCCTGATATAAAAGAGCGATTACGCCGGCGACCAAAGGAGTTGCCATCGAAGTGCCTGATTTGGAAGCCCATTTTCCACCGGGCATAGCCGAATTTATATTTTCGCCGGGCGCCGAAACGTCGGGCTTGATATAGGTGAGTCCGTCCCATGCTACGGGGCCGCGTGATGAAAAAGAGGCGATCTTATCGGTGTTAGTGGAGGCGCCAACGGCTACCGAGTGAGGGAATCCGCCGGGAGTGCCGACCGTTTTAGGCGACGGGCCCGAATTGCCGGCTGCAAAAAGCGGATAAATATCGGCGGCGCGCCAGTTATAAACAACGTCCCAGTAGGTTTTAGAAAGCTGCGATGAACCCCATGAGTTTGAAACCAGGCGCGGTGTGTCGGGGGTATTGGGATTTGCGTCAGGGTCCATTATCCACTGCATGGCTTTTAATATCGCGTCGTCTTTAGCGCTGCCGTTCTTATCGAAAACTTTAGCTACAGCGATAGTAGCGCGGGGAGCGGCGCCTATGAATTTGCCGGAAGCGTTTCCGCCGAGTATGGTGCCGACGGTGTGCGTGCCATGGCTTTGATCGTCGTAGGGCGCCGCGTTATTATCGGATATGAAATCGCGGAAAGCGTATATTTTATCTTTGCAGTCGGGGTGATTACCGTCGCAGCCGGTGTCGATATGGCCGAGAAGCACGCCTTCACCGCGAAGGTTATATTTTTCCCATACGGCCGGAGCGTTTACAAGATCGATGTTCCACTCATTACCAGACGCTTTTTTAGCGCTCGGCTGATAAGACGCCTCAACCGGCTGGATTAATTTTACGGTCGAATTGAGCCATACGCTGTCAATTTCTTCACGCGACGACAATAAATCGAGAGTGGCGCGGTCGCAGCTTACAACGATTGCGTTAGTTATCCATAACGATTCGTGAGTGATGTCTTTATTCAGCGATTTGATATAATCGACGAATGAGCGCTGGGAAACGCGGGCGTGGTTTTCTAACGCGCGTTTAACGTAACTCGAACGATTTACGTTACGCGGTATATTTTTGAAAACGACCTGTGATTTAAGTCTGAGAATAACCGAAACGCGGGACGAATCACTTTTCTTTTTAAATTCGTCGTAGATCCTTTTGTCGATATCGGCCGCGCCGGCGAGCGAAGCGCCAAATAAAAGCGCCATTGCCATTACAAGCGAAAATAACCATTTGAAATATCTTTTCATCACTACCCCCTGTTATTTTGTTTTTTGTTTATTAACTTGCTTTATATTAAAAAATTCCGCCGCAGCGTCGTGAATTTTAAGGTCTTTAACGCCGCCAAGTAATTTAGCCGCGTTTTCTTTGGAGATATATTGAACTTTACCATGCTTGGTGCCTGCCGCCGTGCTGAAATCGGGCAGCGAATAAATAGTGTTTAAAAAAGTTTTTACGGTATCGCCGCAGACTTTATCAGTAGTGAAAATTACTGCGAAAGTGGCTATGGTAGGGACTGGTTTTTCATTTGCATAAGTTTGAGGCGGAATTTCGTAAGGAACGAAACCTCTGATGGAATCGGACACTTTATTTTTAAGTTCGTCGGATAGGCCTATTATTTTAGCGCCTTCGGTTTTAGCTATGGAATTATTGATAACGGCCGCGGGCATGCCTATCACTGAAAAAAAGCCGTCGATATGTCCGTCGCAAAAATGTTTTTGCGTATCGCCCATATTGAGGCCGACTCTTTTAACTGAATCCGCGAGTTCGGCTATTTCAAGAAACCTCGTCGAATTTTGAAAAACTCCGGAACCGGGAAGATGCGTTGATATTGATTTGTTTTTAAAATCTTCGATGCGCTTAATTTTATCATTTCCGACGATAGTGAAAACCTCTGGAAATAAAACCGTAACCACGACAAGTTCGTCGTGCTTAACGCCGTTAAATTCGCCCATGCCGGCTCTCGCGCGCAGAAGCATATCTAACTGGCTGAATCCGAAGTCGAAGGTATTATCCGCCACGAATGAAATGTTATCGAAAGCGCCATTTGACGAACGGCCTATAACAGTGTATTTTTTATTAGTGAGATTAATGACCTTTTCGATACGTTTACCGCAAAAATAATAAAGACCGCGCGGATCGCCGGTGCCGATAGTTACCATAGTTTTTGAGAAGCCGCGGCAGGCTGCCTTTAATAATTCAGACGCGGACGCCGCCTTACATTCAGACGAAAAGGGAGTTATTAACAGGGGCCAAATATTTAAAACCGCCGCCGCTGAGACTATGAACGCGAAGCAAAGAATATTTTTAAAAACTTTTTTCAATTTAATCACCTTTTTCGATAACTTTTTATGGTGCTTTTCGGCTAAATACATTGCACCAATGTGACAGTCGAGCGGCAAAAACCGGCGCGATTTTATCACGGGATAATTCTACATAAAATATTATAATATGTCAACAGTTAATTATAATTTATTGCGAGTAGGCAGAACAAACCGGCAGAACAAAACCGGCAGAACAAAATTGACTTTTTTTCAAAATTATGATAGCATGGCCGAAAAAATCGACGCAAGGCTTATTTTATGTTTAAAAAAATTGAAACTTATATTTTTATCACAATCACTTTTGTGGTATGCATTTTATTTATTTTTAACTTTTTCGAGCCGTTCGAAGTAAAAACGCAGGATTTTCGCTTCAAACGTAATATAAATCAAAAAGTTTCCGAAAACGTAGTATTAATAACCATAACAGATGAAGATATCGCTAATTACGGCCCATGGCCTTTCAAGCGCTCGCTTCACGCCAGGCTTATCGATTATCTTAAAAGCGCCGGCGCCGCCGTGATAGGTTTTGATATAATTTTTTCGATGAAATCTGAAGATGGTCAGGACGACGAAGTTTTTGCCGCCTCGCTGCGTTCGGCCGGAAACGTTATATTAGCGAATCGTTTCATTAAATCCGAACACATGATAGACACTAAAACATTTCGCGAATCATACGATATCGACGATTCGCACCCCGATTTCAAAGCCGCCGCCGGCGCCGCCGGATTCGTAAACGTCGATTTCGAGGACCTCAACCCGGACGGCGTAATACGAAACGTCGAACTGTTAAAGGAAATAAACAAAACGCTCGAAATTTCTTTATCGCTGAAAATGGCGCTGGCATTGATGCGGCATCGCAAAAAAGGCCCCGTTGAAATCAATAATCGCGGTTCTTATATATCGGCCGGCGAAACGCGAATACCCGTGTTCGACTATTACGCGTTTTCACGCTACAAAATAAAAAAGAACAGCGCCTATATGATAAAATTTAACGGCAATTCGCAAACCGGCCTTTTTCCCGAATTTTCATACACGCAGATATTAAATTCGACAAAAAAAGAACTACCCGAATCGCTTTTCCGCGGCAAAGCAGTTATTATCGGCGCGCAGTCGGCGCTTTTACCCGACATAAAACTCAGCCCGCTCGGCACTATTCCGGGCATGGAAATCAACGCTCAAATCGTCGATAATATAATCAACGAAGACTTTATAATAAGGCCTGCCCGTTCTATAAGCGCCGTAATTTTAATACTGCTCGGCACTCTGGTTTTTTATTTTTTAATCAGGAACGAGCCCGATTTTTTCGACGTCATCTACCTTGCGGTCTATGTAACGGCGGTTCTCGCCATCACTTATCTACTATATTCGCAATCCATGATATTATTCGAAACGGTAGCGCCGCTCGCCGAAATATTGGTTTTATTCATCGTAACCAGATTTTACCAGCTTTTTATCAAGTTACACTTTACCAACATAGATCTCAAAGTATCCAATAAAAAACTCGAGCAGAAGGTCGCCGAATTATCGGCGCTTTATGATATATCCAGGACGATAACTACGATAAGCGATATGAGCTCGCTTTTTAAGATAATACTCGAAAAAACTATAAATATCGTCAACGCCGGGCACGGATTTATTATGATGACCGATGAAGAAGACGCGGCGTTTAAAAATCGCATAGCCTTGGATACCGATAAAACTCAGCCGTCGGGCTTCGAACCGCTTTACTCGCGGATATTAAAAGATAAAAAATCGGTAATTTATAATTTCCAAACGACCGGCGACGAAAAAATCGAGGACGTATTCAAAACGAACCCTGATTTTAAGTCTATAATGGCTATACCTTTGACGACCTATAAAGGAGAGCTGGCGGGAGTCATCATTCTCGTCAATAAAAAAGACGGCGACATATTCAATGAAAACGATATACAATTAACATCGGTAATAGCCACCCAGGCCGGTTTTGCCATTGAAAACGCGAATTTGTATCAACTGGCCGTATTCGACAGCCTCACATCTTTATACGTGCGCCGCTATTTTCTGGGCGTCGCCGGCAAGGAATTCAAACGCGTCAAACGCTATGGCGGCAGCTTAAGCGTGCTGATGACCGATATCGACCACTTTAAAAAATTCAACGATACCTACGGCCATCAGATTGGAGATCTGGTTTTAAAATCGGTCGCGGGCGTCGTTAGAAAATCGGTGCGTGAAACCGATATAGCCGCCCGATACGGCGGCGAAGAGTTTATTATGCTTCTACCGGAAACCGACGCGGCCGGCGCAACGATCTTCGCTGAAAGGCTTCGCAAATCCATTGAAACCAGTGCGTTCGAATCGGAACGCGGAGCGCTGAAAGTAACTATTTCGATAGGAATATCTTCGGTAGCGGTTGATAAGCATAGCAGGAACGCCGATGTAACTTATAAAGACACCGATGAAATGATTAAATGCGCGGATATAGCGCTCTACAACTCGAAAGAAGCCGGCAGAAACGCCGTGACGTTATATACCGCGGGGATGCAGTCTAAAGTGTGCTGATAATAATTTTATTTGATTAATTCGGCGCTCGAAATAAGCTCGACGCCCTGCTGATTAAGGCTTTCTTTAACGCCGCCGAATTCGGCGTCTTTTTTAGAAACGGCCGCGTCGGTTATAATCGTGACTTTATAACTGCGTCTAAGCGCCGCCCGTACGGTTTTATCGACGCAGTAACAGCCGTCGAGTCCGACCACGAATATATGGCCGATCTGATTTTTAACTAAAAAATCATCAAACTCACTATTGGAAAAAGCGTCCATTCTGTCTTTTGTAAATATATTCTGGGAGGCCACCTTTAAATCGGGCACGAAATTAACTCCGTTCGCGCCTTCGAGGGCCGCATTTTTACGGACGAAATTCAATAGATAATCACTTTTATGATACTGAGTTTTAATGTAAACGAGAGTGTCGTTTTTAGCCGAAAAATAATCTACGGTTTTATTAACCGCCGCGATAATTTTCTGAGCGGAATCCGAAAATTCTATCTGCATATCCATTACTAAAAGGGCGGTTTTCGGATTTTGATATTGCGATATTTTCGAGCCCGAAGAAACCGAAAAAAATTTAGAAAGCTGATAAGCGGCGAATATAACGAATAGAATCAATACTGACGTGAGAGCGAATATAAGATTTTTCATGCCGGCGTGTACCTCCAAAAGTTCTATTGATCGATGTTAGAGTAAAGTTTAATGTTTACTGTCTTTGCCGCCCTTTTGATTTCGGGCTTCGGCCTGCATTTTTTCCATGGCTTCCGTCGCGGTCATAAGACGACGGCCTGTTTTAAGCGTAAATAGCTGTGAATAAGGCTTGGCGTTTTCGGCCTCCGCGCTTACGGCAAAATTAGCGTATTCTTCGAAATAATTTTCAGGCATTCCATAAACGAATTGCGCGATCGATTTCGAGCGCGGGACTATATCGCCCACGGTAGCCATAGGGCTCGATATAAGGCTCAGTCGGGGATTGCCGATGCACTTTACCTTAACGTCGCGGGCGAGCGCGTCGCCTGCGTTACGGACCGAAATCGTCATTTTTAATAAATTACCTTCCGCTCCGCCGGTAAAGTCGACGACCTTTATAACGGTAGGCACTCTGCCGCGGGCCTTTAAATCTTCGATATTAGCCGCCTCGGCCTCTGCCGCCGCTTCGCCGGCCTTGGCGTCGGCCAGATCGGAAGCGTCTTTTTTATTTTTAGCATCCGCGTCTTTTTCGGCCTGATTTTGCTGCTGCTTAACGTTAGGCCTGGCGAAAGGGTCTTTATGCGGCCATATTGATTTTATATTCGAATTGATCTCGATTTTTTTATCCATGTATCGTTTCCTCCGTAATTGTAACTCAGCGGCATTTACTGTTTAGCGGTTCAAATTTTACGCACACCATATTATACCCTAAAAAAAACAATGTTACAAGGCAAAAATCGTTTTTACTTGACTTTTTTTAAAATAAATAATATAATTAGTCGCATAAAAAATATGCCAGGTAAAATTCTCGGTCATATCTAGGCAAATTAGTTAAAAGTAAATTTCGAAAGGGGATTAATAATGGTAAAAGAAGCATTAGGCATGGTAGAAACAAAAGGTCTTATCGGTTCGATAGAAGCCGCGGACGCCATGGTAAAAGCGGCCAACGTAGCGCTGGTCGGCAAAGTCGAAATAGGCGCGGCGCTTGTCACCGTTATGGTAAGAGGCGACGTAGGGGCCGTTAAAGCGGCTACCGATGCGGGCGCTCAGGCAGCCCAGAGAGTCGGCGAACTTCTTCACGTTCACGTTATTCCAAGACCGCACTCAGAAACCGAAAAATTAATTCCTCAACTGGACTTAAAATAATACTCTGCGGCTAAACACCTATAAAAAGCCACAATTTAAGTTAAAGGCGGATCGATTATGAATATAGTCATTGGCTCCGACCATGGCGGCTATGAACTCAAGTGCGTTCTGGCCGAATACCTTAAAAGCTTAAACCACATAGTTTACGACGTGGGCGCTAATTCTCGCGAAGCGTGCGATTATCCCGATTTCGCTTTTAAAGTGGCCGAATGCGTCGCTTCAAAACAGGCTTCTTTCGGCATAATGATCGACGGGGCGGGCATAGGCTCAGCGATGTGCGCCAATCGTGTAGAAGGCGTTCTCGCGGCTACCTGCAACGAATTATTCGTCACCAGAAACGCCCGCGAACATAATAACGCCAACGTAATGTGTCTGGGTTCACAGGTAATAGGGCCGGGATTAGCCAAAAAACTCGTCGATGTATTTTTAGAAACTAAATTCGAAGGCGGCCGTCATTTAAAGAGAGTAGATAAAATACTCGCCTATTTAAACGGCGCGTTATCTTCCCCGCAGCAAATGATTTCAACGATAGTGGAACGGGTAATGGCCGTTATCGGAAATCGGGACGCCGCCGCCCCGCAATCGGCTTCGACTTCCGCGCCGGGTTTAAACGACAGCCCGTCCCGGTCGCTCATTTGCGAAGACTACATTAAAAACAGTTGCGAAGCCGGTTCAACCCTGACGGTAAAAAAAGGCACGATGGTAACCGCGCTTGCAATGGATATGGCGCGTAAAAAAAAGATCACGGTGTTGTATCGATGATATTAGGACGCGTGTGCGGCAATTTAGTTTCAAGCTGTAAATGGGAAACTTTAACCGGCCATAAACTTTTAGTTGTAGAACCGGTCGATGAAAATTCGAAGGCCATCGGACCCGCTTTTATAGCGGTAGATACGGTAGGCGCGGGTTATGACGAAATCGTAGTTATGGTTGAAAGCCGCGAGGCTACCATAGCCTTCGATAATCCAAACACGCCGACCGACATGGGAATAATCGGAATAGTCGACGAAATAAAATACGGGGATAAACTCAACAAAATCAGATAAAATAAAATGTGACACAGGCGGAACGTTAATGTTTATAGGCAAAGTACTCGGAAATGTCGTATCGAGCGTAAAAAATAAAAAACTCGAAGGCTTGAAGCTGATGCTGGTCAGGCAGACCGATGTAAACGGCAATTTAACCGGTAAACCTTTAGTGGCCGTCGATTCAGTCGATTCAGGCGAAGGCGACAGGGTTCTGGTTTTAAAAGAAGGCGGTTCCGCCAAAATGGTCTTAAAACGCGATAAATTACCGCTGAATCTGGTAATCGTAGGCGTCATAGATACCATAGACCTTGACGGCTGGAAAACCGTCGAAAAATAAATAATGGATATCAAAAACGCATAATTTTTTCAAGATTATGATTTATTTAAAAATACGAGAATTTTAAAATTTTAAAATTTAAAATAAATACGAAAAACGAAAGGATGATTTTTGTGAAAAAAGCTCTTGGAATGATAGAAACCTATGGTCTGGTCCCTATGATAGAAGCTGGCGACGCAATGGTTAAAGCCGCGAACGTTGAACTTATGGGTTGGAAACAAATCGGCGGCGGATATGTAACCTGTATGGTAAGAGGCGATGTAGGCGCGGTAAAAGCAGCCACCGACGCGGGCGCTCAGGCAGCTTCAAAAGTCGGCAAACTTTTAGGCGTACACGTAATACCGTCTCCGCACGACGACGTCGAAAAAATACTTCCGGCTGTCGAATAATCCGCTGATTAACGGACCCGGTCCGTAAAATTTTTAAAGTTGGAGAATTTTCGAATGGATAATAAAAATTTAATAGAACTTATAACTCGCGAAGTTTTAGGTTCCTTCAACAAACCGGCGGCGCCAAAAACTTCCGCCGCGCCGATAAATCAGCCGTCAGCACAAAACCGGTCCGCTAACGTCCTGATAGTTCTCACCGGCGTTTCAAATATGCGCGAAGCATTTTATCGGGAAATGGAAAAATTATCGGATATAAAATACGACATTCTTCTATCCGACGGCGCAAAAGCGGTCTTCGACAAAAACGAGCTCGCCTCCAGAACGAGGGCCGTCAACATATATACTTCGTTTCAATACAGCGACCGCTGCGATTTTTTAAATAAATACGACGCCGTCGTTTTAGCTTTTATGTCGCTTTCGGCGCTTACACATATATCGGGCCTTAACACGGATTCGATGGTCTGCAACTATCTAATCTGGCACCTTATTTCTAAAAAACCGCTCATAGCCTCTGCTGAGCCGCTTTTAAACCAGATCGGCAATACGCATCCCGCCATTATGCGCGAAATCAACCAGAAAATTGCCAGGTTAAGCGAACTGGGCGTTATGGTAACGCCGATTACGCAGATATGCGCGGCGCTCGCAAAAGCATGCCGCGAAATCTCCCCTTATTCAGCGCTGCCGCGTGCAGGCGCAGGTTCCGCCGTCCCCGAATGCACGGCGCAAACCGGCTGCGTATCCTGCGGCCAGTGCTTCGTCAAACGCGAAAACGACATTAATGTTATCAAAGACACCGGCGCGGCGCGCATATCGGCAAATCCCGGCCTCGAATCAGTCGCCGGCAAATTCGATACGCGCCTGGCTAAAATGATAGACCATACACTTTTAAAACCGGACGCTCAACAGAGCGATATCGACAAACTTTGCACCGAAGCGGCTAAATATAAATTCGCATCGGTATGCGTCAATCCCGGCTGGGTAAAATACTGCAAAGAAAAACTTTCAGGCAGCGGCGTAATGGTCTGCACCGTCGTAGGCTTTCCGTTAGGCGCGACTTCGACGAACGCCAAATCATGCGAAACCGTGCAGGCGATAGCCGACGGCGCCGACGAAATAGATATGGTCATAAATATAGGCGCGCTCAAATCCGGCAATCTGCAGCTCGTCGAAGACGATATTCGCCAGGTCGTAAGGGCGGCCGGCGGTAAAACGGTTAAAGTAATACTTGAAACAAGTCTTCTTACCGACACTGAAAAAACCGCGGCGTGCAGGCTTTCTAAAAACGCGCGCGCGCATTTCGTTAAAACCTCGACCGGCTTCGGCGGCGGCGGAGCCACTGCGGCTGATATCGCCTTAATGCGCTCGACGGTCGGCCCCGAAATGGGCGTAAAAGCCTCCGGCGGAGTGCGCGATTTAAAAACCGCGCGCGAAATGATCGAAGCGGGCGCAACACGCGTGGGCGCATCGGCGTCGGTGGCGATAGTATCGGGGGCCGCAAGCGATTCTAAAGGTTATTAAACCTTTATCATAAATAATGTCCTGGATGTATTATGAGCTTTTCCAAAAACGATGTATTAAATATTTCCGACTTTTTAATCAAAGCTGCGGGCGTTTCGAAAGAAGCGCTCGGCGCTTTGATAGAAGAAGCTAAAACATATAACTACAGCGAGGTTTTAATTCCTCCGTTTTTGGTAAGACAGGCCGCCGAAAAACTTCGCGGGTCCGGGATTAAAATAGTTTCCATCATAGATTTTCCATACGGCCTTTCTCCGGCCGAAGAAAAAGCCTCCCTTGCACGCAGCGCGGCGGCGGCGGGCGCTTCGATCGTCGAAATAGCCCCCAACGCCTTAATCGTAAAAGAAGGCGATTTGCGGACATTCGAAGCTGAATTCGCTTTAATATCTTCGCAGGTAAGTAAAATCAAAGACGCTTCAACTCGCCTGGCCGTTAACGAACTCATATTGAGCTCCGGCGAACGCGGCAGACTCTGTCATTACCTCGATCAAAAGAAAATACCTTACAGAACGATATCTTTAAACACCATCGGTTCATCGCCGGCGCTTTATTCATTCAACGAAGATTTAGACCAAAAAATAATTTGCGTCGATCTTAATCGCCGGAGCGTTAAATTTCAAACTATCGACGAGTTCTTCGATAAAATCGACGAAAAAGAACGCTCTTTTCTGTTTGGGCGCGCGCTGGTTTCAGCCATACTATGCCGCCAGGATTCTCAAACGCCAGGCCGCCGGGGAGAGACGGCCTGCAAAAAACTCGTAGCGGCGCCCGCCGCCCTCGCATCGAGCCGGTTAAGCTCTTCCGATATACTCAGTCTCGGCGCGTTCGGAGCGGCAAACGGACGGCTAAAAATTATAAGCCGGCCCGCCAGAGCTGCAAGCGCGCTCGCCCGACTCGGCGTTATCGCGCTTATTATAGACGGCGCCGCCCCCGGATACAATTACATTCTAAAAATAAGCGAAGGCAGCGTGCAGATAATTTCCGGCGAAAAATATTGCGGCGCAAATATTTATGATGCGGCCGCCCATATAGCTTCCGTGCACGGAAACAATTGTTCTTACTTAATACAGTCGCCCATGGCGGCTTTCGACTCTCTTATCGCGACGGTATCCGCCGATGATGTTTACGGTCTGCCCGACATCCAGTTTGGCGGCGGCCTGGGAGTTATCATGAAAAACCTTGGCCTGACTGCCGTTTTAATAGACGCCGGAGACCGGCAGGGTTTCTGGGAAAAAATCGCGGGCGATAAAAAATCCGAATATGACCGCCATCTCGAAATTTTTGCCGGGGCCGCCGTTGAGAATCAAACTATAAAAGAACAGATATCTCCATACGGCACGGCGTCGATGATAGCCCCGCTTTACGAAGCCGGCGCGCTTCCTGTGGCTTTTTACACTAAATTCGATTCAGGCCGCGGCGTCGCCAGAATATCCGGCGCTGCGCTTAAAGACGCCGTAACAAAGCGAAAAGGCAGTACGGGAGTTTCCTGTTCTCAAAACTGCGTTATCAAGTGTAAAAATATTTATCCCGACGATAAAAAACGCAGATGCGCTTATATCGAATATGAGCATTTAGCCGGATTCGCCTCGATGAACGAAATTTACGATATAGAACTTACCGCCAAATTATTACGGTTTTGCCGTGAAAAAGGCCTCGATTTTATTGAATTATCATATTCGATAGGAGAATTGATCCGCTCCGGCTTTTTAAAAGGCACGCCGGCCGCCGTTGCGGCTTCCTGTCTTGCCGAGATCGAAAACCGCACGCTGAGCGGCAATATACTTATAAAGGGGGCCTTCGCCGCAGCCGTGGCTTTCGGCCGAGGCCGTCCCATGACTATTGGAGGCGAAGCCATGCCGCCCTACGATCCGCGCGCGATTATGAGCCTCGGCGTTTCCTATCTGAGTTCGCCTATCGGCGCCGAAGAAAAAAGCGCCGGATTCACCGTACCGGTGAGTATTCAAAAAGCGGGAGGCTATATAGCCGGCAATAAAACCGAAGGACAGTTGGAACTTTCGCGCAATATGCAGGTGGCTTATTATTTGATGGATACGATCGGAATCTGCCACAATGCGGTTTACCCGCTGCTGGAAAATTCCGATTTATGGAATTTGCTTGTAAAATTAATTTCTTTGAGGTATAATATAAAATTAAGCGTACAGGATATAACAAGGTTCGCAAAAAAAATGATCAAAGAAGAACATCAATTCAACAATGCTGCGGCCGGCCGAATAAAACCGGAATTGCCCGCGCTTTTTTACGAAACTCTTAACCCCGTCTCAAAGAGCGTATTCGGCTTCAGCGACGAGTCCATAGATAAAATATTTGACGCGTGGCAATAAATTTAAAACCAGGAGAGTATAATGACTGATCAGATTAAAGAATCAATAGCGAGGGTTATATTAATAGTGCTTGACTCCGTAGGTGTAGGCGCAATGCCCGACGCGGCGCAATACGGCGATACCGGAGCGAATACACTTTCAAATATTGGCAGAGACTATAAAAATTTTAAAATAGACAATCTGGTTAAATTAGGAATTTCGAATATAGACACCGTTACAAGCCTTCCAAAGCACGAATCGCCCGCCGGTGCTTACGCGAAACTCGAAGAGCTTTCACCCGGCAAAGACACGACCACCGGGCACTGGGAAATGATGGGAATCAAACTGGAGCAGGAATTTCCGGGTTATCCCGACGGCTTTCCGCCCGAAGTCATCGACGAATTCGAAAGGCAGACCGGCTGCAAAACTATCGGTAACTACGCGGCTTCCGGCACGCAGATAATCGAGGAGCTTGGCGAGCGGCACCAGAAAACCGGCGCATTAATAGTTTACACTTCGGCTGATTCGGTCTTTCAGATAGCCGCCCACGAACAGACGGTTCCGATCGAAAAACTGTACGAATACTGCAAAATCGCGCGCGCCATTTTAAGAGGCAAACACGCTGTAGGACGCGTTATTGCAAGACCATTCGAAGGCGTCGCAGGCGCCTATAAGAGAACTTCGAGGCGCCACGATTATTCGCTCGAACCGCCTGAAAACCTTTTAGACTTCCTCAAAGAATCAGGCATCCGCACCGCCGGCGTCGGTAAAATTTACGATATATTCGCCTGCCGCGGCTTGAGCGACTATATAACCAGCTCGTCGAATCTTGACGGCATAAATAAAACCATTGATTATATGCATCGTTTCAGCACCGGCCTTATATTCACCAATCTTGTCGATTTCGACATGGTTTACGGTCACCGCCGCGACGTGGAAGGTTACGCGAAATCGCTTATGGAATTCGATTCTCATTTACCCGAAATTATTAAAAACATGAATGAAAAAGATATCTTAATGATAACCGCCGATCACGGTTGTGATCCTACTTTTATAAAAACCACCGATCACACGCGCGAATACGTGCCGCTTCTAATCTACGGCCAGCGCGTCAAAAAAAGTTTGAATTTAAACACCATAAAGGGATTCACATGCATATCCAGAACTATAGGCAGGTTGTTGGGCTTAAGCGACGAATACTTATCGCAAATTCAGGGCGAAGATTTAAGCGATAAAATTCTCGGATAAATTTAATCAGTCCTATTCCGCGGCAAAAACAAACGAGATGCGCCCGCGGGGCGTAGATTCGAAGAAAAGCTCGAACGCCGCGACACTCCGGTATAAAGAGGTTAAAATTGTCATTTATAAACGTTGAAAACGTAATAGAAAAAGTTAAAAGTCCAAATAAATCGGTCAACGAAAGGCGCGAAGCCATAAAACTACTCAGCCAGAGCGGCTCCGAGCTTGCCGTTGACGCGCTTGTAGATATTCTGCCCGATTTCACACTGCGCATGGATATAGTTCACGCGCTCGGCGTGTTAGCCAATCCAAAAGCGACTAAATATCTTTTAGCCACGATGTTTGAATCCGACACCAAGGTTAAAGTCGAAATAGTCAAAGCGCTGAGGCGCATAGGCGATAATAAATGCGTCGGCACCCTGGTTCAGCTTTTTCAGGTCGAAGACGACGAACAGGTAAAATCGGCCATCTTCATTCTCATAACCGATTTCGGCACATTCGACGACGTTTATCAAATAATACCGTCCTGCATTCAATATCCGAGCGCGGCGGTGCAGATGCTGGCCTTAAAATATATTTCTACTAAAAACGACGAGCGCATCACTTCGCTTTTATATCCGCTGCTATTCAGCCCGGACGACAAGGTTAGAAACAGCGCCGCCAATATTTTATGGCGCAGCGAAGGCGCTCTGCTTTTAAAGCGGCTTAATTATATACTTCTCAGAACCGAAGACACTCAAAAAAAATTGTGCGTCATTAATATATTCGGAGCGCTCGGCCTCGTTCAAAACGTCGAACCATTAATGATTACTTTACTTAAAAACGAAGACAAAGAAATAACGCTGGCCTGTCTGGATTCCCTGAAAAAAATAGGCGATCGACGCGCTCTGGGAGCTATTATCCAGATTATCCGCACGGACGATGAAGATATAAAAGCTAAATCGATAGAAGCGCTCGCCTCCTTTCCCGAACCTAAAGTTACAGCGGCGCTTATTAACTCGCTGAAAACGACTTCCGATAAGATTCGCGCGGCCGCCATGGGCTCTTTAGAAAAACTTATAACTCCGGCGGATATGGCTAACCTCAAAAAATATTTTAACACCGAAGATAACAATATAAGACTTTTTATATGTAGATCTATCGCAAAAATCAAATTTATGGATGAAGAAGTGACGAATTTTTTAAAAGAATCGTTACGAAGCGATAACGACGACGTTGTTTACGAAGCGATAACCGCCGTAAGCGTTCTGGAAGCCAGTAATTTAATCGATTTGTTGATGATGCATTTCAAGCATAAATCCGAAGGCATAAGAGTATGCGCAATCAAAGCCGCCGGTCATTTCAACGACAAAAAATGTATCGACATAATCGTCGATTGTTATAAAACGGAAGATTCTAACAAAGTAAGGGCCACTATAATAGAAATATTAGGAACTACCGGCGATAAAAAATATATTAAATCGGTTGAAATGGCTTTAAAAGACACCGACCCGCGAGTGCGAGCCAATGCGATCGAATCTCTTGAAATGCTCGGTGGCGAAGAAATAGTAGATTTGATATATCCGCTTTTTCAAAACGATTCGAACAACCGCGTAAAGGCGAACGCGGCGAAAACTCTATGGAAATTCGGCGGCATAAGAATGGTCGGCGCTCTGGAAACTATGTTATTAAAAGAAAAAGATAAATGGCAGCGCGCCTCCGCGGCCTTCGCCCTTGGCGAAATCGGCGCGATACAGGTCATAAAAAGTCTCACTCTTGCGCTTACCGACGCGGAAGACTGCGTGCGCGGCAACGCCGTCAAGGCGCTCGGCAAAACGAGGGCCTTCGAAGTAATAAACGCGATAATTCCGCTTTTAGAAGATCCTTCCGAACGAGTGCGCGAAGACTGCGTACGCGCGCTTGGCTCTATAGGCACTCCAGAGGTGTTGGAGCCGCTTATAAAATTTATTAAACAACAAAACGATTCCAAACTTATCGAGCTGATTTACGATTCGCTCATTGAAGCCATCGACTCGCGTTTTTTACTGGGGCTGTCGCGCGCGCTCAGCGACGATTTGTGGATAATTAAAGTAGTGGCCGCAAGGCTCTTGGGAAAAGTAGGCAATGATTCGACGATTCCGCTTTTAACGGAACTGCTCAGCGACGGTAACGTAATTATAAGAAATTCAGCGGAAGAGTCTATCGACCAGATTAAAAGGAGGATTAAAACCGGTGAAAAAAGTAAATAAAAACAACAATATATCCCGGCGGGCAGATAAAATAGTATTATTCTTGATATGCATAATGGTGATAATGACGCAAACGGGCTGCAAAAGAGGCGGCGGCGAAGACGTCAGCGCGCCTTATGAAACCGAGCGCAGCGAATATTATTCTGATAGTTCGCGCGAGTCGTCTAAAAAAGAACGTGAACACGTTGACGGAATAACTCATACGGTAACGGCCGGCCAGTCGATTATAGCGATAAAAAATATCTACGGCATATCCATTCAGGCGATAAAAAACCATAATCCCGAAGTATCGGAAAACCGCGTATTAAAAATAGGCCAGCAGGTTTTTATCCCGGGTTCGCCTCAGGTATTAAACGCACGGCGCGACTCTTATTTAAAGGGCAAAAGCGCTCCAGACAATGCAAAGACAACCGATGAGAAAATCGGCGATAAATTAAACTGGCCCGCATCCGGGACCGTTCTTTCTAAATTTTCACAGGCGTCTAAAGGCATTTACATAAAAATCGCTCCAGGAACGGCTATAAAAACCGTCGGCCAGGGCGAAGTAGTATATTCCGGCAAAATGAAAGGCTATGGAAACCTTATAATAGTGGATCATTTGAACGGTTTATTCTCCATTTACGGGCTTAACGCTAAAAACCTCGTTGATAAAGGCGATACCGTTAAAAGCGGTGCGCGCATTGCTATAGGCGGTGACAAAATAACCGAAGGCTATTCCAAACTTTACTTTGAACTGCGCAGTATTAATTCAAAAACCGGCGATCCCGAATCGGTAGATCCATTAAAATATTTAAAAGCGGAGAAAAAATAATGTTTTCATTTATTAAATCGCTTTTTACGACAGACGACTGCAAAAAAAAAGGTCTCAGCTACTTAGAATCCCGGCAATACGAAGAAGCGGCGGAGCAATTCAAAGCCGCGCTCGAAAAATCTCCGGGCGATAACGGCCTGCTGTTAAATATTTCGCAGGCGCTCTTCGAGCAAAAAAAGTTCGAAGACGCCCTGCCATACTTAAAAACGGCCGCCGCAAAAGCTTCTTCGATAAATCCCGTTCCGGCTATAATGCTCGGCTACGCGCTTTATAAACTCGATAAACTCGAAGATGCGGGCGAGGCGTTGAACGCCGCGCTTAAAATCGATTCAAAACATCCGGCAGCCCATTATTATATGGGTCTGCTAAACCTTAAACTCGGTAATATAGATACGGCAACCGACAGCTTCGAAGAGGTCATAAGCGAAAAGCCCACATTTATTCAGGCGCGACTTTTAGCCATCGGCGAAATGTTTATAATAAACTCAGAACGAAAAAACGAAAAAACTAATAACTAACGATTAACGATTAACGACTAATAACTAGCGACTAGCGACTAGCGACTAACGACTAACGACTAATGACTAACGACTAATGACTGATAACGGCTAACCATTCAGGAAGAGAGAATAAAGTGTTAAAAATAGGCGATTACAATAATTTAAAAGTCATCAAAAAAGTCGATTTCGGCTTTTATTTAGATTCAGGTGAAAATTTCAATATTCTGCTCCCTGAAAAATACGCTCCGCTCGATCTTAAAATCGACGATAATATCGAAGTGTTCGTTTATAAAGACTCCGAAGACCGTCTCATCTCGACCACTCTGAAACCTCTGGCTAAAGCGGGCGAATTCGCGTGCCTTACCGTGGCCGATGTTAACGCTTCCGGTATTTTTTTAGACTGGGGGCTCGAAAAAAACCTTCTGCTGCCATACTCCGA
>DIVV01000184.1 GCA_002423385.1 bacterium UBP16_UBA6123
ATTTCGGCTCACGGTAATGCTCTACTGCATATCTATCTTTATTATCTCGCTGAAAATTATTACTTAGTTATATAATGAAACTTGATTCATTTAAATATGATTAGACTAATAAGAGTCGATTTGCNNTTTTACCGCGAGCCGTTCGACTGAGTCGCATTAAAGCCGTTTTTGCACCGCAGGCGCGCGCGTCGCGCGCGCCTGCGAACAAACAAGCTGGCAGGAACAAAAATAAAGGCAGGAAAACAAGACTGGATTGGATTAAGCTGAACTAACTAAATAAAAGCCACGACAGAGCAAGCTATCGACAAACTAACAAAAAANNAAAGGGTTGCTAACCCTTTCTCTCCCTCCCTTGAAAAAAACTATATCATTATTAAAATAAATTTTCGCACTACCTGAATCTTCATCTTTTGACTTTAAATATCGCGGCTAGCTTCAAATAGTTTGAAAGCCTTTTTAATCGAGGCGCCAAGAACTACTATGCCGGAATTTTTTACCACATAACCATACGAAGTTATTTTTTCGGTTTTTTCAACAATTTCTTTTTCAGTATGCGACGAAAGAAATAAAACCGGAATATCATTGTATTTTAATATTTGACGGGCCGCTTCAGTGCCGTCGATACCTTCGCCAAGGTCTATATCCATAAGGATAAGATCGACGTTTTCATCCTGTGATCTGACAAAATCGACGGCAGCTTCACCGCGGTCAACGGAAATTATCCTGTAGCCTTCTCTTTCAAGAAATTTTGTTTCGGTACGGACGAACGCCGGATCATCTTCGACTAAAAGAATCGTTTTTTGGACAATATCAGACAATAATATCTCCCTTGAAGCGTTATACTCGACAAGCGAACCTTCAATTAAAATTAAGCGATCACCGTTATAAATTATAGCATGATTTAAATCAAATGTAAATTAAATTAAGTTAAAAAATTTGAATTAAATAGAAAACGGGGCGAAATAAAGTTGAAAACTTCATATCCGCCCCGTTTTTAATTCCGTTTTTAGTGAAGTAAATAAATACTTAACTCAAAACATAATATTATTCATTGATAAATTTTACGTCGAGCATGTGCGTTGCGCACGATATGCATGGATCGTAAGCGCGCACGAGCATTTCGAGCGTAAGGGCTATTTCGTCTTTTGTTTTTGTCGCAAGTATTTCCGGCACTAACTTTTCCATATCGGCGTCGATATTAGCCAGGTTCTGTCCGGTAGGGATAATGCAGTTAGCATTGACGATATAGCCTTTGTCGTCGTATTCGTATTCGTGATAAAGCGTGCCGCGCGGAACTTCTACTGCGCCTGCGCCTATACCCGCTTTTGTCATTACATGACGATCTTCTTCTTTAAGACCTTTTTCGAGCAGTTCGTCGATTATTCTGATCGCGTCTTCGGCGCAATGCACTAATTCGACAAGCTGAGCAACCGTGTTTAAGAACGGATTGTGGCATGGAGCTTTCAATCCGGCTGCTGCCGCTATTTCTTTAGCCCACGGGGTTAAAAGATCGTAGTTGATGTTGAATCTTGAAAGCGCGCCGACAAATATCGGGCCGTTATTGCCGCGAACGTGTTTAGCGGCGGAATGTTTGACAACATATTCTTTTATTTTTTCACGGTAATTGGAAATAGGCGTAACGTCGCCGTCGCTCGATTTGATAACGCCGTCGATGAAAGCATATTCATACGGTTTCGAAAGCGCTACATACTCAGTCTTGCGGGTAAAATTCGGTATCTTCGGAGCAAGAGCGAGAACGGTTGTAACGGTTTCTTTTAAATCGGGAATAAACTCTTTTTCGAGTTTAGTGCGCAATTCTTTTAACTCGGCGGCTTTGGGTATTCTTGTAAAACCGTTTACCACAGCCGCTATTGTATGAATTTTACGGCCAGCGAGAACTTCGCCGATATAATGGCCCAGGCGTTTCATGCGAAGCGCGCGAACTACCACGTCGGGATGGGTTTGAACGAGAGGAACGACCGAATTAACGCCGAGGCAGTCGGGAGCTACTAAGAAATAAATATGAAGAACATGCGATTCGATAGTTTCGCCGTGCATCAAAAGTTTTCTTAAAAGCTGCGTCTGCGGTGACGGATCGATGCCCATTGCGTTTTCGGAAGCGCGCAGCGAGGTGAGCGTGTGGCCTACCGAGCAGATACCGCAAATTCTCGATGTAATGGGGGCGACTTCCGTATAATGGCGGCCGCGAAGCATAGCTTCGAAAAAGCGGGGCGCCTCTACTATGTGAAGTCTTGATTCTTCCAACTTGCCGTCTTTAACGTTGACGACTATATTACCGTGTCCTTCTACTCTTGTTACATGTTCTAAGTTTAATTGCAAACTGGTTGTCATCTTGTAGTGTCCTCCTTGCTGAAATTGTTGAACATCGTGAAGTTCAGCATGACGTCTTCTGCGCTGAGGCCGTGTTTAGCCAGAACGTCTTTCTGCGCGTTAATGTTAGGATGCGTTACGAAACCACGGCAGCCCGTGCAGGCTTCGCCGAAGCTGGGGCATATAGCGTCGCAGCCGGCCCTTGTAACCGGGCCCATGCAGACTTCGCCGCGCTGATAAAGACAAACGTTGTCTTTCATTTTGCATTCAACGCAGACCGGATATTCGGGAAGTTGCGGCGTAACGCCGAGCAGTAAAGATTTTACCACTTTAAGAAATTCGAAACGGTTGATCGGACAGCCGGGAATTTCGAAATCTACCTTAACAACCGCGCTGACAGGTCTTGCAGCGTAGCTGTCGAGTCTTTCGTAATGGGCTTTATCTTTGTAAACGTAGTTTTTATAATCTTCGGCCGAATATTTATTTTTAATCGCATTAAGCCCGCCGGTGCATGCGCACGCGCCGAGAGCGACAAGCAGTTTAGCCTGCCTTCTTATCTTTTTAATTCTGGTTTCATCCGCGGGTCTTGAAATAGAGCCTTCGATAAAGGCTATATCGTAATCCTGGCCCTTATCGCTTATTGCTTCGCGGAAGTTAACGATTTCCACGGCGTTTAAAAGGTCGATCATGTCCTGGGGTTCCTGATTTAAAACCTCAAGCTGACAGCCTTCGCATGATGTAAAATCGAAAAAAGCTATCTTGGGTTTACTCATTTATATAGCCTCCTTAAAATCACGGATTTGAGCATAATTGAAAACGGGGCCTTCGCAGCAAACGTAAACGCTGTTGATCTGGCAATGTCCGCATTTGCCGACGCCGCATTTCATTCTGCGTTCGAGCGATAGATATATATTTTCAGCCGGTATATTTTTAGCCAGAACTTCCATCACGACGAATTTGTACATGATAGGCGGGCCGCAAACGGCTACTATCGTATTTTTCGGATCGTCGATCTTCACTTTCGGAAAAAGCGTCGTGATAACGCCGACGTTTTTTGTCCAACCTTCCGCGCCGCGGTCAACGGTGATATGAAAGTTAATATCCTTATTTTTTTCGAGCGCTTCGATCTCTTTTTTATAAAGTATTTCTTTAGGCTCGCGCGTGCCGTAAAGCAGCGTAACGTCTTTATAATCTTTTCTGGTTTCAACTACATAATTGATCAGCGAGCGCAGAGGAGCGTAACCGAGGCCGCCCGCTACGAAAAGAACGTTTTTACCCTTAAAATTATTGACGTCGAAGCCGGTGCCGAACGGTCCGCGAATGCCGACCATGGCGCCTTCTTTGAGCTGATGAATTTTATTGGTTACCATGCCGGCGTTTCTGATGCAAAGTTCGAATTTGCCTTTTACCGTCGGAGGCGAAGAAATGGAAATAGGCGCTTCGCCTATGCCGAATATCGAAACTTCGACGAACTGTCCGGGATTGTGCCCGAGATCTGATTTATCGAGATATTCAAGTTCGTAATAAGTTTCTTTCTCGGTCATTACTTCGATTTTATTTATTTTAGCCATTCTGGGCAAAAACATATTTGTATCGGTATTTTTATGTCTTACCGGCGCGGCGGTTATTGTATTACTCATTCTCACTAACCTCCTTTAAGCGGTTGAACATTTTAACTATCGAAATATCTGCCGTGCAGTTGCGATAGCAGCGACCGCAGCCCGTGCAGCCGGACATATTGAATTTTTCTTTGATATAGAGGCCTTTTCTCATGAGACGGTGGCGCAATCTGTCGGCCACGTGCTCGCGGAAATTTTCGCCGCCGGCGACTTCGGCGAATTGCGGAAGCATGCAGCTATCCCAATCGCGGTCGCGCGAACCTTCAGCGAGGTTCAATTTAACGGTTTCAGATATATTAAAGCAATAGCAGGTAGGACATACTAAATTGCATGTGCCGCAGGCAAAACATTTGTCTGCATTTTCTTTCCATACCGGCGATTTGTGAGTTTTGGGAAGCAGCTTTACAAGCTGATCGACGTCGAGCTTCATATCGTTTGTAAACGATTCGACGCGTTTTTTCTCGACGACTTTAAGCTGATCGAGTTCTTCTTTAGTGGCTTCGGCGGGTTTTGCGTATTTAGCCAGAAGCTCTTCGCCGCGTTTGGTGCCGACCGATACTAAAAATTTGTGACCGATATTTTTGAAGAAAATATCGTATAACGCTTCTTTTTTGGATATTTTAGCCTCGTTGTGAACTTCTTCGTCAACACTCATTTTATTGCAGAAACAATCTGGATCGGGCATGCACGATACGCCGATCAGTATGGCTTTTTTGCGTTTTTCAAGATAATTAGGGTCTTTATTTGTATCTTCGAAAGCATGGTCGAGCATTTTCGTAGCATATAAATCGCAGGCGTGCATACCGAATAATATAGCTTCCTGCGAATGATTGACGAATTTAGGATCGGGATTCGCGGCGAGCTTGAACTCGATAAGCGTTTCAGTGGGAGGCAGGAAATATTTTTTAGGCGAGGAAATTGTCGTCGGATAGTCTAAAACCATCTCTTTGTGATCTGAAATGCGGTCCCACGCAAACTGTTTGTCTTTAGCTACAACGCCGTAAACGACATTAGTCTTTACTAAGTTTTCAGCAAAAAGAGCTACTTCAGCTCTTGTCATTGCCTTGTGCATTTATTTTCCTCCTTTAGTTGGATTGTTATTAACCTTTTTTTATTCTTTTATTCTTCAGTTCTTTTATTGTTGACCGGGAGCGTTATTACGAACTCGGAACCGCTGCCTGTTTCGGAACTTACTTCGATGGTGCCGTTATGATATTCAACTATTTTTTTAGTTATAGCCATACCGACGCCGGTGCCGTTTGTCGTATGTTTTTTAGATATCGACGTCCGGTGAAATTCATCGAAAATTTTGCCGAGTTCTTCTTTCGGAATACCTATCCCGCTGTCTTTGCACTTAAAAATAACGGAATTATCTTTGCGCAGCAGAGTTATATCTACCGTGCCGTTTTTATGGTTATATTTAACCGCATTGGATAGAACGTTGATTATAACGTTATCGAGATATTCGGCGTCGCCGTCGATAATAAAATCTTCGTCTTTGCCGCTTATCGTTTCCCTTATTTCAACCGAAGCCGCCTGAGCCTGAACATTAATCGTTTCGACGGCTTTTTTGAGTTTTTCAAGGAAAGATAGTTTTTTAAACTCTTTCGCGCCAAAACCGGTTTTGATTTTAGATAGATCGAGAAGATCGTTAACCAGCTTTAAAAGGCCCGCCGCGCGCGTTTCAGCCTTAGTTATCTGCTCGCGCGCCTTATCGTCGATGAGCGCGCCGCTATAACCGCCCGTAAGCGATTTAAGCATGAATTGTATCGTGCCGAGCGGCGATTTAATTTCATGCGCGACGACCATGACGAACTCCGATTTTTTAGCGTCAAGATCTACTAATTTCATATTCGTTTCGAGAAGCAGGTTTTCTTTGAGCCTTAAACGCTGCGATATGGATGTGGTGATATAAGCCGTTATTATCATCGTAGTCGTAAAAGCCGCGGCATAACCCGCCACTTTCAATAAACCGAGCGGGCAGGCCGCCGTTTCGAATATGTTATAACGCGAAAGAACATTGAAATGCTCTAATATTATTAAACCTGAATACAGCGCGCTGGCTAAGGCCGCCTGCATATAGCAGTGAAACGGCTCGAGAAGCATGCTGGCTATAACGATGTGAAATATATAGTAAAAATTAAACGGATTGTCGATTCCTCCGGCAAAATGAATAAGAGCGGTAAGCATAAAAAGGTCGAAGACAGTCTGCACATTGGCTATTAACTGAGCCGCCTGCGCGCGACGCTCGATAGTGTATGCCGCCGCTTTCGCGAACAGATTTTTTATCGAATAGACGAAAATAAGATTACCCGCCGCCATGGCTGCTGCGCAACTATAAAGCGGGCGCCTGCTCAAATCGACCTTTAAAACTAAAAGACAGAATTCAACCACGCAAACCACGCCGACAAGTGCAAGCCACCGAAGATCGGTGAGCCATTTGAGCCTTGCGAGCAATTCGAATACCCTTATTTCGATACCTTTAGGAACCGCCGTCGTCATCTTCTAAATTCTTTCCTTACAATATCCGTTAAACTACTGTGCTAAACATTTTTCAACTACCGCCAATAAATTTTCGGGCTCGATAGGCTTATTCAAAAATTCGTTAACCGGTAAAAAATCTGAATCTGTTTGCGGTGAATATTTGAAATGCGAAGCGGTGTTAATAGCCGATACCATAACTATAGGAGTTTTTGACCACTTTGCGTATTCGGAGGAAGGCTCGGGCGAACGAAGTTTGTAGGTAACATGAAAACCTTCGGTAATAGAATCCATCATAACATCGAGTATTATGAGGGCAGGATCGAACGATTTCACTTTTTCTAAGCCTTCGGTACCATTAGACGCGGTTTCAACCTGATAAGCTCTCGATTCGAGGACCGTTTTCATAGTTTCGACTATATCAGGATCGTCATCGATGATTAGTATTTTTTTTGACATTTAATAAATACCTCCTTGATTTAAGATCGAAGCTATTTTATAACATTTATGGGCAAAAATAAAGGGTTTTTTTATTATTTTTAACAAAAATTAAGAGCTTTCAAATGAGAAAAACAAGTTTTTAACAAATATAAGACGTAATTAGTTATTTTTTTATTCAATCAACACACTTAATAATGTTGATATATTATAACATAAGTTCTTATCTCTCTACTCTCTACTCGTAAGGGCAAATTTTCTTATTGATTTATTTTTTATTTTTATTTTTACTTTTTATTTACCGTATTATCATATTTTTTTTATTTTTTTATTTTATTCTTTGAACAAAAACGTCTTTCATTTAATCCGTTAAAAACTCTGCAAGACCGAGACAGGGGAAAAGAAAGGACCAATGNNCCTCTCTTTTCCCCCGTACCCCCATTACTCTCCCGAAATATTTTTTCAGGCAACCGGCATCGTTAGTCGTTAGTCGTCAGTTATTAGTCATTAGCCATTAGCCATTAGCCATACTTAGAAACATATTAACAGCTCGATGCCGCTATAAAATTCATTTTATTTTCTCGCCTTCTTCTCTGTTCTTCGTTATCTAT
>DIVV01000194.1 GCA_002423385.1 bacterium UBP16_UBA6123
TTTTACCTGTTTAAGGCACACTACTTCACCATTTTTTGCCCCGCATCTTACATTTATGATGCCCTTGCCACCTCTTGACTGGATCCTGTAGCCGCTGCATGGTGAACGTTTCCCGTAACCTTTTTCTGTTGCTGTAAAAACATTGCAACCCTGGTTGACTACATCTACGGAAACAACTTCATCATTCCTGGCAAGTTTTATTCCTCTTATTCCATATGCTATCCTTCCCATTGATCTTATTTCTTTTTCTTCGAATCTTATTGACTTACCTTTTCTTGTGGCGATTTCTATTTCGTTTTCTCCATTGGTTTCAAGAACTCCAATCAGGCTGTCATCTTCAGGGAGGCTGATTACACGTATGCCAGGAGAACGCAAATGTTTTAGGGAATCAAGGCTTATCTTCTTTACATGCCCTTTTTTTGTGACAAGAAAAAGGTATTTGTCTTCAGAAAATTCCTTTACATGTGCTACAGCTGTTATTCTTTCGTTTTTCTCAATATTTATCATGTTAATGATTGGTTTGCCTTTAGATGACATGGAAGCTTCAGGAATTGTGTGAACTTTTACAATGTGAGCCTTTCCTGAACTGGTAAAAAATATTATGTAAGAATGTGTGGAAGCTACATATAGATGATCTACGAAATCTTCTTCCTTGACAATAATACCCATTTTACCCTTTCCCCCTCTTGCTTGGTGTTTGTACTGGTCGAGGGGAGTCCTCTTTGTGTAGCCTCGATATGTGATAGTGACAACAACCTCTTCGTCTTTAATCATATCTTCTATTGTAATATCAGGTAGCTGATCGACTATTTCAGTCAACCTTTTATCGCCATATTTTTCTTTTATCTCAATGAGTTCCTGTTTTACAACTTCCAGGAGAAGCTTTTCGTCCCCAAGAATCATTTTTAATTTTGCTATTTCTTCTGAAGTGCTCTTATAATCATCAAGAATTTTGGATCTTTCCAGTGATGTAAGACGTTGTAAACGCATTTCCAGTATGCTTGCAGCCTGTTTTTCTGAAAAGGCAAACCGGTCAATCAGAGAGACCCTTGCCTCCGGTACTGTTTTTGATTGTTTTATAAGCGCTATTACTTCATCTATGTTATCAAGAGCTATTTTAAAGCCCTCAAGTATATGCAATTTGTCCATGGCCTTGTTTAATTCAAATGTAGATCTTTTTGTTACTATATCTTTTCTGAATTTTACAAACTCCTCAATCAACTGGAAGATTGTGAGGGTTTTAGGTTCATTATTTACAATTGCCAGGAATATGATACCGAAGGTTGTCTGAAGTTGTGTGTGTTTATAAAGCTGGTTTAAAATTATTTCCGGGTTGTCATTTTTGGATATTTCTATCACAGCCCTTGTACCGTCTTTGTCGGATTCATCCCTTAAATCAGTAATTCCTTCAATTTTTTTATCTTTAACAAGGTTGGCTATGTTTTCAAGCAGATTAGCTTTATTTACCATATAAGGCAGTTCCGTTATTATTATCTGCTTTTTGCCTTTTTTACTTTCTTCAATTTTTATCTTTGACTGCATTACAATAGAGCCTCTGCCCGTATTATATGCCGATTTTATCCCTTCTTTGCCTATTATGAATGCGCCTGTCGGAAAATCCGGCCCTTTTATTACGCCCATAATTTCTTCTATCTTTGTATTTTTATTATCTATCACCATTATTGTTGCATCAATAACTTCAGCAAGGTTATGCGGCGGAATATTGGTGGCCATACCGACGGCTATACCCGACGAGCCGTTTACCAGTAAATTGGGTATCTTAGCGGGAAGCACGACGGGCTCTTCGAGCGTGCCGTCGAAATTAGGCGTGAATATTATAGTCTTTTTTTCTATATCGTCTAAAAGTTCTTCCGAGTATGACTGAAGGCGGGCTTCGGTATAACGCATCGCCGCCGCGCTGTCGCCGTCGATGGAGCCGAAATTGCCGTGACCGTCTATTAACGGATAGCGCTGGCTGAAATCCTGCGCCATTCTGACTATGGCGTCATAAACGGCCGTGTCGCCGTGCGGATGATACTTACCGAGAACTTCGCCGACGATTCTCGCGCTTTTTTTATGCGGTTTATTGTGCGTATTGCTTAAATCGTACATCGCGTATAATATCCTGCGGTGAACAGGTTTCAAACCGTCGCGAACGTCGGGAAGCGCGCGGCCTATTATAACGCTCATCGCATAATCTATATAGCTGATTCTCATTTCATCTTCTATATAAACGGGAACGATTCTTTCGAGCGGCGCGGGCGGATTAATAATGGTTTTATCTACTGACATAAAGGACTCCCTTTAATTTAATAAAATATTTTATGATTTGATTATTAGTTAATTAATTAATTATATATCGAGATTTTTAACTTCTTTGGCGTGGGCTTCGATAAATTCGCGGCGCGGCTGGACCTGATCGCCCATCAATACCGAAAAAATTTCATCGGCGGCCACTATATCTTCGAGCGCGACGCGCATGGTAAGCCTTGTCTCCGGATTCATCGTGGTGCTCCATAACTGCTCGGGATTCATTTCACCAAGACCTTTATAACGCTGTATATTAACCGAATCTTTATCTCTTCCGATTTCGTTCAGCCTTTTTTGCAGCTCGTCGTCGGAATAGGCATAAATTATAGTCTTGCCCTTCTGTATTTTATAAAGCGGCGGCTGCGCTATATATATGTGACCTTCTTTGATAAGGTCCTGCATATATCTGTAGAAGAATGTCAGCAGAAGAGTTCTGATATGAGCGCCGTCAACGTCGGCATCGGTCATTATAAAAACTTTGCTGTACCTTAATTTCGCCACGTCGAAATCTTCGCCTATATTGGTGCCCAGAGCGGTTATTAACGTTCTTATTTCGTCGTTGGCAAGTATTTTATCGAGCCTGGTTTTTTCGACGTTTAATATTTTACCCTTAAGCGGCAGTATCGCCTGGTTTTTGCGGTTACGGCCCTGCTTTGCGGAGCCGCCCGCGGAATCACCTTCTACAAGGTATAATTCGCATAACTTGGGATCGCGCTCGGAACAGTCGGCTAATTTGCCCGGAAGCGAAAAATTATCCAGCGCCGATTTTCTTCTGGTAAGCTCGCGCGCCTTTCTGGCCGCTTCTCTTGCCTTGGCCGCCAGCACGCATTTTTCGACTATCGTTTTACCGGTGGCCGGATTCTGCTCTAAATATTGCGATAATTTTTCGTTAACGACGGCTTCAACCGCTACTTTAGCCTCGGAATTGCCGAGTTTTCCTTTAGTCTGCCCCTCAAAAAGCGGGTTTTTAACTTTAACCGACAGCACGACCGTCAAACCTTCGCGAACGTCGTCGCCGCTTAGCTTGAATTCTTTATCTTTGACTAAGTTATTGGTTTTCATATAATCGTTGAGCACTTTGGTCAGCGCCGTGCGAAAACCCGTAACGTGCGTTCCGCCGTCAACGGTATTGATGTAATTAACGTATGAAAAAAAAGTTTCGGTATAACCGTCGTTATAATTAAGGGCGAATTCAACGCCCAGATCGTCTTTATCTTTCTGAAAATAAATGATATCTTTATGCAGCGGCGTTTTATTTTTATTAATATCTTCGACGAAAGAAACTATGCCGCCCTCATATATAAACTCGTGGGTTTTTTCGGTTTTTTCTTCTTTAATGGTTATTCTGATGCCTTTATTCAAAAAAGCCAGCTCGCGCAGGCGGTTAGAATAAACGTCAAAAGATGATTCGACGGTTTCAAATACCGTTTTATCGGGAAGGTAGCGCGTTTTAGTTCCGGTGCCTATAATATTTTCTTCGACTACCTGCAGCTTACAGGTTGGTTTGCCGCGTTCATACCTCTGATAATGCGTTTTGCCGTTACGCTTGACCCATACTTCGAGATATTCCGACAGCGCGTTAACTACCGATGCGCCAACGCCGTGAAGACCGCCCGAGTAAGCGTATGAATCGTCGCTGAATTTGCCGCCGGCATGCAGCGTGGTCATAATTACTTCCAGAGCCGGAAGCCCGCATTTATGCATATCGACCGGAATGCCGCGGCCGTCGTCTTCGACGGTTATACTGTTGTCTTCGTGCATCGTAATATTTATATTTTTGCAATGGCCCGCCATAGCTTCATCCACGCTGTTATCCACTATTTCAAACAGCAGATGGTGAAGGCCCTGGGCGTTCACCGCGCCGATGTACATACCCGGGCGTTTACGCACCGCCTCGAGCCCTTCTAATATTTGTATATTGGTTGCGTCGTAATTGTGTCCGCCTGTCATATTTCACTCCATTTCGGTAAACTATTTACTATTGTTCCAACGTCTAATCTTTTTGCCAGGGTCGAAACCGATATGCAGGATTCCGCATATTCGCCGTTTTTTAAAAGCAATATGCTTTTTGATTTTTTATCGCTGGTTTTCGATACCTTATTTTTAGCGTTCATTTCTTTATAAAGTATTACGTTATCCTTGGATTTTAAAAATTGCTTTATCGCGAAAAAGCCCACTATATCTTTAGCCGATATAACTTCATTTCCGCCTATATGTAAAAACATATTCCGTCAGCCTCTCGCCTTTTAATTTTATATTAAAACTTAATCGCCATGGCGCCTCTTGCGTAAACCGCACGCGCGTTCGGGCCTAAAACGGCCGCCATTAAATCGAGTCTTTCGCGGCCGAATTCCTTTACCTCGAAATAATTATAACTCTCATAAAGACTGAGCGCCAGCCTTATTTTCTGATTTAGTTCGGCGAAGGTTTCGGCGGATTCCGACATAATAAACTTTTTTATTAACGCTTCAACTTCGGTTTTAACCCGGCCGAACTCTCTTTTTTTAATATAATCAAATTCTTTGAATTTTGTGTCCGGACATTTAGCCGAATGGGATTCATAATCTTCCCACGGATATTCAAGCACCCTTTTAACCGCGCCCGACATCATTTTAGCTAATTTAAACCTGCAATATTGGCAGGTATTATCGGCGCCGTCATAATTATCTTCAATGCCGTCCGCCGCCGCGCCGCCGCCATAATCGCTCTTAAAATAAAGCGAGGCGCACATGGCGCATTCAAGATAGCCGTTTCTTTTTTTATACTGCGTAACTTTATAAATAACCTTAGCCGCGCCCGTTATTTTTTCACACAATTCACGATCGCTTATTTTAAGGGAGGCCGTAAAATCGTTAATCGAAGACAGCACGTCATCGGGTATTTCGATATTTTCGATCTCGTAAAACATCACCTGGTTATCTTTAGCGTAATCGCGAATCTCGTCGAACATGGTTTTTTTTTCTTCATCAAAACGCTTCAACGAGCCTATTTTATAAAATATCTCAGTTACAATAGTACCGTTTACCCTTTTATTTATCTGTTCGATATAACTTTTTTTCGCCGACCTTAAATGAAATAAAAAAGGCGACGAGGCCGCCGTTATAACTAAAACACCGTCTTTTAAAGAAGTAACGGCCGTATTTGAATAAATGTAATCGCCCGAAATATCCTGCCATATTTTTTTAACGAGACCAATATCGCGGTAACGGTCCGCGCCTGGAAGCTGATTTACGAAACGCCCGGCTATAGCGTCTATAGGTTCGAAATTATTTTCGAGACCGCGCAGGCGCTTTCTTCCGGCCGTATAAGACCATATTTTATTAACGAATGTTTTTTTATCGCCGGTTGAATCCATAATTCATCTTTATCAGCCGCTGGAGACTTTAATAATCCCTCCGCCGCTTACCTGAAAATACTTAATATTCGCGGCGCTAAAGGCCGTCTTAAAAATTTCGTGATCGGTGCTGGTCACTATTGTCTGAATTTCTTTAGATATACTGCCTATTATATTAAATAAACGCCGTGAATCGAATTCAGAAGTAAGATCGTCTATTAAAAGCACCGGATAATCGCCTATTTTATTAAAAACATAATCTATTTGCGCTAATTTTAAAGATACCGCGAGCGTTTTAATCTGGCCGGTCGAACCGAAAATTCTTGCCGGTTTTTCATTTATCAAAAACTCTATATCGTCTTTATGAGGACCTATATTTGTAAGCCTTCTTATTATATCATTTTTTAAATTTTTTTTCAATAAAAATATGAGCCGGGACTTAAAAAGATTTTCATTTAAATCTATTGATTTATCTATATTTTCGCTTAAACAACAGCGGTAGCGCATATCGAGTTTTTCCTCGTTTGAAGATATCATCTGATGACTTCTGTTGGCGTATATCGATATCTCTTTTATAAACTCCATTCTGCCGCGATAAACCTTATAAGCTATATCCGGCAGTAACTCGTCGTAAGATTCTATTAAATTCAATAATTCAAGATATTTACGGTCGTGTTCCGATATTTCCGAAATACTCTTAAGCACGGCATTGCGGGATTCGATTAATTTAATATAATTTTTATAATTATTATAGTAATGCCTGTCCGTGAGCGATATTTCCATATCGGCGTATCTTCGACGACAGGCCGGAGCGCCGCAGATGATTTCTACGTCTTTCGGAAAAAACTTTACTATATTAACCGAGCCGAATATAGCATCAGCCGTAGTATTTTTACCGTTTTTAACGCATGTTTTTTTTTTATTTTTAAAATAATTGACGGATATTTCGAAGTCGAGGTCGTTTTTTAAAAAACTGCCATGCACCAGCGCCGAATCGGCGGCGTGATTGACGAGCTCGGCCTCTTTGAAAGCGCGCTGTGAGCGCGTAGTTGAAAGTATTTCAATGGATTCGAGTATATTGGTTTTTCCCTGGCCGTTCATGCCGTAAAAAAGATTAATACCTGGAGATAATGCTATCTCCAGGCATAAAATATTACGAAAACTAAGTAAATGTACACATAAAATCTGCATTTAATTTATTTAAAAATACGTACACCGGGATTTTATTAATTTTAGAGTTTCCCGCTAACTTTTAATTTTATGAATAAGACGTTCAATTTCATTTCTGAAAGCGAGGTCTTTATCCATCATTTCTTCTATTTTAGAATTGCCGTGCAAAACCGTCGAATGGTCGCGTCCGCCAAATTCCGCGCCTATTTTAGTGACTGACGCGTCAACCAGCGTGCGGCAAAGATACATGGCGATCTGTCTTGGAAACGCTATATTGGCCGAGCGTTTCTTCGACTTAAAATCGCTTATGGATAGCTTATAATTTTCAGCTACCACTTTAGTCACCAATTCTATGGTTATTTTTTTAGGACCGGCCTGGCTCATATCGGAAAGAGCTTCGTCTATCAGCGCTTCGTTAATTTCACGATTCATATTTTCTGAATATGCGATAACTTTAATAAACGCGCCCTCGAGCCGCCTTATGCTGCCCTCTATTTTCTGCGCTATATAAGCTATCATCTCGTTGGATATTTTTTTATTTGATTCGTCGCGCGTTTTATTGAGTATGGCCATTCTTAATTCAAGATCCGGCGGCTGAATATCGACTACTATGCCGCACTGAAACCTCGATACCAGCCTTTCTTCGAGCCGCTTTATTTCCTGCGGCGGCCTATCGGATGTTAAGACTATCTGCTTATTTGACTGATAAAGATGGTTGAAAGTGTGGAAAAACTCTTCCTGCGTGGTTTCACGGCCCGCCATAAACTGTATGTCGTCGACTAAAAGCGCGTCAACATTGCGGAATTTTTCACGAAACGCCTGCATTTTATTGTTTTGAATGGAATTAACCATCTCGTTTAAAAAAGAGTCGCCTGAAATATAAATAACTTTTGATTTTTTAACGGTTTTAAGAATATGATGACCGATAGCCTGCATCAGATGAGTTTTTCCGAGCCCGACGCCGCCGTAAATAAAGAGAGGATTATACTTGCTTGCCGGAAACCTTGAAACATTTACCGATACGCCGTGGGCGAACTGGTTGCTTTTTCCTATCACGAAAGTTTCGAAAGTGTATTTGGAAAATAAACCTCCGCTGGTAGCGCGCTTTTCAACATTATGCTCATGCTCGCGCTGCAACTTTTCGAGATCGTCTTCTAAATAAGCGGAATCGGCCGGCCTTGTTTCAAGAGTCAGATGCTGCTGAATAAAATTTTCTCCGCGCTGCGTTTCAATTTTTTCGACCTGCTGTTTTGGCGGCTTTGGCTGTGATGCGTTATCTAATAAATCGAAATTATCTTCGAATGCTCCATTTTCAGCCGTCAAAAACTTTATCTTAACCTGGGGCGTCTTTAAAGTATCGCTTAGAGCCGTTAAAAAACTTTGTAAATAACGCTCGTTAAGACGCTGACGTATAAAATCGGATTCGACTTCAACCATTAAATTATTATCCTGCAGAGATATCTGACGCGTTTTAATAATTATGCCGTCAAATATAAAATGATCGTCCTCGCTTTTTCTGACCGCCGAAACGACCTTTTTCCATATATCTTTATTATTTTGCATTATAATATTAATTGCTCCAAAAAAATATGTTGATAACTATGTAAATACAGCGTGGATAAGTTGTTAGTAAAATTGTAGATAAGTCTAATTCAAAAATTATGGTTGATAATGTTGATAACTTATTAACGGTTTCAACAAAGTTATAAACATCTAAAACCTCAGTCGTATATGTTTATCAACCAACTTATCAACATTATCAACGCTTATACTAATAATAATACTATTTTACTTTTATTTATTAGTTATAGAGAAGCCATATTAGTAAATTTTTTTATTTCACTAATTTTAAATCATTAACGGCCTGTATGTCAACTATTATTTATTTTATTTTTTAATCGACTATTATATCGCTATTCATTTTTTTGCTTACACAGCCTATCACGCTGTAAGATGAACCAGATTCTTTTAAAGATAATCTTACCTGCTTTAATCGATCTTCACTTACAAACATGGCGATGCCGCCTGAAGTTTGAGGATCACATAATAAAAGCTCGATAGTTTCGGATAATTGCTTTGAAAAAGCGACATGATTTTTAAGGTATTCGTGATTGGTATAAGCGCCGCCTGCAAAGAAGCCTTCTTCTGCAAGATTCATAACATCATATATAAACGGCACTTCTTTACTATCGATTTCAATCGAAACATTCGAAGCTGAAGCTATTTCGTATAAATGCCCCAACAATCCAAATCCGGTTATATCGGTTGCGCATCTTATCTTATTTTCTATCATGATATCACGAGCAGTTCTGTTGAGCGACTGCATAATTTCGAGGGCCTGTTTAAATGTTTTAGCTTTTACCTTGCCGTCAAGTTTTTTTGCGGTAGTAACAACGCCGGTGCCTATAGGCTTAGTTAAAATTATATAATCGCCAGGAACAGCTTTTGAATTGTCTATTATTTGATCATTATTGACAAACCCTATAACTGCCTGACCAAATTTTAATTCTTTATCACGTACTGAATGACCGCCGCCGATAACAACGCCGGCTTCAATTGATTTTTCAGCGGCGCCTTTGAGTATATCGCTGAAAATATGGTCGGGAAGCGTTCCTGAGGGAAAGCCCATAATATTGAGCGCGAGAAAAGGAATACCGCCCATGGCATAAATATCCGACATGGCATTAGCCGCCGCGATTCGTCCGAATTGCAGCGCGTCATCGACTACCGGCGTGAAAAAATCCGTAGTAAAAGCGATAGAACGCTTATCGTCTATTTTATAAACGGCGGCGTCATCACAATTATTAAAACCGATAAGAAGGTTTTCATCGAATTTAACAGGTATGTCTTTTATTAAATTTTTAAGGTCGCCCGGACCTAATTTAGAGGCTCAGCCAGCACATGAAGCAAGCGAGGTAAGCCTTATCTTTTTTTTATTGACAGCACTCATAATTGAAAACCTCCTTCCTTTTTTATTTTAAAATGTTTTATCGTGATCATTGATATATTGATTAATTTTTAGGCGTATATGGTGAAATCGCCCTTAATTTTTTTATTATAGCCGGCAATACTTCGAGTATTTTATCTATTTCCGAATCGGTATTATAACGGCTCAGACTAAATCTTATAGAGCCGTGAGCGGCCGTAAACGGTACTCCCATAGCTCTTAGTACATGCGAAGGCTGAAGCGAGCCTGAGGTGCATGCGGAGCCCGATGAAGCGCATATACCGTGCTGATCGAATAATAATAAAATAGATTCGCCTTCGATAAATTCAAAACTTATATTGGTCGTGTTCGGCAGTCTATTTACTGTATCGCCGTTTACAAAAGTATATGGAATGGTTTCGAGTATGCTTTTTTCAAGACGGTCGCGCATTTTACGGACTTTATCATTTTCAGCCGCTATATTCTGGTTCGCGAGTTCGGCTGCTTTTCCCAGTGCGCATATGGAGGCTATATTTTCAGTGCCGGCACGGCGTCCGCGTTCCTGATGGCCGCCTATAATAAACGGCCTGATCATCGTGCCGCGTCTTATATAGAGCACGCCAACGCCTTTTGGCGCATGCAGTTTATGGCCGGACAGAGAAAGTAGATCAATAGATGATTTTGAAAGGTCTATCGGTATTTTACCAATGGCCTGGACGGCGTCAACGTGAAACATGGCTCCGCGTGATTTTACCATGCGCCCTATTTCTTCTACCGGAAAAATAACGCCGGTTTCGTTGTTGGCATACATTACCGATACTATGGCCGTATCGTGCCTTAATGATTTATGCAATTCGTCGAAACTGATAGCGCCCTTTTTATCGACGCCCAGATAAGTTACATCGTATCCGTTTTTTTCAAGATGCTGGCACAGATTTAATATTGCGGGATGTTCGACTTTAGTCGTTATTATATGTTTTTTAGAAGGATTAGATGATAATATGCCGAGGATAGCCGCGTTATCCGATTCGGTGCCGCATGATGTAAAAACTATTTCAGTGGCGAGCGCGCCTAATAAAGAAGCCATTTTCTGCCGCGCTTCGTCTATTTTAGAGGCGAGCTGGCCGCCAAAAGTGTGTATGGAAGAAGGATTGGCGTAATATTCGGTGAGATAAGGTATCATTTCTTTATAAACTTCAGGCGCTACAGGCGTAGTGGCGTTATTATCGACGTAAATCGCTTTATTAATCATTGTTATTTTCCTCCACTACTTCGATATCCGGCGACACGAATTCTTTTAATTTAGTTTCAACGAACGATTTGATAGTAAAAGATGAAGACGGACAGTGAGAGCACATTCCAAGTAGTTTAACGATAATTTTATTTTTATCTACGTCGATTAATTCAATGTCGCCGCCGTCCTGATTGAGCGAGGGACGTATGATTTTTTCAAGCGTTTCTTCGATTAATTTAATCTTCTGGATCGTCGTAAGTTTTTTGGCTTCCGCCGGTTTTTCAGTTTTAACCGAAGCGCCTTCGCTATTTTTTTCTTTTTTATTGTTCCACACGGCGTCTAAAATATCCTGTATATCCTGAAGGCACGCGCCGCACCCGCCGCCCGCTTTTGTATAATTGGTTATATCTTCGACGTTATGAAGATTATTTTCTATGGCTAATTTCTGTATTTTATCTTCGGTAACCCCGAAGCAGCGGCATACGAGCCGCCCCTCTTCTTCGTCCTTTTCGATTTTAATTCCTTTGTAATTGGCTATAGCGGCTTCGAGAGCTTCTTTGCCCATTACTGAACAATGCATTTTTTCGGGAGGAAGACCGCCTAAAAATTTAGATATTTCAGCATTCGTTATTTTACCGGCTTCTTCTAAACTCATGCCCTTAATCATTTCAGTCATGGCTGAAGACGAGGCTATCGCGGAACCGCAGCCGAAGGTCTGGAATTTAGCGTCGAGAATTTTTTCGGTCTGCTTATCAATTTTAAGCGTTAAACGCAGCGCGTCGCCGCAGGCCATAGAACCTACTTCGCCGGTCGCGTCGGCGTTCGGAATTTCGCCGTAATTTCTCGGATTATGAAAGTGATCTAAAACCTTATCAGTATAGTTCCACATATGCTTTCTCCATTTCTGAGTTTATATATATTTTTGCACTTAAACACATTATAATAAACGAAATTATCCTGCCGATATTATAAGGCCGGCAATAAAGTTGAGGAATTTAATTAAAATATATCTAATCGTTGAAAAATTGAAATTATTATATCATATTAATTTTTATTTATCAAGCGGTTAAACGGAGGGGGAGACGCAAAGCGCGGACAGGCTCACATCACTACGATAAAATCGAGTTGATATCTTCCGCCATTCGTTTAATTAACGAAGCTGAATAAGGATTACCAGGCTGCGAACGGTGTATTTTATCCTTACCGCCATACCAGGTATTAAAACCGTCATATTCAAATATCTTATCTTTTAAAATAACGCCTTTTGCGTAAGGAATTTCAAGCGGAGCGAAATCTGAATGAAAAATCATGCGCTTATTTACGAGATCACAGGTCGGACTTATTAAGCGATATAATTCGCGAACCGCTTTGCTATTGTTGTTTATACGGCATATAAAAACTACATGCAGACTGTGGAATTTTTCGGATAACGCCTTTAATTTATCGTCTGAAATAATTTCATCGTTAAAATCCACACCGTCGTTAAATATGATAAAACGGTTTTGAGCTTTAATGCTTTTATCAAGTATCTGCGCGCTTATTATGTTTTCATCAGCCCATCGCGAAATTTCTTTAACAAGTATATGCGAGGCGCGACCTTCTATATCTTCAAAGCAGTTATAGATCATATCCGGCAGAAATTTATCGTTGATATCGCATTCAGCCGAGTTTAATTCGTCAGAACACCAATCTACATAGTTATAAACGACTTTGTTTTTAATAAAAGCTAATGAATTTTTAAATAACTCGAATGAAACATCGTCTTTATATTTCATAAAAATCGGCTCCGTTTTCGATTTAAATTCGATAATTTCATAAAATTTTTTCTTGATATTATTGAAATCTGAAAAATAATCGGTAAAAGCGTTATATGAAAGCGAATTAAAACAAATTTCGGCTTTTTTTAACAGATTATTATTTTTTAATTTCAGGCCGCGGCTTTTTGTATTTTCACCGCTTACGCCGTTTCGATAGCCGCCTTCGTTATTATCATCGGATTCGAATTTATCTATAAGCGAGGCGTTTTTAATCTGCCATTCAAATACCGATTCGAAGCGGCATTTAAGCGCGTCGTAAAAAAGGCTGTTTTCATCGGCCGCTTCACCCATAAGAGCCCAATTCATACAGTGATCGTCAATATATTCGCTTATTATATAATACTTATATTCAGCTTCGCGCCGCTTCTGGCCGCAGGATGATTCGGAAATATCGTTGTAATAAAATTTTAATTTATCAAGCGTAATTTTATTAGGGTTTTTATCCTTAACCCGCCTCAAAGCCGTGGCGCTTTCTTCCATAAGCATTTTGACCGCGGCGTTTTTATCGCCGGTTTTTGAATAATAAACCCCGAACGCCTCTATTTCTTTAACTGAAGCGCGGCGTATCAGATACCATAACGCCCGTCTCGCATCGTTTTTAGTTATATCAAGACATGAAGTTGAAATTGAATAACCGTCCGATAATTGATTTATCAGCCCGGCGTCATAAAGCAGGTTATTTATTTTGAATAATTTAGTAAAGTAATACTTTGTCCGCGCAGTCATATTGTTATCTGAATTATCATCGGCCGGTATCTTAAATAATTCGCCGCTTGAATAAATTTTAGAAAGGCCGTCGATTAATTCGTAATAATACGCATTCCATAAGTTATTTATAAGAACACGGCTAAAATCGCGGCAGTCGTTACTATTTAAATTGAATAACGGCCGGAAATTTTGAATATATTCGTCGCCGGCTATCCGGCATGGATCGTTTAAACAGTTTGAAGAGCCGGTCGATAAATCCAGCGCAGAACTTTTACTGGATACTATCTTAATTAAAATGTCGTTTATCAGGGATTTAAAAGTAATGGTCATAGTAAAAAATTATACATTAAATCTAAGTATTATTCAATAGACTCTTTCTTGTTTTTAGTGTTTTTTATTAAATTAGCCGGTCATTTATAAGAGCTGTATAAGGCCGCTATAAGACCGATTTGGACCGCTATAAGACCGCGACGGGGGAAA
>DIVV01000136.1 GCA_002423385.1 bacterium UBP16_UBA6123
CATCCGTGGCGCGCCCCGCACTAGCGCCTCAGGCGCGTCGGACGGCGGCGGGGCGAATGTTTTATTATTATTTATTACAATCTAACTGTATTTCCCTGATTTTCCGGGTTAATAAACTTGATTTTTAATTTTTTTTGCGGTATAATTGCAATATGACGAAACCGCTTACAATCGATAAATTTTATGACAAGTTTTATAATATTATTTTTTCGCACCCCAGGATGGTCGAATATCTCTTGAAATCTTTTGTTCATAAAGACTTTGTCGAAGATATCGAATTTTCGACTCTTGAAAAATTGAACCGTAAGTTTGTAACCGAAAAATTTTCCAACCGTGAATGCGATATAATTCATAAAATTAAATATAAAGGCGAAGACATCTATTTTTACATATTAATCGAATTTCAATCATCGACGGACGATGCGATGATATTGCGAATGTTGACATATATTTTGCTCTTTTATCAGGACTTGATGATTAATCATAATTACAAAAAACTGCCGCCGGTCTTTCCTATTATGATTTATAACGGCGATTCCGAGTGGAATTGCGCCGAAACGCTCGACGATATAATCGATTTAAAGGGGTTCAAATCGGCTGATCTGCCGAAGTATATTCCTAAATTCGCATATTATAAAATCGCGGTCAATAAATTTTCGAATGAAAGTCTTCAAAAAATAGATAACCTGGCCGCCGCTTTATTTTTAGTCGAGAAAGCGGAAGTTAAAGATATCGTAGGAATCGTCGATGAATTTTATAAAATATTAGAAAAAGAAACCGAACTAAGGCTAAAAAAAATGATAAGGCGCCTGATGCGCGTTTATTTCAGGTACAGAAATTTAGAGGTTAAATTAGCGGATCCCGGGGAGGTAATACCGATGTTAACTGCAAGTATCCAGAGGTTCAAAGAAGAATGCAAACTGGAAGGGAAATTAGAAGGGAAATTAGAAGGAAAACTGGAAGGAAAACTTGAAAGCATTAAAACGCTTGTTACTATTAAATTTGGCATTATCCCTGATGAGGAAGTAAATATTTTAAAAACTATGCCTGAAGAAAAAATTAATATAATATTACAGAAATTGTTAAATTTGAAAAGTTATGATGATTTTAAGGCGCAATTGTTGCCGTAAATTCCTGACATAAAAGCGGCGCGAGGGATGTTAGAAGCTCGCCAGCAGCAGATATCCGTAATATCCAACAACTAAATAATTCGCTCGGCGGTCCAAAACCGTCCTGCGGAGCAAAAAAAACGGAAGGCCGAAAACGCCTTCCGTTTTTTGTCAGGTCTATAATTTACTTCTTTCAATAAGTTCATAGAAAGTGTTTTAAACATAGAAGTTAAAAGGATATTACCGCGGTAAATCAGGCGTTAACTCAATTCTATTTTTAATTATTTATTACAATCTAACTGTATTTTTCGGGTTAATACTTATGCGACGATGTTTATAATTTACGCTCGAATAAATTGAGCGTTGCCGCCTCGAATTCGGGCGGATATTTAATGCGCACGGCGTCGTTATCGATTTCAAACGATGTGGCTATTTTTATGAAAACTTCCTTTAAATAAGAATCTTGCGGCATAAAAGAAAAAACGGCCTGAATTTTATCGTTGAGAAAAAATATATGTTCCGATTCATAATCGCCGGTTTGATCGTCTGGAATGAGTATTTGCGCGATAACGGCGGGGCCGGCTTTCGTATTAAATTTCTTGGTTTTTCCGCGCACCGGAAGCCTCGCGAGCCACTGCTCGTAATTTTTGAATTCAGCCCTGTCGATTTCAATATCCATCGACAGTATGTCGGGCGGAAAAAAATGAGCTTCAGTGGCGCATTCTTCGTGTTCGCCAGAGCCGTTGAGAATATGGAATATCGTTTTTTCATAACCTTGTCCGTCTTTTCTTGCGGCAAGAGCATATTCGAATTTTTTATAAGATGATAAATCCAGATTTCTTTGCACAAACGCCTTTTTTATATAACGCGCGGCGGCAGTTTTGCCGTTTTGCTCAGCGGCTTCTATGGCGCTTTTTGTAAAATGTGTTCTTATGAGCGCCCCTTTTTTCATAAGATACTTTATCGCGGCGATATCGCCGGCGGTCGCGAGCGTCATAAGCGCCGTGGCGCCGTCTGAGTCCGCCACGTTCACGTCTCCGCCTTTTTCAACGATATATTTAATCGCTTTCAGCCGGCCGTTTTTTGCGGCGGCGCTCAGCGCTACATCGGCACGATCTGAGCGCGCGTTTATCTTTGCGCCGCGTTCGAGCGCTTCATTTATTTTTTTAATATCGCCTGCCGCGGCCGCATCGACTAATTCTTCGTTAGCATCGTTCCCGGCTTTTATTGTATAACGTCCGGCGGGGTAATCGACAGAAAACCTTCTGCCATCGAGTTTAAACGCCGCCGCTATTTCTTGGAATTCGTCGAGACGCGAATTGTTTTCGTATTCATAAATAAATTCGGCCTGGACAGTATCCGATAAATAAATAATGCGATGCGAATCGTAACACGCATCGTCGCATCCGGGAATCGCAGTTTTAGAAATTAATAACGCTTCGCCCGCGGCAGTTATGAAATTTTTGATGATCCCGTTAGCCTTATCGAGCGCTATTTCGAAATATGACCGGTTTACGGTATCATAGAGCCATTCATTATAAGACGAATACCGGCTTTTTTTTAGGATAAGTTTCATTAAAGGTTTATGCAGGTTACCTTCCGCAGTGGCGTTTTCAACGAGTTCGATTATAAGCGTGTGAGCGGAAATGTGTTGCAGTAAATTATTTTTGAATATATAAGTTTCGTGATTTGTCTTTTGCCCTCCGTTGTACGCCGTTTCGGCTGCGGCAGCGTCGCCGCAGTAAAATAATGAAATTAAAATGATGATGATAGTTATTAATTTGAATAGCGATCTGTTTTTGGTCTTCATAGTATTATAACTCCCCGTATATTCGTGAATTGATTTTAAGCGGCGCGTGATGGGTTCGAAGATGGCAGATGAAAATTTTATGCGTCCGTTAAATCATGCCTATTCTATTTTATAACGAGCCGATTGTCAATTAGATTTAGATTTTTATTTGAATAGCGCAAGCCAAAATAACACGAGTCTAACACGAGTCAAAATAACAAGTCAAAATATCGCTTGACTGAGTTCGGGTCTTGTATTATAATACAGCCCTGAAGTGTATAGGTTTTTAAAATCACATTATATGGAGGAATAACATGAAAAAATCAGTCGTTATATTTATGCCGATTATAAGCATATTTTTAATAGCTATAATTCTTTTAACTTCGGTTTCTGCCGTATATGCCGAAAGCAGTTCGAAAATCAAGCCGGATGAAAAATTATATTCCGAATTCAAAAAACATTGCGAAAATTCTTCGGTGAACGTTGAATTTGACGGAATATCGAATTATTCGTTGAGCGGTTCGTCAATTAACGTTAAATTCAGCGTTAAATCTAAAGATCTCGAAAACAGAACATGGACTTTTTATTTATATACCAACATATATACGGTCGATGTAACCGCGGATAAAGTTTTTATTAAAAATAAAAAAAATTCCAATAAATCGGAAAAATCAGACAGTAAGAATATGCTTAAATATAGCATGAAAGCTCTTCTTGACGAATTATCCGATAACGGCAAAATCGTTAAGAAAAATTATGACGGCTTATCGATTTATACTATAACTCTTTATAATGTTGAACAGATTCATGAATACGGTGTCGATCCTGCCAGCGGTTATTTCCAATATTCAAAAGCTAAAAATTTATACGGCGAAAATCCATTAGCCGAAAAATTCGACGGCTGTTATAACGCTCAATATAAAGCATGGCGTAAAAAATAACACGAACGGCCGAACGCGTTCGGCCTTAAGAAGACGATCTATGAGCTATCTTCACATATCGGTATTTATGGCCGGCGCCGCCGTGATGAGCGCTGAAATGGCCGCTCCGCGCCTTTCGATAATCTCATAATCGCCGGCGCTAAAGGTGAACTTAACCCGCATGCGGCGACTGAGGCCGCGCCCGAACCTCTTTGGCCCGTGCTCGAAAAAATTAAGAAGACATGGCGCGCACCCGAACCGCCCGTCGGCGCGCTCGTTTTTACCGACGACCACGCGCCTGTCGAGTTTTTCACCGAGCGAATGATACTGCGCTCGGTTTTTTCAGGAAACGCTGCCGTTAAAACGAAGCGCTGAAAAGCCCGCTGAAAACAGTCTGTTATATTTATTGACTTTTAAATCAAATTGATGTAATATTTTTTCTTAATCAATAAATAAAGGAGCTACAATGCAGCGTAAAATTAACTTAACCAAAAGTTTATTTTTTTTCACCTTAGTAGTCTTATTATCATTTTCTACAGGCTGTTTCATTAACGACGGTAGTCCTCCATTATTACTAAAAAGTACGACGCGCCTACTATGGCCGTCGTCAACGCCATAATCGATTCGCAGATGGCCGCCGGTGAGGTTCCTGGCGCGCTTGTCGGGATCTGGCAGGATGGATATGAAACTCAGTTTATATCAAAAGGCCTTGCCGATATAGCTTCCTCCCGTCCGCCCGCGCCCGGCGACCGGTTCAGAATAGCCAGCAATACTAAAATGTTTACCGCTATGGGGCTTTTAATGCTTGCCGATCAGAAAAAAATAAATCTCGATGACAAAGTATCTAAATATATAGGCGATTATCCGCACACCGCTTTAGTTACGATAAGACAGCTCGCCAATCATAGCTCCGGTTATTTCAACTATACCGAAGATCCGGGTTTTACGGCCGCGGGCGCCGCTAATATGTCTCGCCGGTGGGCTGCGCGTGAAATGCTCGAATATATTAAAGATCGACCGCTTAATTTTACGCCTGGAACTAACTACAGTTATTCCAACACGAATTACGTGTTAATGGGTCTGATAATAGAAGCCGTTACCGCTCTTAAATGGGAAGATTATATTAAATCGAAAATTATAAATCCGCTTATGTTAAGCGATACTTATTATCCCGCAGATGTTTCCATTACCGGCAGCCATATGAAAGGTTATAACGTTGAAAGTGGTTTCACCGCGGAAATAATTCTGGATCCTTCGATGGGCTGGGCCGCCGGCGGTTTCGTATCGACTCTCAACGACATGAAAAAATGGCTCGACGCGCTCGCCGGCCATTCGCTTATATCGCCTTCGATGTTTGCCGAACAGCTTAAATGCATTCCTGTGTCTGATTCAGCCGGAACGGCCGAATACGGTTTCGGAGTTTTGCGCATCTGGTCTAAGTTTATCGGCCATACCGGCGTGATACCCGGTTATAACTCTGCCGCCTTTATAAGTATGGACCGCAAACAAGCGATAGTAGTGGTTTTTAACAACGAAGAAGGAAATAGCGGCTCTGATGCGGCCTTTAAAATAGCCAAATTTCTCTTCCAATAATTATCGCGTCGGAAATATTATTTTTATATATCACGAAATTTAACGAAGCCTTCCTGCGTAAGTTTTTTGAGGAAGGCTTCGATTTTATTATAACGGAAGGCGCAAAGATGAAATTGAAGAAGATGAATCTTCGAATAGTTCAAGCTTTTTAAGTTTATCGCGGCCGGTTGTTTTCACCGTTGGTTGTCATTAATTTTGCTACCAGTTGATAAGTATTTTAGTTACTGGATGAGCTTCCTTTTCGCGTGATATTTCGGAAAGGTCTCTGAGCATGTCGGATATCTGATCGAAGGCAGGAGAGCTCATATTCGATTTGAAGTCCTCTTCTTCTTCGGTGGCCGCAGCGTTTTTAACGAATTCTTTTTTCGTTTTCACGGCCGAATGCGATATTGGTTTTGGCGCTTTATTGTCTTTGGATACTTCCGTATTATCGCCTTTTGCCAAAAGCTGCTTCTGTCCGATATAATTCATTACTTCTACTACGCCGGAAATATTTTGCACTTCGACGCCGAAGCCGGGGGAATAATATATTTCTTCTTCCGTGCCGCGAACCGAAATCGTCGATACGGGAGTTTTAACCTGGAATTCCGTTTTAGTATCGATATCGCGGTGGACTGTAGCTTTAACCTTGCCGTTAAAAAGCGATACGTTGGCGTTGACGCTTTTGGCCTGCAGGGCGAATTTGCTGATTTGTATCTTTGAAAGCTCTTTTATGTCCAGTACCGATTTGTCTTTGAATTCGAGCGAACAGGCGGATTCGAACGCGGTCATAATATATGCGCCCTCTTTAATTTCCATTCCGGCGCTAACTGGTTTCCAGGCTGTTTCACCGTCAGCTTTAAAAGTGACTTCGCCGTCAATGGTTTTTACGACGGCCGAATAATCCTGCGCGGCCGCGCCGCAGGGGCTGAATATTATAATAACCGCCGCCAGCGGGATAAAAATAAAAATTAAAAAATTAAAATTAAATTTCATCTTCACACCTTTAATCCTTTGCTTTTATAAATTATTAATTTATTTACTATAAAAAATTACTTTATTCACCGGCCGACAAAATTAAATTGCATTACTCAATGATGGATTATTAATAAACTACCATTGAATTAACGACTTGGATATAAGATATGTTGCGGCCTTCCTGGTCGTTTAACATTATATCTTCGACGAATGAGTCGGTTTTAGCGTCGAATACGCGTACGAAGGCGGAGCCGCTGCCGTTGAGGGTAAATACTAACCGGTCGGTTTTATCGGTATCGATGGCGATAGGTTTTATGGATGCGTATGAATCTGCTATTATAACCGCGCCGGCGCCATTTGCGATATTGTAGCTGTATATATTGCCGTCGGAATATTTGGCAAGGTAGAGTTTGAGCGAATTGGCGTAATTGGAGAATTTTAAGTGAGCGCCGCCGGTTAATTCAGGCTGGCCCAGGGGAATGCGCTCGAATTTTTCGGTTTCGGCGTTTATCAGATAGATGTTTTTGCCTTTGATTTCAGCCGTGGCGGCGTATTTTTTGTCGCCGCTTAAAACTATGGCCGAAGGATAGTCGTAAAGCGGTATCTGCGTTTCGGCTTTTGGCGGATATAGTGAAAAATCGTAAGGCGCGATCAGCCGGTCGCCGGTTAAATAAAGTTTGTTGTTTCTGATTTCGGTCGCGCTGGCCGTGCCGTCGAATTCAATATTTTGCGTGTTGGCGATTACGAAATTGGGCTCGTTGACTATGTGCCATTTATAAACATTTTTGGAAGATACTAAGTAAATGCTTAAATTATCTACCGTAGGAGCGAAATCTATTAATTTTTCGGTGTTGAACGCGCCCAGATTGAATATATTGGCGTTCGGCGAATTAGTGCCGAGCCCCGTAAAGACGCTGAAATAATTATGATCATCAAGGATATAAAGTTTTTCCTTATCAAATGAAGGTTTAACTTTTTTTATAGCGCCGAGGTGCTGTACGCCTGCAAGTATGGCTCTGACGGCCAATTTCGACGAATCTTCACCAGAATAGAAATCGTAATAGTAAAGATAGGTCTGATTGGTTACGAAAAGCCTTGTTTTAGTTACCGTGCCGCTTATTATTTTGACGTTGTCGCTGAAGGCGCTGAAACCGGGTATCGATGCTTTAAGATTTATAGAGGCCGCCGCTGCCGCGCTTATCCCGTTGAAAATGGCCGCGCCGTTTTGCGCTTTGAGCGATAGCGCGCCAGCGAGCGAGCCGGCAGAGGCGGAAATAGTAATTATTTCATCGGTATCGACGAAATTGCCGTATTGATCGATTATGGCTACGGTGAACGGCTCCCATGTTTTGCCTGTGCCAATTAAAGGCAGCGGCTGTTTTTCAAATATTAACTTTGAGATTACAGGTTTATTTGACTGATTGTATATCAATATGTCTTCGCTTTTAGCCGCCACGGAACTTGCTGAAGAAGAAGAGGCGCTTATGGCCGCGGCAAAGCGAGTGACGCCCGATTTTAAACTTTCGGATGAAATCGAAATATTAGAAAAAACCGCCGTGCCGTTAACGGGGAGCGCCGTGAGCGTACCGTTTAACACCGGTGTTATAGTCGTATTATCGAGCGATTCGATTGAAAGGATTACGGAATCTTTTGCGCCCTCGAAGATACGGCCGAATTGGTCGTATATTAAAAGCGATATTTCTTTGAATGTGTCGCCGTACTTGACGGTGCGCTTTTCGAGCGGCGCGAACGTCATTTTTGAAGGGTAAAGTTTGATCTGGCCTGTCTGTTCGAGCTGCATGGTAAGCGGTGCGGCATAGCCGCCGCTCGAACCGCCCGTTTCTATCGGAACGAAGAGCGAATCTATGCTGGATTTGTAAACGAATTCCATATCGGCAAGCGGGTCTAATTTTGCTTTTGCGCTGAGCACGATAGAATAAGTGTCGCCGGCGAATACGCCGATTTCGGCTGCGCGCGAAGCGAATTCAACTCTGGTTATGTTGAATAAAACTTTATTGGCGTCGTTGATCGCGCCGCGGTAAACGGTTATTTCGACGCTGCCGACGGCGGTCGAAGGCAGCGCGGCCGCGCCCGGCGCAGCGGATAAACTTATGGAGACGGGCACTTTAAGCCGATCGTCGATAAGGCCGGTGTGCGAGGTGATACTGCTTCCGCCTCCGCCGCAGCCGTAAACTAAAGCCGATATGAAAAGAAAGATTATAAGGAAAATTGAGTTTTTAAAATTGTTTTTTTGCATATTTTTACCTGCTTTTTAATAATTTGATTGCTAATGATTATGGCCTTTCGATGTCCCGCCGGATAATTAAAATGCCGTAAAATATGCCGCTGAAAAACTTTTTAATGAGCATTTACCTTTCCGTCGGGGATGATTTATTTTGCTTATTTTTTATTATGGTTGTTCGCTTTTATCTTCTATACCATATTATCTAATAATGCGCCTAAAAATGCAATAGTTTTCTTAAAAAAAATAATTTATTTTAAAAATTTTAGTTTGTATGTCAGGCTTGAAATATGTTAAGATATTCAAAAAATTATATAAAGGTGATAAAATTGAAATCAAATATTAAAGAATACATTAAAACCGGCTTTGCTAAAAATAATTTAGCTTTTTTAAAAAGGTTTTCGTCTTTCGCGTTTTGTTATTTAATCTTCATTATATTCGCCTCGCTTATTTATAGCGGCTGCGGCGGCGGTGGCGGCAATTCCAGCGTCGTTTCGCAGTATTCTAAAAACAGTTTTCCCGCCGTCACCGATCTTAAAATAGGACAGACCGCGGAGAATATTTTAATCAGTTTCGGCGTATTCGACGCCGAAAGCGATATGTGCTTCGTAGCGCTGCAATACAGCATCGACCGCGGCACATCCTATCTTCCGATCGATAATATCGCAGATTTCAGCGGCAAAATGGCTTCGGGTTCGACCGCCGTTCTTTTATGGAAGCCCGTTAATTATTCCGAATTGAATCTAAAGGACCTCAAAATAAAAGTGAGCGTTTCTGACGGCGCCAGCGCTGGTTCGGGGGCAGCATCAGACCTTTTTTCCATAAATATTCCGTCCGATAAAACGGTCGGTAAAATATCTTTCGTTTCCACCCGCGGAATTAACCAGCAAATATACATTATGAACGCCGACGGCACCAATCAGTACAGGCTTACCGAAGGCAAATACGGCGAAAACTTCGCCTCGATATCGCCTGACGGCGAAAAAATTGCGTTTGTCTGCGCCAAAGATTCGCCGAACGATCTTTATATAATGGATTCAAACGGCCTTAATTCAAAACGTCTCACATTTTCGACGGCCGGCGAAAGATATTATTATCCGGCTTTTTCATTTGATAACTCTAAGATCGTTTTTATAATGGAAGCTGAAAATCAGTTGAAATTGTGCGTCATTAACTCCGCTGGCGGTGATTTTGAGGTTATTAAATCTTTTGCGACTGAAATTTTATATCCTTCTTTTTCGCCCGACGGCTCTATGATAGCTTTTTCGATGAAAGAAAACGGCCTTAATAAAATATCGATAATTCAGTTGCCTTCCAAAAATGTAGTAGATTTTATTTCCGGTTCATATAACGTTAATTATCCGGTGTTTTCGCCGGATGGCTCAAAAATGGCCTTTACATCCGATTTTGACGGCGATTTTGAAATATTTATCCGTGATTTGATTACCGGCGAAATTGTTAAATTAACCGATAATTCCTATCACGACACTTATCCGCGTTTCACTTCCGACGGCGCGCGCATAATTTTCAGCTCGCGACAGAGCGGCAATAACCAGATTTATTCGATCAACGCCGCCGACGGGACCGCAATGAGCCGTCTCACCAATACTCTTAACGATGAATTTTTCGCGACTGCCGGCGCCGGTTATGTTATATTCGCTCCGCCGAGGCCGCTTTTAAAAAGCATTTCTCTTTCCGAAGTCAATATAAGCGGCTCTCCCGTCGATCTTTCAAAAATAATTTGCACCGCTTTTTATGAAGACAATACTTCGCTAGCCGTAATACCTTCCTGGACCATTGTTTCCGGCGGCGGAACGCTCTCGGGAACTCGATACGAGGCCGATCCATATTCAGATACCGATACCGTGATTTTAAGGGCGTCGTATTGCGAATACGATATTATTAAAACTAACGAGCTCAAGATAAAATTGTCGTCGCTGATTAACGAGTCGCGCAAAATTTATCTGGCGGCGGGTTACGATCCATATTCGGAATCGAATATATACTCGGTTAATCAAAGCGGCGCCGGGCTTTCACAGATTACCTTCAACGAATCCACGCTGCTGCATAAATCCGCCATTTCGCCTGACGGCACAAAAATAGTTTACAGCGGCACCAAAGATAACAACGTCGAGCTGTTCGTGATGGATTTGAAGACCTATAAAAAGCGCCGCCTGACTTATAATTCAAGTTATGACGACGACCCGTGCTTTACACCGGATTCCTCTAAGATCATATTTTCGTCGAACCGCGACGGCAACTATGAATTATATATGATGGACGCGGACGGCGGCTCGCAGACGCGGCTGACTAATAACGCTACCGACGAGCGCAGCCCCTATATAGCCAAAGACGGTATGATGCTTTTGTATTCTTCCGAGGCCGGAGGCGAATCGAAGATATACGCCGCGATTTTCGAGCAGGCTTCGGGACGCATTTCAGACGCCGTCAACCTCACCGGCTCAAGCTACGGCAGTGAGCGTAATCCTTGTTTTACTTCAAGCGAGCGCGTCGTATTTGAATCCGATCGTGACGGCTCGTCACGGTTATACTCGATAAGCATTAATGGCGGTGACGTACAGGCGCTCACCGACGGCGCGGGCGGCAATGCGCTTCATCCTTCGTGTCTGCCAGGCGATAAATTTATAGTCTATATAGCCGAAAACAATTCGAGCTACGGTCTTATAATTTTAAACGCGGATACTCTTGAAAAAGAATCGCTTATAAGCGTCGGCCAGTTGGCGCCGAATTACGGTCTTGAATACCCGGTGTTTACCTATAACAAAAGTTTTATAATATATAGCTGTCTTAACGCGCATATTTTATCGACTTCTCTCGAAGACGGCCAGACATACTCCATGGTGCGCGCGCTTAATAAAAACTCCGCGCCGTCGGCCTCGGCCGATGGTTCTAAGATTTATTACCATTCGGATATCGATAATATCGGTTATTTTGATTTTGGTGAAGCGGCCGCGATTGCAGCTTACGATATTTATTCGATACCGGCCGCGGGCGGCGACCGGGTTAAAATAACGGCGGCGGCGCTTCCAATCAAGGGTTTTTACAATCCGTCAGCGTCGCGCGTATCTTCGAAAATAACGGCCACGGTCAATCTTAACGATAATCTTGAAATTTATACTTTCGATTCAGATGGAGGTTCTTCCGTAAATCTTACGAATAATGCCGCTATGGACGTTACTTCTAAATTTTGTCCAGACGGCTCCAAGATAGTTTTTTCTTCGAACCGCGATAATAATTTCGAAATATATCTTATGAACTTCGATGGCAGCGGCCTTATTAATCTTACTAAAAACCCCGCTTCCGATTCGGACCCTAATTTTTCGCCCGACGGCAAAAAAATAGTTTTTTCATCCGATCGCGACGGCAGCGGCCAGATATACACAATGACCATAGACGGCGGCGATTTGAGGCGCATAACTTCCGGTTCGCTAAACAGCTTCGAACCCTGCTTTTCGCCCGACGGCCGCAAGATAGTCTTCTGCGCTTACTCAGCCAGTCTTTCAGACGGCGGAGTGTTTACGGTCAATTCCGATGGCAGTGATCCTAAAATGATACTGCGCAATTCGACGGCGCTTAAATTCATATCGCCGTCGTGGTAAAAAAAATAATGCCGTCACGGTAAAATCATTCGGTATTAGTGTAAACCAAACTATTATAATTGTATAAACGAGCTTTGTGAATATATAAAAAAATATAGAGGGTATTCGTTATGTTGTTATTTATATATCATTCGGAGGAATTTTATGAGTAAAGAGAATATGAAATTTTACGAACTGTCGCATCCTGAAAAAAGATTATTTTACATGCAGAAATATTATCCGGAAACTGCTATGTGGAACGTTTCACAGTCGGTTATATTCAACTCGCCCGTCGATTTTAATATTTTAAAACAAGCCATGGGCCTATTTATCAAAAACAATCAGAATATGCGCATTCGTTTTGCTGAAAATGAAGCGGGTCCCCGCCAGTTTATTCAACCTTATTCGCCGTCGGACGGCGAGTTTGAAATGATCGAATTTAAAGGCCAGGGTGCGGCCGATAAAATGCACGAATGGGCGGAATTACAATCAGGCAAACCTTTTGGCGATTTTCTCGGCGGAGCGCTGTATCGTTTTTATATGGTTAAGCTCGATGAACGGCGCGGCGGTTTTTATATAAGCGGCCATCACACGATCTTCGACGGCGCCTCGCTTGCCGTATTGACTGATAAAGTAGTCGAATATTACGAACGACTCGCATCGGGCGAAAATTTTATAGAAGAAAATTTTCCGCTTTACTTCGATTATCTCGAGCGGGAAACCGCTTATCTTTCATCGAAAGAATTTGAAAGCGATCGTGATTTCTGGTTTAATAAGTATAAAACAGATATAGAAAATCTCGAACTGCGTCCTGTGGCTGATAAAGAAGATTTCCGCGCTAAACGTTGTTATTACAGTGCGCCCGCCGGGCTTTCCGATAAAATATACGACTACTGCGATAAAAATAAGATCAGCGTTTACCGTTTTTTTATGTGCGCGCTTTATGCTTACTTTTTCAGGCTGACGATGAAAGAAGATATAGTCATGCAGGCGGTTCATCACGGCAGAAGTCCCGAATTTAGCGGTGCGACCGGCATGTTTGTCAGCACGCTCGCGGCCCGTTTTAATTTCGCCGCCGACAGCACTTTTTCGGCGCTGTGTGATAAATTTAATCCCGAGTTCAAAGAAATGCTTTCCCGCCATAAATTTCCAGCCGACCTGCTCGGCGCCGAGTTAAGACGGCTCGGTCGCGATCCCCTCGATATGTTTACGCTCATGCTTTCGCAATACGTTAAAAATTCTTCGGCCTGCAAGACGGAAACTAAATTTTACGGCAGTGGCGAATCTTTAAGCACGCTCGCTTTTTATATAAGCAGCGAGGCTAAGCGCCGTGATGAGATCGAGTTCTTCCTCGATTATCGAGTTTCGGCATACCGGCAGAGTGAAATCGATTATATGGCCGGTCATATTTATTCATTGATCGAAGAAATCTTAAACGCGCCGGGCAAAAAAATATCGGAGTACGATTTTATCTCCGCTAAAGAAAAACGCCGTTTAATTAACGAAGTTAACGATACCGAATCTTATTATCCGCCCGATAAGACTTTTTGTGATCTATTCGACGAACAGGCCGCTAAAACGCCCGATAAGCGCGCGGTAGTCTATCTTGAAGAGTCGATAACCTACGGCGAATTAAGCGATAAAAGCGCCGCGCTTGCCCGTAAACTGCGTTCGCTTGGCGTAGGACGCGATAATATCGTCGGCATATTCGCCGACCGTTCGCTTGAAATGTTTACCGGCGTTATAGGCATAATTCGCAGCGGTGCGGCTTATATGCCTATCGATACTAAATATCCGGTCGACAGGATTGAATTTATGCTTGCCGACAGCGGTTCTAAAGTGTTGGTTACTCAGCGTCATTTGATCGGGCTCATTAAATTCGACGGGGTTATAATAGACCTCGACGACGAGTCGATTTATCAGGATTCCTGCTGCGGGCAGAGTCTCGAAAATATCAATAAGCCGCAAGATCTGGCTTACGTAATTTATACCTCGGGTTCGACCGGGCGGCCGAAAGGCACGCTCATAGAGCATCGCGCCCTTCTTAATTTTTCGTGCTGGTATAAAAACGAGCATAACATAACATCTGAAGACCGCCTGTCAAAGCACGCATCATTTGGTTTCGACGTTTCGATTTCTGAAACCTTTCCGCCGCTTATAGCGGGCGCTGAAGTGCATATAATAAGCGAAGAAATTAAAATGTCGCTGGGCGAGCTTAACGATTATTTCGAAAAAAATCAAATTACGATAGGTTTTTTTACGACTCAGCTCGCGGAACAGTTCAATGAAAATATAGATAACCGTTCGCTGCGAATACTATACGCGGCCGGCGAAAAGTTGAGGACATTCACGCCGCGTAATTATAAACTTTTTAATGGCTATGGCCCGACTGAATGCACCGTTTACACCACATTTTTTCCGGTAGATAAATTTTATACGAATATACCCATCGGCAGGCCGCTTGCCAATACCAAATTATATGTGGTGGACCGTTTTGGTAATTTAATGCCTGAAGGATATGCCGGCGAACTTTACGTCGGCGGCGACTGTCTGGCGCGCGGCTATTTGAACAGAGCCGATACCACGGCCGAAAAATTCGTGTCCGGGCCGTTTTGCGGCGGCGAACGCGTATATAAAACCGGTGATCTGGTCAGGTGGCTGCCCGATGGCAATATGGAATATTTCGGCCGTATCGATAGTCAGGTAAAGATACGCGGCTTTAGAATCGAGCTTGGCGAAATAGAAATAGAGATAATGAAGGTGAAAGGCGTTAAAAATAGCGCGGTAAGCGTTATCACTGACGGCGGTAATAAGTTCTTATGCGCTTATATAGTCGCCGAAGAAAGCGTTACGCACGAATTTATAAAAGAGCAGATAGCGCGCGACCTTCCGGAATTTATGATACCGGCCCATTTTGTCAGGCTTGCCGAAATGCCGACTAACGCCAGCGGCAAGATCGATCGTAAAGCGCTGCCCGCGCCGCAAGTGGCGGCCGGGGCAAAAAATTCAGGTTATGAGCCGCCGGCAGGTGATTATGAAATAAGGCTCGCCGCGCTGTGGAAAGAGGTCCTGGGTCTCGAATCCCCGGGCGCGCTCGATAATTTCTTTAAATCGGGCGGGCATTCGCTCAAGGCGGTAATATTGCAGGCGAAGATCGAGCGCGAATTCGGCTTCCGCGTTTCGATCAAAAAGATTTTTGAAAATCCCGTTCTGCGCGATATGGCGGCCTGTCTTCAGGCATCCGTTTCGTCGCAGGCGTCCGGTACGGTTTCTGCCGCCATACGGAAAGACTCCGCTACGCAGGTTTCTGCCGTGCCGAAACCGGGCCGCGTTCCCGGCGGTCCGGTTTATGTGAAGCCGGAAAATGTCTGCGAGGAAAAGCTCGTTAAAATATGGGAAGAAATTTTATCGGTTAAAGATATAGGCGTCGAGGATGATTTCACCTCGCTCGGCGGTCATTCGCTTAAATTGATATCCATGCAGTTTAAGATAGAAAAAGAATTCGGCGTGAGGCTGCCTATTAAAAAACTGTTTGAATCGACGACTGTGCGCCGCATGGCGGATTCTTTAATGTCCGAAGCGGGATTTAAAACCCCCGGCGGTGATAGCTTGTCAGCGCAGAAAGAAGAAGAAGCCGCCGTATCGGGGGAAGCGGTTTATTATCCGGTATCATCCGTCCAGAAAAGACTATTCATAGTCGAAAATATGGAAGGCCCTTCGGCGTCTTATAATATTCCATTTATGCTTAAAATTACAGGTAAGCTCGATATGCTTCGCTTCAGCGAGGCCATTGAAAAAATGATAGCGCGTCACGAGTCGCTGCGCACCTCATTCGAAGTGATTGACGGCGAACCCATGCAGGTGATACATAGCTCGCTCAAACTTAAAAAAATATTCCAGGACGCTTCAGACGGCATGAGCGAAGATTATATCAAAGAGCTTGTCAAGCCTTTCGATATAAGCCGCGCGCCTCTGCTGCGCGTCAAATTGTTTAAATCAGGCGATAACGAGCATTTGCTTTTTATAAATTTTCACCACATAATATTTGATGGCATGTCGTTTGAAATATTTATGCGCGAACTTTTCGAAATATATGAAGGCCGCACGCTTCCGGCTCTTATTTCGCAGTACAAAGAATTTTGCGAGTGGCAGAAGAAATTTATAGCTTCAAGCGAATCGGCCGGGCAGGAAAAAGTATGGTTTGAAATGCTTTGCAAAGAAGTGCCGACGCTTAATATGCCCTGCGATTTTACCCGGCCGTTGAAACCCGATATAGCAGGCGATCATTTTGAATTTTTCGCCGACCATGAACTTGCCGCCCGTCTTAAAAACCTCGCCGACACCAGCGGTAATACGCTTTATACTATAATTCTGGCCGCGTTTAACGTGCTGCTGTCTCGTTACAGCCTTCAGGAAGATATTATCGTCGGAACGCCTTTATTAGGCCGTCCGACGCTCGATGCGCAGGATATGATCGGTATGTTCGTTAACACGATGCCGGCACGCAATTATCCCAAGCCTGATAAAAAATTCATGGATTTTTTAAATGAAGTGCGTTCCAATTTTCTTAATATTATCGATAATCAGGATTACCAGTTGGACATGCTAATCGATAAACTCAGTATCAAGCGCGCCAGCGGGCATAATCCGTTATTCGACGTGGTTTTTGTTTATCAAACTTCGCAGGGCATAAAAGAAAAAAAATACGGCGATCTCTTCGTCAAACCGCTCGAAGTCCATACCGGTACGGCTAAATTCGACCTGACGCTTCAGGCCTTTGAGGGCGATGATACGCTTCGTTTCGATCTCGAATACCGTAAGTGCCTTTTTAAAGACGATACGATACAGCGTATGTCATCGCATTTAGTTAATATACTCGACGAAGTGAGCCGCAGCCCGCAGTTATTGCTTAAAGATATCGAGTTGGTCGCGCCAGCGGAGCGTAAAACCGTTTTATATGATTTCAACGATACCGCTCTTGAATACGATAAAAATATCACGATCCACGAATATTTCGAAAGTATCGCGGCTCGTCACGCAGGCAATACCGCCGTAGTATTCGGTAAAAATAGGCTTACTTACGGGCGGTTGAATGAAAATGCGAACAAACTTGCGCGCGCGTTGATGGCGGCTGGCGTTAAAAAAGGCGATTTCGTGGCTCAGCTTGCCGATAAATCGGTTGAAATGGTCGCCGGGCTGCTGGCGATAATGAAGGCGGGCGCCTGCTATGTGCCTATCGATGCGTCTTATCCGGCTGACCGCATAGCCTTTATGCTCGAAGATACTAAGGCTGCCGCGGTTATCGGTCAGAAAAAGAATATAACCCCGCTTGAATATGGAGGAGTGAAAATAGCCATAGATGATAATTCCATATACGATAACGCCGCGGGCGGCGAAAATATAGGTAAAATAGCAGGCCCGCGCGATTTAGCTTATCTGATTTATACTTCCGGCTCGACTGGAAAGCCTAAAGGCGTTATGATAGAGCATTCTTCTTTGGTCAATCTGGGCGCCTGCCTTATAAAAGAATTCGGCCTTACGGCCGCCGACCGTTTTACGCAGTATATGTCGGTCTGCTTCGATCCTTCGATCGGCAGCGAAATATTTCCGGCGCTTTTTACCGGCGGTGAATTGCATGTTATAGAGCCCGAGTTGAGGCTGCTTCCCGTCGAGCTTAACCGTTATATGGAAGATAACGGCATAACTATTTCGATATTTCCAACGCAGTTTTACGAGCAGTTCGCCGAGCTTACCGATAATAAATCGGCGCGTTATATTCTTTGCGGCGGCGATAAACTCAAAACATTCAGGCGTAAGAATTATACGCTGGTAAACGCTTACGGTCCGACTGAATATACCGTTATAACCACGGTGTTCAGAGTTGAGCGGCAGTTCGATAATATACCGATCGGAAAAGGCGTTTCAAATACCAGGATGTACGTTCTGGATAAAAACAACAAACTCCTGCCGATAGGCATTCCGGGCGAATTATGTATTGCCGGTGACGGTATCGCGCGGGGTTATTTGAACAGGCCGGAGCTTAACGCCGAAAAATTTCCTGTCGATCCGTTTTATCCGGGCGAACGCATGTATCGCACGGGCGATCTGGTAAAATGGTTGCCGGACGGCAATATCGAATTCCTTGGCCGTATAGATTTCCAGGTGAAGATACGCGGGTTCCGCATTGAACTCGGCGAAATAGATGCCCGGCTCCAGTCGCACGAAGAGATAGAAACCGCCGTGGTGCTGGCTAAAGAAGACGAACAGAAAAATAAATATCTATGCGCGTTTTATACTTCGAACCGCGATATACCTGCAAAAGAACTCAAGGAATTTCTGGCGCGCACCTTAGCTAATTATATGATTCCGTCTTATTTTGTAAAACTCGATTCGATGCCGCTTAATACGAGCGGCAAGGTCGATCGCAAGGCCGTCGGCGCTATCGAAATAAAAGCTTCAGCAGGCGCGGAAGACCGGATACTTCCGTCTAACGAACGCGAGGAAAAAATAGCGAAGGCGTGGCGCGAAGTTCTCGGATTAAAAGAAGTCGGCGTCAATGAAAATTTCTTTGAAATAGGCGGCCACTCGCTTAAAGCGGTAACGCTTACGGCAAAACTACAGCAGGATTATGAGTTAACTATTAACGATATATTCAAATATCAAACTATAGGAGCTTTAGCGGGCAATATATCTGAAAAGCGCGGTTCTCTGTATTCCAAGCTCGAAGAGCTTAAAGTTAAAATACCGGCAATGGACGAAAAAATGAGTTCGTTTGTCGCCTCTGAAGAATATAAGAAAGCGGAGGAGGCTTATAACGCTCAAAGTTTAAAATATGAAGCCTGCGACATACACGCGCGCAATAATTACAAAGCTGTGCTATTGACCGGCGCGACCGGATATCTCGGAGTTTATATGCTGCATGATCTTCTAAAAGGTTGGAAGTGCGACATATACCTTCCCGTGCGCGGAAAAACTCCTGGCGATTCATTAAAGCGCGTTAACGAAAAATATCGTTATTACTTCGGTTCAGAACTCAAGGAAAAAGAGCTCGAGCGCATAAAAATACTTTGCGCCGATCTTGAAAAAGAGCGTCTCGGGTTAGATTCGCAGCTTTATGATGAGATATGCCAGAAAGTGGACGCCATAATACATCCGGCGGCTAATGTAAAGCACTACGGCCGCTATGAAGAATTTTACGGCCCGAACGTAAAGGCCGTCGAAAATCTTTTAGAATTTGCCGCCGCGGGGAAAAAGAAAGATTTCAACCATGTTTCGACGATATCGGTTATAATGGGTAAAATAGAAGGCTGCGAAGCCGTTGTATTTACTGAAGATTGCTGTGATATGGGTCAGAAGTCGGATAATTTATATGTCGAAACCAAGCTCCAGGCCGAAAAAATAGTTATCGCCGCCCGCGAAAAATACGGTCTTAAAACCAATATATTCAGGGTCGGTAATATTTCATTTAACTCAAAAACCGGTCATTTACAGCAGAATGTCGAAGAAAACGCCTTCAGCGTAACGGTTAAATCGTTCGTGAATCTCGGCGTCGTTCCGCAAAGCGCGGATGAAGTCGAATTATCTTTCGTTGACGCCACCAGCGCCTCGGTCCTGGCGCTTTTTGACAGGGAGAATTTTTATAATATGACCTTCCACTGCCAGAACCATAATATGGTTAAGATTTCCGACGTATTGACATCGCCCGCGCTCGGGCTTAACGTCGAAAAAATTCCTTTCGATAAATTCATTGACCGGCTTAAAACGGAATACGGCGTTGAATGCCGCAGGCAGCATGTCGAAAATATTCTCTTGCACCGCGGCTGGCTCGAAAATGAAGAGGACTCCACGCCGGCGATTACTCTTACCTCGCGCACGGCCTCTCTGCTGGCCCGGCTCGGTTTCGAGTGGCCCCGCCTCGACGAGACTAAAATGATAGATTTCATGGCTATGGCGCTTCGTGAAAGGCTCGAATTCTTTAAAGAATTGACTCTGTTTAAAGATGTGCCGTTAAGCGTTACGCGCGAGATCGTCTTTATGTCTAAAGAAATCGTCTTCCGCGAAGAAGAAGACGTGGTGTGGGAAGGCGACGCGGTTGACAATCTTTACTTTATAGTCTCGGGCAACGCCGAAGTGCAGAAGATTTCTAAAGCCGGCTGGCTTGGTACGATCCTGATAACCGGTCGCGGCGATTTTCTCGGCTTCGAATCGCTTACCGGCGGGCGTTCCAATATAACCGCCGAGGTTATAATGGGTGAATTGCGCGCCGTCGCCGTTAATGGAAAACGCATGCGTCAGGCGCTTCTGACCGCGCCGGAACTCTGCTTTAATTTATTTAGCGCGCTGGGCGCGAATACGCAGAGGCTCGAAGGAATAATAACTAATATGGGGTAGAAATGTCTGGAATTTATTTATTTAAAGGGTAATTAAAATTTTCCGCCTTTTATGCGTAAGAACATGACTGGCGGAAAGTTTCGGATTTGCTATCGTTTTTCTTTTATTTTTTTATGGCAGGCTGTATGTCTGCGATAATCTCGTAATGATAACAAGGGAGTTTTATAAATTATGAACAAGGATAAACTGAAACTGTATGAATTGTCCCGTTCCCAAAAAAGGTCGTATCATCTTCAGAAGAGTTATGTTGAAACTACGATGTGCAACCTTTCTCGAGCGATTATATTTAAAGATTCGGCGGACCCGGTTCTTCTAAAAAAAGCCATAGCAATGCTGATTAAAAATAATCAAAATATGCGCATCCGTTTTACCGCGAGCGAAGATGAGCCGAAACAGTATCTGGCGGAATATTGCGACGAAGACGCGGCCGTCGAAATCTTTGAATTTAGCGGCCCCGGCGCGCACGATAAAATGCGCGAGTGGGCCGAATCCGAATCACGCCGGCCTTTTTCGGATTTTCCGGGCGGGCGCCTGTACCGGTTTTTTATTATAAAACTCGATGAACACCGTGGCGGATTTTATTTTAACGGCCATAACATATTATTCGACGGCGCCTCGCTCGCGCTGGTATGCGATAAGGTCGTTGAATATTATGAAAGGCTCGCGGCCGGGCAAACTTCTATAGAAGAGGAATTTCCGCTTTATTTCGACTTTTCCGGCCGCGAGGCCAATTATTTAGCGTCGAAGAAATTTGAAGAAGACCGCGATTACTGGTTCGAAAAGTATAAAACCGATATAGAAAATCTCGAATTGCGCCCGGCCGCCGCGAAGGACGATTTCGCGACAGAGCGCGCTTATTACAGAGCGCCCGGGGGCCTTTCAAAAAGAATTTACGATTATTGCGGCAAAAATAAAATGAGCCCTTCCGGCGTTTTTATGTGCGCGCTATACGCTTATCTGTTCAGACTTACGGCCAAAGAAGATATAGTGATCACTACGACGCATCACGGCAGGAGTGAAGAATTCAAAAAAGCGACCGGCGCGTTTGCTGATATGCTTCCGATGCGGTTTTCGTTCGCCTCCGATTCCACTTTCCGTTCGCTCTGCGAAAAATTCGCGCCGGAATTCAAGGAAATGCTTTCCCATCAAGCGTTTCCGAGCGATCTGCTCGCCGGCGAGCTCAGGCGTCTTAACCGCGAGCCAGAAGGCGTTTTTGACGTAATATTCTCGCAATTTATTAAAACCACCTGCGCAGATAAGACGGACAGCTTTATATATGGTAACGGCTGTCTGCCCGGCGCGCTGGCTTTTTATATCGGCGACGATGAGGCGGGCGGCGGCGATATCGAATTGTATATCGATTACCGCGTTTCGATGTATTGCCGGCGCGAGATCGATTATATGGCCGGCCATATTTTCACGCTGCTCGATTCTGCGCTCGGCGAGCCGGATAAAAAAATAACCGAATACGATTTTATTTCGGAAAGTGAAAAACGCCGTCTTATACACGATTTTAACGATACCGCGGCTTATTATCCATCCGATAAAACTTTTTGCGATATATTCGACGGCAGGGCATCTGAGACTCCCGATAAAAAAGCCGTCGTATATCTGGATAAATCGATGACTTATGGCGAATTGCGCGAAAAAAGCGCAGCGCTTGCGGCTAAGCTCCGCTCGCTCGGGGCCGGGCGCGACGATATCGTCGGCATCTTCGTGGACCGCTCGCTCGAAATGTTCGTCGGCGCACTCGGCGTGCTTAAGTCCGGCGCGGCGTTCATGCCGATTGATACGAAATATCCCATGGAGCGCATCGAATTTATGCTCGAAGACAGCAGGTCAAAGGTGCTTCTGACTCAGAAACATCTTCTGGATAAGATAAAATTCGATGGTACGGTTATAGACCTCGACGACGCGGACTCTTACGGTTTCGACGCGGCTGCGCCGGCTAAGATCGAAAATATAAGCAGGCCCGAAGACCTGGCTTACGTAATATACACGTCCGGTTCAACGGGAAAACCGAAAGGCACGCTCATCGAGCACCGCTCGCTGCTCAATTTCTCTTACTGGCAAATGAATTCGCGCGGCATAACCAGCGCCGACCGTACTTCGAAGCACGCGTCGTTCGGTTTTGACGCCTCTATAGCGGAGGTTTTTCCGCCGCTAATCGCCGGCGCCGAGATTCACGTCATCAGCGAGGAGATCAAACTCTCGCTCGGCGAACTCAACGAATATTTCGAAAACAATCGCATCAGCGGAGCGTTTCTGACGACGCAGTTCGCCGAGCAGTTCTGCGAGAACATCGACAATAAATCGCTGCGCTTTCTGGATACCGCCGGCGAAAAACTCAGAATCTTCACGAAGCGCGGCTTTCAGCTTAACAACTGCTACGGCCCGACCGAATGCACCGTTTGCACCTCCAGTTTTCCGGTAGATAAAAATTACGCCAATATACCGATAGGCAAGCCCCTTTCGAATACCAGGGTTTATATAACCGACAGGTTCGCAAATCTCATGCCCGAAGGCTACGCCGGCGAACTCTGCGTTGCGGGCGACTCTCTGGCGCGCGGTTATCTCAACAGGCCGGAAACCACGGCCGAAAAGTTCGTGAACAACCCTTTTGAAAAGGGCGGACGGATGTATAAAACGGGCGATCTGGCAAGGTGGCTGCCGACGGGCGATATCGAATATATAGGCCGCATCGACAACCAGGTGAAGCTTCGCGGTTTCAGGATCGAGCTCGGCGAGATTGAAATGGAGATAATGAAGGTGAAGGGTGTTAAAAATACCGCGGTGACGGTGGTATCCGATGGCGGCAATAAGTTCATTTGCGCGTATTTCGTGGCGGAAGATTTCGTTACCGCCGAATCCATAAAAACAGAGATCTCTCAAACCCTGCCTGAATTTATGACGCCTTCGTATTTCGTTAAACTCGCAGCAATGCCTGTGAACGCGAGCGGCAAGATAGACAGGAAAGCTCTTCTGGCCCCGAGTGCGAAAGATGAAAAATCATCGTCAGATTTTGTCAACCCTGAAGGCGCGACGGAAATACGTCTCGCCTCGCTGTGGAAGGAAACACTGGGGGCCGAAAATATAAGCGCTCTCGACAATTTCTTTAAGATTGGCGGCCACTCGCTGAAGATGGTTGTTTTACAGGCTAAGATCGAAAGCGTTTTCGGGTGCAGGCTTTCGGTCAGAATGCTTTTTGAAAATTTCTCGCTGCGCGCCATGGCGGCCTGTATAGACGCGGCCGCTCCGGCCGGCGCAAAGGCTGGTGAAGGCCCCGTGGCGGAAAAAATGGGGTCCTCTGCCGCTGAATCCGCTGAATCTTCTAAAGACGCTGGTGAGGGCGGCCGGTCCGTTTATCCAGTATCCTCCGTGCAGAAGAGGCTTTTTATAGTGGAAAGCATGGAAGGGCCTTCGGCGTCGTATAACCTTCCTTTCTTTTTGAAAATAACCGGCAGGCTCGACATGCTTAAATTCAGCGGCGCGATAGAAACGATGATCGCCCGCCACGAAGCGCTGCGGACCTCGTTTGAAACTGTCGATGGCGAGCCGGTGCAGATCGTGCATCCGGTGGTCAGGCTGAAAAAATTCTTTCAGGATGCATCATCCGGCGTGCCGCAAGATTATCTGCGCGAGTTCGTCCGCCCGTTCGATTTGAGCGAGCCGCCGCTCTTGCGCGTCAAACTGTTGAAGGTCGGCGAGAACGAACACTGGCTGCTGCTCGATGTTCATCATATCATATTCGACGGCATGTCGCTGGAGATATTTACCAGCGAGCTTTTTGAAATTTACGCCGGCCGGGCGCTGCCGGAACTTACGGCGCAGTATAAAGATTTCTGCCTGTGGCAGAAAAAATTTATAGACTCACCCGCGGCCGCCGAACAGGAAAAAGTCTGGTTCGAAATGCTTTCGGGCGAACTTCCGACGCTGAATATGCCGACCGATTTCGCCCGGCCGCCCAGGCTGGATATTGCGGGCGGCCACTACGGCTTCATAGCCGATTCCGAAATTTCGGCGCGCCTTAGAAGCCTGGCGGCCTCCACCGGAAATACGCTTTACACGGTCGTGCTCGCCGCTTTCAACGTTCTTCTTTCCAGATACTCCCAGCAGGAGGACATCATAGTGGGTACTCCGCTTGTCGGACGCCCCTCGCTCGACGCGCAGAAGATGATCGGAATGTTCATCAACACTATGCCTGCCCGCAATTATCCGAAAGGCGATAAAAAATTCTCGGATTTTCTGGGCGAAGTGCGCTCGAACTTTCTTAATATCATCGATAACCAGGACTATCAATTGGATATGCTTATAGACAGGCTCAACCTCAAGCGCGCGAGCGGCCACAATCCTCTCTTCGATGTCGTTTTCGTTTATCAGACTTCGCGCGGGCTCAGGGATGAGACTTTCGGGGAGATCGCAGTCCGGCCGCAGGAGCTCGAAACGGGCACGGCGAAATTCGATATCACCCTCCAGGCTTATGAAAGCGAAGACGCCATTCGATTCGATCTCGAATACCGCAAATGCCTCTTCAGAGAAGAAACTATCCGCCGCATGTCTTCTCAGTTGATAAATATTCTCGATGAAGTGAGCCGCAAGCCTGATATAACGCTCGAGGCCATCGAGCTTATGTCGCCGGCCGAGCGCAAGAAGGTTCTCTACGATTTCAACGACACCGCTATGGATTATCCGAAAGATAAAACTTTCGTCGATGTGTTCGACGAGCAGGCCGAAAGGACTCCGGACAGAAAAGCGGCGGTCTATCTCGATAAATCAATCACATACGGCGAGCTGCGTGTTAAGAGCGAGGCGCTGGCCGAAAAACTTCGCGGCCTGGGCATTGTGCGCGACGACATAGTCGGCATAATGCTCGACAGGTCGCTCGATATGTTCGTCGGGGCGGTCGGCGTTTTAAAATCCGGCGCGGCGTTCATGCCCATCGACACGAAATATCCGCCCGACAGGATCGAATTCATGCTCGCCGACAGCAAGTCGAAGATCCTGGTCACCCAGAAGCATCTTCGGGAATTTATCAAATTCGACAAAACGGTGATCGAGCTCGACGACGACGCGCTATACGAGACCTTGCCGCGGGCGCCGTTTACGAACGTCAGCCGTCCTGAGGACCTTGCCTACGTTATTTATACCTCGGGGTCTACCGGAAAGTCCAAAGGCACTCTGATCGAGCATCATTCGCTTCTCAATTTTTCTTTCTGGTATGTAAAATCGCATCGCATAACCGCGGCGGACGCTCTGGCAAAGCATGCGTCCTTCGGCTTCGACGGGTCTATAATGGAGGTCTTCCCGCCGCTTATCGCGGGAGCCGAAGTGCATATCATCAGCGAAGACATCAAACTTTCCCTGTCCGAGCTTAACGATTATTTCGATAAGAACAATATACGGGGCGCTTTCTTCACGACGCAGCTCGCCGAGCAGTTCAACGAGAATTTCGAAAGCAAAACGCTTCGATACCTCGATGCGGGCGGCGAAAAACTCAGGACTTTCACCAGGCGCTCTTATGAACTGAACAACGGCTACGGGCCGACCGAATGCACCGTTTACACGACGTTCTTTCCGGTCGATAAACAATACGATAACATCCCAATAGGAAAGCCTCTGGCCAACATGAGACTCTACGTGCTCGATAAAAACAATAAACTTCTGCCAATAGGGATTCCGGGCGAACTTTGCGTCGCGGGTGAAGGAGTTGGCAGAGGTTATCTTGGAAGGCCCGAACTGACGGCCGAAAAATTTCCTGCCGATCCGTTTTATCCGGGCGAGCGCATGTACCGCACCGGCGATCTGGTCAGATGGCTTCCCGAAGGCAATATAGAATATCTTGGAAGGATAGATTTCCAGGTCAAATTAAGGGGCTTCAGGATAGAGCTTGGCGAGATCGAGATGCAGTTGCAGAAATTCGAAGAAATCGAAAAGGCCGTCGTTATAGCGAAAGACGACGAAAACGGCAATAAGTTCCTGTGCGCATTCTACACCGCGAAGCGCGAGATGCCTGCCAGGGAACTCAAGGATTTTCTTTCTCGCTCTCTCGCTAATTACATGATACCCTCCAGTTTTATAAGGCTCGAATCCATGCCGCTCAACGCCAGCGGAAAGATCGACCGCAAGGCCGTCGGCGCCATCGAGATAAAAACGGCCGTGGCCGAGCGGATACTCCCTTCGAACGAGCGCGAGGAAAAGATCGCGAAGGCGTGGCGCGAGGTTCTGGGCGTAAAAGAAATCGGCGTTAACGAAAACTTCTTCGAAATCGGCGGCCACTCGCTCAAAGCGGTTACGCTCACGGCGAAACTTCAGCAGGATTATGAAGTCCATATTAATGACATATTCAAATATCAAACCATAGGCGCGCTTGCGAAAAACATAGTCGAAAAGAAAGGGACGCTTGAAAATAAACTTGAATCGCTGAAAACGAAAGTTCCCGCCATGGCGGATAAATTCGACGCATTCGCCGCCTCGGACGAATTCAAAAAAGTGAAAGCGGCCTACGGCGCTGAAAACGCTCGCTACGAAGCTCTCGATATTCACGCCCGCTTTAATTATAAAGCGGTGCTTCTGAGCGGCGCGACCGGTTATCTCGGCGTTCATATACTACACGACCTTTTAAAAGGATGGAAGTGTGATATCTATCTGCCCGTGCGCGGAAAAACCCGTGGCGACGCCCTTGTGCGCGTCAACGAAAAATATCGTTATTATTTCGGCTCTGAGCTGAAGAGCGCGGAACTCGAGCGTATTAAAATACTGTGCGCCGATCTCGAAAAAGATCGACTGGGGCTTGATTCAAAAGAATATAATGATGCGGCCGCGATAGTGGAGGCCATAATTCACACCGCGGCGAACGTCAAGCATTACGGGCGCTACGAAGAGTTTTACGGCCCGAACGTTAAGGCGGTCGAAAACCTTCTCGAATTCGCCGCAGCCGGCAGGAAGAAAGATTTCAACCACGTCTCGACGATGTCGGTTGCCGCGGGCTCGGTTCCCGGGCGCGATTGCGCCGTATTCACCGAGGACTGCTGCGATATCGGCCAGAAGTGCGATAATCTCTATGTACAGACCAAACTCGAAGCCGAGAAAATGGTTATCGCCGCCCGCGAAAAATACGGCATCAGGACCAATATATTCAGGGTCGGAAATATTTCATTCAACTCGAAGACCGGCCATCTCCAGCAGAACGTCGAGGAGAACGCTTTCAGCGTGACGGTAAAATCGTTCGTCAACCTGGGCGTCGTACCGGAAACGGCCGACGAGGCAGAATTATCGTTCGTCGATTCGACGAGCGCCTCGGTGTTGGCCCTTTTTGACAGATCTGCGATACACAATCAGATTTACCACTGCCACAATACTTTTGTAGTAAAGCTCTCGGAGCTGCTCACTTCTCCCGATCTCGGGCTTGCCGTCGAAAAATTGCCGTTCGACGGATTTATCGACAGGCTCAAGGAAGAATATCCGGTTGAATGCCGCCGCCGGCATGTCGAAAACATACTTTTGCATCGCGGCTGGCTTGAAACGGAAGAGGAATCCACGGCGACGGTGACGCTTTCGGAGCGCACCGCGGGCCTGCTTAAAAGGCTCGGCTTCGAGTGGCCGCGCGTCGATGAGGCGAAGATGAGCGATATGATGGTTATGGCGCTCCGCGAGCGTATCGAATTCATAAAATCGATAGGCCTTTTCAAAGGCGTACCGGACGGCGTTATGCGCGAGATCGCCTTTATGTCGAAGGAAACGGTTGTTCGCGAAGGCGCTGATATCGCCTGGGAAGGGATACGGCCCGCGACTTCCATCTGATAATTTCCGGCAACGCCGAACTGCAAAAAACTTCGAAGGCAGGCTGGCTGGGCACTATAATGATACTCGGCAGGGGCGATTTTATAGGCGTCAACGCGCTGTTCGGCGGCCGCTCGAATGTTACCGTCGAGGCGATAATGGGCGATCTGCGTGTTCTATCTATCGACGGCGCGAAGCTTCGCCAGCGCCTTCTGGTGGCGCCCGAACTCTGTTTTAACGCTCTGGAGGCCGTCAGCGAAAATACTATAAGGCTCGAGGGGATAATAACGAATATAGATTAGAGGGAGATTATTCGGGCTACGAATATGAAAAATTTGAAAGAAAAGACGGTGAGGGAAGCTATAATGATGAATCGGAAGACGATTCATGGAGGGAAATAATTAATTCCGAGGCGGTTTCCGATGAAAACGGAACCGTGTTTATCGTTTTTAAAGCGGCATCGATGAAACTCCCGAGAGCGCCGGAAATCGTCAGCAGGATGTATTCTTTTATAGTGTTCGCCTCCGCCATCGGCAAATCGGGCGATACCGCCTCGGCCAGGCGTTCGTTGATGGTGGCCAGTTCGCGGTTTGAGGCGGTCATGAAGATCGGCGATTGGCCTAATAAAAGACTGGCTGCCTCAGCGGTTTATACTTCGAGCGGCGGCGGCGCGGCGGAAATTCGTTTCACACTGCCGGCCGGTTTGTATAGAGCGGTTCTGGCCTCTAAAGATAAAAACGGCGCGTCCGCAAAAACTGACGCGCTATTCACAGTCTGCGACACGTCGGCGAAGAATTTCAATATTAAAATGCCTGCATTTTTCGTGTATGAATCTCTGAAAGTTAATACTGGCGGAGTTTTCAGGGCAGTGTGGGGCAGCGGTTATGAAAATACCAGGGTCTTTGTCGAAATCATGGCGGATGGCCGTCATTTAAAGAAATACTGGAGCCCGGCGGGTTCGACGCAGCACCTTATCGAAGTGCCCGTGACCGATGAATTTCGCGGAAAGGGTTTTTGCGTCATAACGACTTTCGTGCGCAATAACAGGGTTTATGCTAATATAGCCCGGGTGAGCGTTCCGTGGAGCGGCGGCCCGCTGGCAATTAAAATCAATGATTTCCGTTCGAAACTAAATCCGGGCGGCCGGGAAAAAATATCTATCAGCGTTCGCGGCGCGGACGGCAGGCCGAAAAAGGCTGAACTTGCGGCGAGCCTGTACGATGAATCGCTCGACGCATATAAAAGACTCGAATGGCCCGATCTTGGCGATATATTTTATTCGAACAATACCGCCGTCGGCTTCACTTTTTCCAATTCATTCTATTTATACGGTGTTCTGTCAAGGATAAAGCCTTCGGACCTCAAAGGCGAACAAAAAGTTTTTCACGAATATTATGATCTTCCCTACGAGATCGATAACGGTTATTTTGGAAGCGGGATAGAGTCACGCTCGCGGATGGGTGATTCGCAATACGAGTATCTGAAGGGGCCCGAACCTTTAGAGGAAGGCCAGCCGTTCCTCGACGGCGAGCCGTCTCTTCAAAAGTACAGGCGTATGAGTTATAAAGGCGTGATCGAATTCATGAACCGCTACAAAGGCGGGTTCCGATACGCCTGCATTGACGATCAGAACAATCCGCCCGCAAAAAATAATCTCGATCTTTCAAAAGTTATGGTGAGAAAGAATCTTAGCGAATCCGGCTGTTTCTTCGCGGACGCGGTGACGGGTGACGACGGTGTGGCAGTCCTGGAATTTACGATGCCGGACACGCTTGCAAAATGGCGATTTTTGGTTTTCGCACACGATGCCGCGCTTGAAAATGGCTGTAAGGAAGAGTTTTTTCTTTCGAGCCGTGAGTTGATGGTCAGGCCGTGCTCGCCCAGATTTATTATGGCGGACATTCGAGTGTAAAATATCGAGATAATTCAATGCCATAGATATTATAAGGTTGTTTTTTCATTTCCAATGTAGCCA
>DIVV01000065.1 GCA_002423385.1 bacterium UBP16_UBA6123
AAGTGAGAGATTTTAATAAATCCCGTTTCAAGATCGGCTATAATTTTACGGCCCGTTGTTCCGCCTAAATCCCTTGCGGCAACCCTTATTCCAAGTTTAAAAAGCGTTTCGATAACCGCCGCCTGATTGCGTGAACCGATATCGGTTATCGTATTAGAGCTGAACCCGGCAAACATCTTCGCGCCGCCGCATATTTTACATATAAGATTTTTTTTCTGCGCGCCTTCTTTTTGCATAAATTCTAAAAGTGCAGGAATGCCGGTGGTGGCGAATTTTGCGGCATTAGTCACGGCCAGGGCGCCATCAGGATGCTCGGGAAGTAAAACATGGACCAACCCGCCCAGCTTCATACGCGGCTCATAAAAAAACACGCCTATACACGAGCCTAAAACCGTCCTTAAATTCGACGGCGGGCCGGCAACCTTCATATCGGCCATATTAACGTTCACAATATTAGTTTCGATCATTTTGCATCACCGTTAAAGCCGTCCATGGATTTAAGCATTACAGGCAGAGAGTCCGGCGTGGGCAGAATGAAAAAATATCCGGATATTTTATTTTCCGCCTGAAGATATTCGGTGTCTATAAAAAACAAATTGTCGCCGAATTCGCAATATTCAGCGAAAACATTAGCCATGACGGCCCCGCCCATATCACAGCAGACTACCGGCGCCGATGGGAGAAGTTTTATTTTTAATAAATTGACTAAAGAATTCGAAAAAGAAGACCCGACTATGTTACAGGTTTCTAAAACGACCGACTGCACCACTTCGTCGGCTTCACATGTCGTTCCTATCGGGCGTTTTAAAACCATATCGACCATTTTAAAAGCGTCTTCGAGCTTGAATATAAATAAAAAATGTCCGCGTATATCGCCTACAAGACCGGTCGCGGCCGCGAAAACTATTTCATCGTTGAGCTTCATATTGCTTGCTATCTCTTCGATATTGGTCATATTTACGTTCAATACGTTAAGAGTGATATCGTTTTTAAGCCATTTTGATATCACGGCCGAAGCGTTTTCGGCGCTTAACTGCGCAACGATCCTTATATAATCAAGTTTTTTTTCGTCTATTTTAAAATCGTTTCCATCCATTAAAGGTTCTCCTCTAAACAATTATTTTGGTTATATTAGATTCAAGATTGTCGTCTATTATTACGAGGTAGTCCGGTTTTATCACAAGCTGGCTTTCTTTAAAATTTTTATCCGAGGTTAAAAACACGACTTTAATTCCGGCAAATTCATCATTAAGTTTCATCACCGCGCATAATGAACGACCGTTCATTTTTTCGAGCACCTGAAACGTAAAAAGAACGTCGCAGCCGTTTTTACATATATAATCGAGCGCTTCTAAAGCCGATTTAGTTTCAAAGATAGTATAACCTTCGTCTTTAAGCAGCCCGCATATAATATTTTTAGTAAAGCGAGCGTTATAGGCTATTACGGCGTTTTTAGATTTTTTTTCGCCGCCAGCCGCCGATTTAGACTTCTCTTCTGGTTTCTCCGGGGTTTTAACTTTAGAATGAACCGGTTTTGAGCCTTCGGTTTTAAATAGAATTTTTACAATAATCGGATAGTTTACGATAATATTCTTAAATTTTTCCGCGCAGTTAATATTTAGAGCGTTTAATTTTTTCGAAACTTTATAGTTGGACTTAATAGTACTAAAAATCTCAACAATCAATTCAAGCGAGTCAATTATAAAAGATAAGGCATCAATTGTCAACACAAATTTTTTTTCGCGTATCAACGACAGCAGGTTTTCAAGGGCCGCCGCGATATCGCTTACGGGTTTGAATCCATATGAGCCCGCCGTGCCTTTAAGTCCGTGAACGAGCCTGAAAGTGTCGTTCACATCGAAATTATTAATATCTTCTCTTGATTTATCGAGAAGTAAGTCCACAAAGTCGGATATCCTGTCGATGGCTTCGTCAAGATAATTAAGCTGCATGCTTATAAACTCATCATCGTATAATTCAATATCATCCATTTATAAGTCCCCTTATTTCATAACCCTTTTTATAACAGCCGGCACGTCGAGTATTAAGGAAACGGTCCCGTCTCCTAAGACGGAGGCGCCGGAAATTCCTTCTACATTTTTAAAATCTTCCGATAATGACTTAATTACGATTTCTTCTTTCCCGATCAGTTCATCAACGCAAATTCCGACAAGTTTATTTGAAGAGCTTATAACAACTACAGTTAAAACTTCATCAATTTTTGCCTTTTGAGGTATGCCGATAACCTCGGAAAGCTGAGTGACCGACAATATTTTATTTCTGAGTTTTATGGTCAGTTCGCCTTCTACGGTGTGCAGCTCGCGACTCGGAAGTTTAGTTATTTCGAGCACCGATTCAAGCGGTATAGCGAATATGGCATCATCTATTTTTACCAGCAGGGCCGATAAAATCGCCAGAGTGAGCGGAAGCCTTATCGTTATACGGGTTCCCGCGCCTTCTTCGGTATTAATCGCTATCGAGCCTTTAAGGTTTTCAATAGCTTTTTTTACTATATCCATTCCTACGCCGCGCCCGGAAATATCGGTGACTTTTTCAGCCGTCGAAAAACCCGCCATAAATATAAGATTGACGATTTCCTGTTTTGAAAGGCTGGCCGCTTCGGTTTCGGTGATTATGCCTTTTTCGATGGCTTTTTTAAGCACTTTATCACTGCGAATACCGCGCCCGTCATCTTCAATATCGATGCATATATTAGAGCCCTCATGGTAGGCGTTTAAAACGATAGTGCCGGTATCGTCTTTATTCGCTTTTATTCTCTCGTCAGGATTCTCCAGAGCGTGATCTACCGAGTTACGTATGATATGCGTCAGAGGATTGCCAAGCTCGTCGATAACTTTTTTATCTAATTCGGTTTCTTCGCCGCGGATTACAAGATTGACTTTTTTATCCTGTGCTTTGGCCAGATCGCGCACCACGCGCTGAAACCGTTTAAAAAGCTGGCCCACTGGAACCATTCGAGTATCCATAATACCGCTTTGAAGGTTATTGATGATTTTACCGAGCTTATAGGCGGCGGCATTAAAGTCGAGTATATAACTTTCATTTCTAAAAAGCGACCTGAGCTCGTTTTGAACGAACTTAAGCGTCGGTATTATATTCGACAGAAACATGGAATTTTTATTGTTATTAGCCATGAGCATATTTATTATACTTGAATAATCGGACACATCGACGCGGCGCCCTTCTCTGCGGCCGCCTTCGCTATTTTCAGGCGGCGCGGTCAAAGCCTGCATCATCTTTTCTATTTCGGCGGTTTCGTTTATGAGCTCGTCCTTCTTACGCTCTATGTTATATACCATATCTTCCATGTAAAATATAAATTTTTTATTCTGAAAAATTTTACTTAATTGATTGGAAATCTGAAAAAAATTCGCTTTAATTATCACAAGCTCGCCTATCAGGTTAATAAGATTATCGAGTTTGCTTAAATCGACGCGAAGCGTCTGATTGGTCATAGACGCTCCGCCGTCGCCGGCCTCCGCCGCAAATGACGCCTGCTGCTGGCTTTTGGCGGCGCTGAGTGCGGCTTTCGAGGCACCCGCAGCCACCGCGCTCTGTTGAGACTGACCGACTTTTTTAATCTCCTGATCAGGTTTTGCGGCATATTCTTCAACCATTATTTCTCTGATTTGATCGACATCGCCCAATTTTTTAACTTTTGACGCATCGGAATCAGCGGTGAGGTAAATAAATGAAAAACTATCGGTACTTAAATTTTCGAATTCATCTTCAGAATCAGGGAATATCTTTATCACATCGCCATTTTCTTTATAATTGCTTAAAACTAAAAGATAGCGCATCGCTTTCATCGGCGCTTCGCTTTCTATATAAACATCGACGCGATAAATTTTCTTTTTAGAATCGAGCGCTTCGCCTAATATGGCATTTTCATATTCGCTGAACTTAAATTCATGCTTTTTATCACTGCCGCCGGGTGTTTCCGATGCTTCCGCCCAGCCGGCATCATCAGTGAGCAGTTCGCCATCGGCACTGCCGCCATAAGAAGCGGTTATAATTTTAAGCCGTTCGATCTCATCGTTAAAATCGATTTCAGGACCATTCTGTTTGGCTACGGCAAGAACGTTTCTCATTTTATCGGCTACGTTCAATAAAATGGAAATAAGCTCGGAATTAACCATGCTCTGCTTGTTTTTTATCAGTACCAGAAGGCTTTCCGCGATATGCGCCAGCGACGAAATATTTTTAAACCCGACAGCGGCGGACGAGCTTTTTATGCTGTGCATGACTCGCAAAATCGTGCTTATGTAATCGGAATTCTGAGGATCTTTTTCAAGTTTAAGCAAAGCTTCATTCATCTGTTCGATTTCTTCATAGGACTCTTCTATAAAAATATCGATATAAGAAGATTTATCGAAAGAATGAGACTGTTGATTTTTTTGATTTAAATCAGCCGGAAGGGGCTTTCTTAAATCACGAACGATTATGGAATCGTTTTGAATTTTTTCTTTCAAGCCAGCGATATCATCCAGCGTTTGATAAATGATATTTATTTTAATATCTTCATTAGGTGGGTCAATTTTTGTAATATCCGAAATTTTTTTAAGATAAGGCGACATAAAAACGATATCGCCGTTTTCTTTGAACGTATCGAAAAGATCCTCCGGCTTCAAATATTTTTGATAGCAATCCCTGTCGATATAAAAAGAAATTTCAAATATATTATCAGGCGAGCGCTCTGCAATAAATAAATTTAAATCGTCGAACTCGCCGAGCGTCTCGCGCACTTCGCCGGAAATTGAAAGGGTATAATCCGCGGTAGGCGGCCCGCTTACCGGTTCAGACACGGGCACGGCGGAAGCCGCTGCGGCCTTAATCTCGGCCGCGGCCTTTTTTGAAGCGATCGGACGGCCTGACAGAAGACATTCGATATCGGTTAAAACCGCTTCGATATCTACAGTTTCATCTTCGGGTTCGTCCGAGGAAACAGCGCCCACAAGAGCGGTCAGAAGGTCAAAACAGCGGAATAAAATTTCGATAACATCATCATTAAATTTTTGCTTACCCTGCCTGATGTTATCCATAACATTTTCCATCTTGTGGGTAAGACGGTTTATTTTATTATAACCCATCATTCCCGACATGCCTTTAATACTATGCGCGGCACGGAACATGTTATTAATGCTTTCGGTTTCGCTTTCCCTGTTTTTTAACTTTTCGAGTTTTAACAATTCGGAATTCAATAGCTCGAGATAATCGCCCGACTCGGCTAAAAACAGTTCCTGGCTTTCTCTTAAATCATCACTTACAGGCATCTTTAAATTCTACCTTTCATCATACAAAGATATTTCATAGTTTTTGATTTCCTCTGTCTTAAATGACGGTTCAAAATCTTTAATTTCACGAGAACTTATAAAAAGTATCTTAAAATACAACTCAAAATTTCCCTGATCTATTTCTTCCATGGTCGGAATAGTTTTTACTATTTCACCATGTTCTTTAAGATTTTTAAACAGCATGAAAGCATTTACCATTTTCATCGGAAGGTCCGGTACGAATTCGACGAGCACCGAGTAAAGTTTCATTCCATAGCTTTTTTTATCGGTAATAACTAAATTTTCATATGAAGTGATCTGAAAGTGCTCGGTTTTAACGTCGATAACGCGCACTAACTTTTTAGCCGGACCTTCATCTTTGAATTTAACGATCTGCTCTTTTACATCGGCATTTGACAACACTGGTTTTATGCCTATATTTATAGATTTCATACATTCTTCAAAATATTTGAGAACGTTAAAAAGAAGTTCGACTTTTTCTTCCGTAATAAATTCAATGCCGCTTCTGACACGATCGAGAATGGTTTCGATATCATGAGCGATCTCCGACATGTTTTTCATGCCCAGCATAGCAGTAGCGCTTTTGAGCGTATGGACCGAGCGGAAAATTTCTTTAATGGCTTCGGGATCGGCCTGGTTATCGACCAGTTTAATAATACTCTGAGCCATCGCCGATATATTCTTTTGAGAATCGATGGCAAAAGATTCGTAATCTTCTAACAATTCAACTTCTTCGAATATCTTTTCAACCGGCATCACCTGTTCTTCTTTTAAAACGATACCGACGGTTCTTATATTGGAGACCGGTATCGATAATTTCGCCGATATTTCGGCTGGCGTAAAATTAGATAAAACAAAAAATTTAATACGCATATCGAAATTTTCAGGCGAAAAATCCTTGATATTATCAGGGATAGACGCAGTGATGGGGACGACACAAAGAAGATCGCCGCATGACTTTACGCTCTTATATATGTCAAAACGCGTTTTTTGCGCTTTTATTATATCTGTTTCGAGCATTAGATCGATTTCATAAACCGGTCTGCCGCTATTGAAGGCATCTAACAGTTTACCTTCGTAGTTAAGAGCGATTTCAACTTTAGTCTTGGGATCGATTTCTGAATCGATTTCAATTTTAAATTTTTTAAGCGGCTTATCAGTTTTCTTTTTGCCTGCTGCACGCCGTTCTAAAGTTTCGACGGCCGACTGAGCTCCCGCCTCCGAAGCATCGCCGGTTGAAGACGCATCTGAACCAAAAGAAACCGAATCACGCCCGAGAGCTATATTGATTAATTCGGGAACGTCTATTATCAAACCGACCGTATCGCCGCTTAAAAGCGTAGTGCCGGATATGCCGCGCACCTTACCAAAGCAATTATCAAGCAGCTTAATTACGACTTTTTGCGGAGGCAGAAATTTATTGACGCGTATACCGATCATTTCATCGCGTTCGCGTATAACGACTATATTTTTTGTTTTTTCAGCCTCGGCGCAACTGAAATTCATATTTAAAATCGATGTAAGATCACAAATTTGAAGAGTTCCGCCTCTGAATAATATAGTAGTCTGGTTTGCAACCGATTTAATATCCTGCGGACCTACCGACAGCGTGGAAACGACCATCGAAATAGGCACTGCGTAAATAACCCCGTCAACTTCTATCATTAAAGCATCCGTAATATTAACGGCGGATATTATGGGAATTTTAAACATGAATTTCGTTCCGGCATCTATTTTCGACTCGATTTTAATCTCGCCTTTAAGCCTGTCAACACTGGTTTTAACAACGTCCATTCCGACGCCGCGCCCGGAAACTTCGGATACTTTTTCACGGGTGGAAAATCCTGGCAGAAAAATAAAATCATATTTTTCTTCGGCGGTCATTTTTTCCGCTTTTTCCTGCGTAGTAAGACCTTTTTCGATAGCTTTCGCGCAGACGCGATCACAGTCGATGCCGGCGCCGTCATCTTCGATGTCTATATGTATAAAACGGTCTTTTTTATAAACATTTATTGAAATAACGCCTTCGGCCGGTTTATTTTTCATCTGACGTTCTTCGGGCGCCTCGATGCCATGATCGACGGAATTTCTGATGAGATGTATCAGAGCGCCGTTTAACTCTTCCGTTATCGCTTTATCCACTAAAGTTTCGCCGCCGCTCGTTTTTAACCTGATTTTTTTATCCTGGTTGCGCGCAAGATCGCGTATCAGACGCTGAAGCGTAACGAGCGTATCTTTAAATTCAACCTGCCTGACGTCCATAACGGTTTTATGAAGATTATTCGCAGTCTGACGCGAAGCCATGGAAATCTGCTTGACTATATTTAAAATTAATTTATTAACCGGCGTCTGTTTAACGTAAGATTCTTCAATTTCTTTTTCAAGTATAGCCAGGCGCGTACCGGTAATTATAACTTCACCCGTCTGATCGAGCAGTTTATTTAAATGAGACATTTTAACCTGAATGGTTTCTTCCATAAAATTCGCGTCCTTTTTTAATCATTTAACGCTTTAAAATTTTTACACGGCCGCCATCAAACGACCGCAAAAATACTTCAACGTTTATAAATCGACGGCCTTACATATTTAAAATTCGATTTTATTCTCATAAGGCTCTCAGCGTGGCCTAATATCAAATAACCGCCGTCATTGAGAGCGTTATAAAGATTTTGTATAACCTGAGTTTTAGATTCGTTATCGAAATATATCAAAACGTTGCGGCAGAATATGCAATCGAACTTCATTACGTTCATGCTTTCTTTGAGGTTATGGCGCTTAAACTTAACCATTTTTTTATAATGCGGCTTGACTAAATATTTTTCTTCGCCGGCGGGCGTTGCGGGTTTTTGACGGTCAAAATACTTATTGATCGCGTAATTATTGAGCCGGGATACCGCGTAAGGGCCATAAACGGCCTTTTCAGCATTGCTTAAAACCGTCGTATTAATATCGGAAGCCAATATTTGAATGTTCCAGCCCGGTATTTCATCGAGCGCTTCCGCGACGGTCATAGCTATTGAATATGGTTCCTCGCCGGTCGATGAGGCCGACGACCATATTTTAATATTCTTGTTACGGGCCAGTTGCCTTTTTTCGACCTCTGGTATTACCGTAGTTCTTAAAAAATCAAAATCGGTTTCGTGCCTGAAAAAATAAGTTTCATTCGTAGTGATAGCATCAATAAAATGCATAATTTCGCTCTGCGCCTTAGAATCGTTTTTAGATATATAATCGTAATACTCCCGATAGGAACCCAGATCGAGGGCCTTTAAACGCTTTCTGAGCCGGTTGGATACAAGCGCGATTTTAGAATCGCGAAGATGTATTCCCGCTATTTTATATATCAGCTTTGCAAAAAGCTGAAATTCTCCCGTAGTAATGGGTGCGTAATTCGGATCTACCAATTGTTTCACCGCCTGAAGCCGTTATAACGGACCCGATCCATTTTCACGGCAATTTAATCGTAAATGAGGCTGAAATCCGCCGTTTTATTAAACGGCGCCTTCGATAGCGCCGTGTTCTTCCGAAGATAAAATTTTATCTATTTCAAGCAATATTAAAAGTCTTTTATCGAGCTTTCCGACGCCCTTTATATAATCGCGGCCGGCGGTTGAAACGGCCGGCGGCGGCGGTTCTATATGCTCGTCAGAAAGCCTTAAAACCTCCGATACGCCGTCTACTATAACGCCTACCACGCGGTCGCGCACGGTAACTACGACTATTCTGGAATCGATGGTTTTTTCCCCGAAGGCAAGGCCGAATCGCTTACGCAGGTCTATAATAGGAATAACATTGCCGCGCAGATTAATAATACCCTCTATAAAATCGGGCATTTGAGGAACGCGGGTAATTTCCTGCATCCTGATTATTTCCTGAACCTTCATAATGCTTACGCCGTATTCTTCTACGCCGAGCCGGAAGCTGACAAGCTGCTGCTGTTTTAAACCTTTTTTTTCTTCCGTTGACATAATTCCTCCACTCAACTATAATTTTTTTAAATAATCAATAGCTTCTTTTTCAGAGCTTGTTATCTTTACTATTTTATTAAGATGCACCACTTTAAAGACATTTATTATTTTTTCGGTGGCGTTAATAACTACCAGGTCGCCGTTTAAAGAAGAAAGCAGGCGCTTTGACGATGAAATAACGCCTATTAAATGCGAATTAATATTTTGTAATTCTTTTAAATTAATTATAATTTTATTAGTTTTTTTCGCGGCCTCTTCGATTATTATTCTTAAATCATCTTTGAAAGTTTGCATATCTTCGTTTTCAACGTCGAATATTAATATACCGTCTTTATTTCGGGTTTTTAATGACATCACTGCACCGCCTCGTTAATCTCGTTTTTTAGACATCTTTATTCTGTTGCCTTTATCATTGAATTCAACGGAGTCCATATAAGAATTGATCAAAAAAATCCCGCGGCCCGAGCCCGCATATATATCGTCATTTAATTGATAATTTTTTAAATCAGGCACTTTAAATCCGGCTCCTTCATCCTCTATGGAAATTATAACTTCGTGTCTGCTGAAAGCTATTTCGCATAAAACGAACTTATCGGGCGAAGAATTATTTCCGTGACAGACCGCATTCGTAAAAGCTTCGGTGAAGGCAAGCTGAATCTGCCAGTTGGAGCTGAAGCCATAAAAAACGAGCATATTGTTTAAATAATAAGAAATTTCTTCGAGATGCTCGACCGCTGATTTAATTTTAAAAACGCTTACCGCCGACTGTAAAAAGGCGTAAAAATTTTTCTGCTGCCTGTTAGCGGCGTTGGTTAAAAAAGCTTTTTGTATTATCTCGCGAACCTCGTTAATATTGACGGGCTTCGCCATATAATTAAAAGCGCCCAGTTTCAGCGACTGCACGACGTTTGTAATAGAACCGGCGGCGGTAAGAACTATTATGGGGATGTTCTGATCGATATCTTTTATATTTCTTATGATATCCAGACCGTCCAGATCGGGCATATACATATCGGTAATCACGAGATCGAATTTTTCGTTTTTAAAAACTTCCAGGGCGTTAATACCGTTCATATCGGTAACGACTTTATGCCCTTCTGATTTTAAAAACTTTGACAGCAGCCTTAAAATCGATTCATCATCGTCAATTACAAGAATATTGCCCGTTATTTTATCAGCCATTATTTTCCTCCAGATAAAATCAGCTTAACGGCGGTTTATTGGCGACTGCCTCTTCTATACTTTTATAAATAGTAAATACGCCTATCAAATTGGCGACCTTTAATATCTGCTGAAGCGAATGCGGTATTTTAGTAAGCGAAAGAAGTTTATTAGATCTATTGAATGTTCTTTGCAGCGAGGCGAGAAGGCCTATGCCGGACGACGAAATAGATTCGATCTGTGTAAAATCGAAAATAACGTGCGGCAGAGCGGCGGGAACCGCTTCGCCTATCAAATAATCGTTTATTAAAATATTTCTTAAATACATCGCGCCATGCTGATCGAAATTTCCGATAATTTGAAACGCTATGTAATTTTCACCTTTGATGGTATTTATTTCCATAATAATTTCACCTTTTTATTTCAAATTTTTAGTAACAGTTTGAACGGAAGGCTTTGTTTCATTTTCACAACTTACGGCCTGATTAATTTTTAATATGATAAAAGCCAGATCATCATGCTGAGGATTGCCTCCAAGGTGTTTTTGTATCTGGCTCAAAATATGGCGTCCAATGCTTTCAGAATTTTCGTCTTTACAATTTAATATAATTTCTTTTATTTTATCGACCGAATAATTCTGATAGCTCGTATTATAATTGTCGCAGACGCCGTCGGTAAACAAAAACAATATATCGCCTTCTTCAAGAGAGGTTTTTTTAAATTCATAACAGGCGTTTTCAAAAATTCCGATAATAGTTCCCGTAGTTTCGAGACGCTCGAGCTCTCCGCTCGAAGCTCTGTACAATAAAGGCTGTTCATGGCCGGCGTTCACGTAAATTAATTGATTGCTCCGCGGATCATAACTGGCAAAAAACGCCGTCGCCATTGAATTAGACTGGGTTTCAAAACAAAGCGACCTGTTGAGCTTATTGACGATATTATCGAGGCCCTCGATAGTTTCGGCAAAGGCCCTTAAAAATATTCTTATCGTATTAGCAAAGATGGCGGCGTGAATTCCGTGGCCTTCGACGTCGCACAGATAAAAAAGATATCTGCCGTCTTCCATATCGATAAAATCATAAAAATCGCCGCCGATATCGAAAACGGGACGGTATATGCTGAACATGTCGATTTTTTTATTATCGGGATTTTTTTTAGGAAAGGTATTTTCGATTATTTTTTTGGCGGCCTCGATATCGCTTCTTAATTCGACCTCTTTTAAATGCCGTGAAAAATTATTGTTGATTAAAACTTTCAATTCGCTCGCGCGTATGGGTTTTTGCAGAAAAGAAACGCGGTTGCGCTCACAAAAATTTACGGTGCCGTCATCTACAAAACTTCCGGTAATAAGCACTACCATTAAATCTGGAAACAATAACCTGGTATTTTCGATAAGTTTTAATCCTGAATCATTGGCTTCCATTTTAATGTCGGTTATAAGCAACGATATACTTGCGTTTTTAATAATATTAAAAGCGGAAACTGCATCCTGCGCTGTAATTACTTCATAACCCCAGAATTCAAGAGCTTCTTTTAAAAAATCGACAATATAAGATTCGTCGTCAACAATTAATATTTTAAAAAACTTAAGCGTGGTCCCCTGATCAATTGATTGCATTTATGTTATTCTCCCGGGATGTTATAAAAAGTGCGTATATCGGTAAAACTCGGATCAAAATAATTCGCTGAATATTAACCTGATTTTTATTGATGCGGATTGCCAAGCCGCGGCTCGTTAAAATCGCCGCGCGCGCTCAAAAGGCCTTTTAAAGTTTCAATTATAACAGGAATTTTATAATCGGCCACGCCATGTTTTTTAAGCAGCTTTTCAAGCGTATCGGCGGTCAGGTCCAATCCGCCGTAAACTACCATTTTATTTAGAACGCCGTAACGCGAAAACAACCGGGCTATTTCAACGCGCCGGTTTAGAAGACGCGTGCATTCATTTTTAACGTATTCTTTTTTGGCGTTTATCTCGTTATCAGCCATCGTTTCCGCCGTACCGTCGATATTATCGAGAAGATAACTGTAATTAGCCATAGGCGGTATATTGGAGATAATGGCCGAAGCTGGAGCGTCATACTTATTCATGCCTATAAACTCGTTAGGCGTGAACATGGAAATAAAATTCGAGTTCAAAATAACGGGAATTTTATTTTCTTCGGCCGCCTCTTTAAGGGCGGCATCTATTTCGTCTAATATCGAATTGAAAAAATTACGGCTGTCAACATCGTTTAAATAATCGACTTCACTTATTTTTAAAATGACCTCATTCATAGCGGCGTATTTTTTATCTTTCTGTTCGTCTAATTTTTTCTTTTCTTCGTAATAATCGCGGTCCAGGCCGGATAACTGGGTATGATATTCGGTGGTGCGTAATTTGCGGGTATTTTCGTCGGAAAGTTTAGTATAGTCGTCGGAATATTTTTGATTGGCGACCGCCTGCTCACGGCTGACTTTGACTCGCAGTTTATTTATTTCAGACTCGAGCGAATCTATTTCGAGCTGTATTTTTTTTATTTCATTTTCGGTGTTTTCTTTTAAAATCTTATATTTTTCCTGGCGCTCACGAATCTGCTTCAAAAATTCAGTTTTAGAAAGACCTCCCTTTAACGGCCTTATGAAAATATTCGCGTCGTAGGAATAATATTGCATTAAAGGATGAAAAGCCAGAAGGGCCGCCATATCGACGTAACCTATTTTAAATTCCTGCGCCGCTGGCTGATCCTTCGCCGTTTCTTTTTTACGCTCAGCCGCGCCGGTATACGAATACGAAGACTGAACGATGATAAATATAAAGACGGTTAAAGTTAAAAAACTTATTTTTTTTAATAAATTCAAGTTAATCACCACCCTGACATATATATACCAGAATTGGTTAATTAAATCAAGACAATTTTAAATTTATATCCAATTTCTCTTTACTTAAAGTAATATTTAAATTTGTTGTATTATCAAAGAAAAATAAGAAACATAACGAAATCGCTCCGATATTAACAAAGAAAATAATAATAATATAAATAAAAATAAAACCCAAAAATGTATAAATAAAAATATATAAATATAAACCCAAAAATATCCGCTCCAGGATTATTACCTGAAGCGGATATTTTGTAAATCTTTATTAAACCACTATTAAATTATTTTTATAAACTTTGTGAGAGCCGGAAGCTATGCCCTGATATCAACCTGATTCTCACTGGATTCGCTCAGTTTTTCGGTTATATTGAATTTAATTTGCTTATTGGCCTGATCGAGAAGTTTTTCGGCGGTCTGTTCCTGTATCTGCCCTGATTTTTTTAACATTTCGAGCGCTACATACATTTGTGCGTTAACTGAATTTACTCCGCTCATAAAACCACCTTCTTCGATCTTCTTCACTATTAATCCCTATAGTTATATTCTAACATATTTTGCCTATAAATTCAAGTATATTCAAATCAATTCGTCAGAATTAATTATCCAGATTAACTGTCTCGATTAACTGTCTCGATTACGCGAAATACACTTTGTAAGACGAAACTAGTAACTTAAGTTAAAAAACCACTCTTCGAGACCGTTTAAAAAGGTCTCGCCGCAATCGCAGCACTCTGAATAGTTTAAATGGTTTAATACAGATTCTGAACCACATTTTTCACATTTTAAGTTGTTCATTTAAATCACCCCTTTTTCCTGCTTTTGTTAAGTGCAATTTGCGTGCCAATAAAAAAAACGCCTTTTAACGGCGTTTTTTTAAAAATATCTTCAATTCAGCCCATTGTTTAGCGCACTTAATAGGCATTTTTAAAATAGATGATTAAAAAATAAGCATTTCACCTCGGCCCGGTCGAACTTTATGATCAATGATTTCACTGACAATCAAAATCAGCGTTCGATACTTATAGAAGAAGTTTGCGACGAGTCGTACTGCCGCGCGGACCTTATTTTACTCAATATCTGCTTCAACTTTTCGTTATAATCGTAACGGGTACCCGCGGCCGCTCCAGCCTGTGGTTCAACTGTAGCATCGGTTTTATGTATTATCGTGGTTTCAATTGTTTCGTTTATCTTCGCCGCTTCCACAACCGTAGGCGCTTCTACTTCCGCCTTTAATATAACCGGTGGATTTTCATTCGTTCGATGCGTAAAAGGCTGTCTGATGGCGCTCGATGCAGATTCAAACGTTTCGGGGGTATTAACCGCCACAAGCTCCGGCGCATCAACTGAAGGAAATTTTTCTTTGTAAAAATCGGTATTGCGATCCATTACGCCAAGCGAAGTCGAGCTTATTTCGGCCGAACGGTTTTCGGCTTTTTCAACTAGCTCAGCCTGCAGAGGTTTCTCATCGGCCGCCCCGGCCTCGATGGATATAACCGGAGTTATAAACATTACGATTTCAGTGCTGATTTTATCGGTGCGAACGTTGCGAAATATTTTGCCGAGACCCGGAAGCGTCGATAGAATCGGTATCTTAAAAACCGTCGTCCTTTCTTCGGAGTTGATAAGACCGCCTATCACGGCGGTTTCATTTGAATTCAAGCGCACCACGGTTACGGCGTTACGCGTTCTTATGTGAGGATAGCCCTCCTTGGTATATTCGACAACTGAACTTACCTCGTTATATATCTTGAGAGTGACTTCGTTTTCGTTATGTATTTTTTCGACCTGCACCTGCAGTTTGATGCCGACGCTCTCCCACTGGACGGTTTTATTGAGCTGAACGCTGTCGCCGGCGGCGGTTTTAGAGGCCGAGGTTATTTCTATCGGAATTTTATCGCCGACCTGAATTTCCGCCTTTTGCTGATCGGAAACTTTAAGCTGCGGCTGAGCTAAAACTTCAGCCGCGTTTTCTTTTATAAGGGTATCGATTAAAACCTGGTCTTTGAGCCTTGCAAGCGATTTTAAATTGATGATGGTACTGGCGTCGTCTTTAAACTTAACGCCTAAATCTTTAAGCCTGTCGCGCTTTACTTCGACAAGTTTAAGATCGACTGTTACCTGCGGCTTTTTATAATCCATGCTGGCGACAATTTTTTTGGCGGTCTCGATATTTTCAGGCGTATCGATCATCACAATGCCGTTAATACGGTCGTTTAAAGATACTTTGGTGTTTTTACCTATGGTCTTTAAAATATTAATAACCTTTTTCGGATCATCGTTTTCAAGAATAAAAACATGCGCGGCGGTTTCTGATTCGTATTCGGCCGCCTTCGTTTTCGGATAAATCAAAAAAGTGTTGGCATTCATTTTTTTCAGCACCAGGCCGTTAGTCTTGATAAACATCTCCAGCGCAAGTTTTATCGGCATATTTTGTGCGAAAAAAGTTATCTGCTTGCGCGGTACGCTTTCATCTAAAAAAAGATTGTACTTAGTGACTTTAGAGAACACCTCGAGCACTTTTTGAATTTCGGTATCTACGAAGACAAGCGAGTTAAGCGAAACTTCGTAATATTCGGCGGCGAAAGCGCTGCCGCGTGGCAAAGCGCAAATTAATAACGACGCGGCCGCAAAAATAATCATAATATGAGAAAAACGGTAAATTTTGAAAAATTTCATGAGAGCATTATATCATAACATTAAAATCAATGTCAATATTGTTGTCAATATTGTATTGACAATTAAACGAGATTATGATAGGATTTTGTCAATAACTGTAACTTAATTGAAAAGGTTGACATTTATGGCTAAAAATAAAATAAAAGACGACGCGGGCGCGCTTTTAGAAAAAGCGCTCGACAAAATATTCGCCAAAAAGGCAGAAAGCGCCCTTAAAGACCTTAAAGAGGCATACGCCGCCGATTCTTCCAATCCGAAGATCGTATCGGCGCTGGCTTTGTGCTATATGATGATCGGCGATCGCCCTAAAGCTATTGAAATGTATAAAAAATCGATAGAAATGATGCCGGATGACACCAAACTTTATTATTATCTGGGCCGGCTTTACGTCGAAGAAAATAAGCAGGTCGAGGCTATGTCGATTTTTTCGACCGGCATTTATAAATGCAAAGAAAAACTTAAAACCAAACCGGAAGTCGAAACCTATATAGACCTGGCTAAAATACATGCTTTTCAGAGTCAGCACGAAGAAAGCATCCTGACTTTATTCAAGGCCCTTAAAATCGAGGAAGGCAATTACGAAATTTACCGTATGCTCGCCGAAGAATATTTCAACATCGCACTTTACCGCGAATCCATAGCGGAAGCTAAAAAAGCCGTGAAACTCAACGATAAAGACTATGAATCGTTTTTATACGCCGGACTTTCCTACCACAAGCTCAATTTAATGTCTATCGCGCTGGATTATTTCAGCAGATCGCTCGCTCTAAACCCCGCGCAGCCCGAGCTAAAATCGCTTCACGATAAACTCATAGAGCTTAAAAGCCAGAACGGCCCTACCGTCGAAGAAATCATTTACTTTTCAAAGCAAACCGAACGCTACAGGGGCATCGTCAAGTGGTTCAACGACGAAAACGGGATAGGCTATATTAAAAGGCACGACGATAATTCAGAGGTTTTCGTACACTATCTTGCCGTTAATAAAGAAGGCTATCAGAGTTTATACGAAGGCGACGAGGTCGAGTTTTCGATCGATTCCGCCCCAACCGGCAAAATAGCCGTCAACATAGATGTTCTGCCCTCGGCGGTTTCGAAAGTCAAAAACGGCAAGGTTAAATGGTTCGACGAAGACCGCGGCGTCGGCGAAATAGCGCTCGAAAACCGCGATTCAGTTCTCGTCCATTATACCGCCATAATCGGCGGCGGAATCAAATCGCTCACGCCTGGCGATTCGGTCATCTGCGAAGTATTCGACACTGAAAACGGGCCGCAGGCTTTTAACGTAAAACAGGCCGGACTTTCAGGGGCAGCCGCTTTAATCGAAAATCACGGCGAAAATAAATATCACGGCAGAATTAAATGGCTCGACAAAATCAAGAATATCGGCATTATCGACGAAGATAACGGACATTTTCAGGCGATTTTTAAACCTTCCGAGGCCTCAGACGGGGGCGCCGGGGTAAAACACCTTAAAACAGGCACTAAAATTAAATTTAACGTGGTGGACGTCGAGGCGCTCGAAAGCGAAAACGTTAAAAAAGCCATAAATATAGAGGTAATAACCAATGAGTGACTGGTTTTTAAATAATATCGTCGTATGCTCGAAATGCGGCGGCGAACTATGGTTCTCTCCCGAAGGCTATATGCTCTGCTCCTGCGCCGATTTCTCGCTTAATACAATAAGCGCTAAAGATATTGAAAAAGCCTTTATAGAAGCGATCACCGATAAATTGTTAAACGACGATATATTTATCGGCCGTATTACCGACGTGACCAACGCCGCCCTGGGCGAAAAAGGAAACCTCAACCAGAAACAGGTTTCGCAATCGCTTTTAAACCAGTATAATAAAATCTTTAATTCGCCCAACTATATCAACAAGCGTAAGCTCGCGCTCACGCTGGTTAAAAATATCAAAATACACCGCGATCTAACTCTCGAAATCGAATATAACGAAATTTGAATGTTTAATTTTTTTATGGAAAGGACGCCTCTGGTGGGGCAGCCGGTCTTCAAAACCGGCAGGCCATAGCGATATGGCTGGTGGGTTCGATTCCTACCCTTTTCCGCTTCAAAAGAGTCAAATGATGACGAAGCGGCCGTGGAGCGGACCTGATAATTCATGTTGGCCGAGATAGAAAGCGAAAGTGTCGATTTCGAGTAGCTTTATTTTTTAGTAGAACTTCTTTTTTTAGCCGGGATTTCTTTTAAATAACTTCTTGAGCAATTTGGCAAAAGCCTTATCCCGTTTAATCCCCGGTATCTTCAACCGCCTTCATAAGAGCGTCAACGCCCTCGTAACATTTCTTAGTCTGTATTTTATTAATGCTTATTAAGCGGCTTTTTTCAGGGCGGTAATAATATCGTGGCTTGTCATGGGTTTGGGCAGTTGCGTACCGTCTTTTTCATGAATTTCAACCATTTCTTCAATTATTTCGCATAATTCGGCAAAAACGGCCTTAGGGTCGTCACCGTGGCAACCGCCATAAAATAGTTCCGGGCATTTGCCTATGAAGCAGTTATCATCGTCGGACCATTCGACGATTTTGATATATTTGTCGGACATCTTCATTTTGTGGCCTCCTTGATAGCGATTTTAACATCTTTTTCCTGATACCTATGAGCGTCTTCGCCTTGATTTCCGGAGAGCGACACCGAAACTTTAGTTATCGCATGAATGAAATTACGGTGGCTACCCTTACCGCCGCGATTAACGAAGCCGGCTGCTTCCAGATCAGCTATTAATTCCCTGATTTTTCTCGGCATTTTTATCCCTTTAAAACACTATTTCTTCTCAATAACATTGCCACATTAAACTTTTAAAAACTTAAATTCAACCCTTTACTTAAATTTTACCATAAATCAAGGGAAAATGCAAATAGAAAAGACATTTTAAGAATAAGAGTAGCGAGAGCTTAAATTCATTTTGAGTCATAAATAACCTCTAACTACAAAGATAACATAAGCATAGCAGAAAATAAATATTGAAAGGCAGGTGAAATGGAATGGGCTGAGAAACCTGATGATCGAAGAAGGGCTGAAAGACGACCTGAACATCAACGGCGATAAGACCGGCACGACGCCGGGCAAAGCAGTAATCTTTTCACTTCTAAGCCAAAGAGTAAGAAATATACTTTCCCGCGCCGCGCATCGCGCTCATAAGCGCCGCGTAATCGAGCGCAAATTCAAGCGTGTCACCGCATTTGAGCCGCCGGCCGCACTCGCCGATATCGGCTATCAGATAATCCGAAGACGCCCCGACCACATAAACTCCCGCTTCTAAAGGTTTTATTCCGTTTACGTAAAAATGTTTCCTGCCTAGATTAAGTATGGCGCGTTTAGTCTTCGCGCCCGGCCTGATATTGCGCTTTGCAAAATCGATTACTTCGTTGAAGGCGTTCTGCGTGCGCACGCCGTCTAATATCGATTCTTTTTCGCGGCATTCAATGATTTCGGCGGCTACTGTAAACGCATTCTGTTCAAGCCAACCAACAGGCCTTCTTGTCAGAACGTCGCTGCCTAAAAAAACGGCCTCGCCGGTTCTTATGTTGTTTACGCGCCCGTTCGTTTGATTTTCTTCGATAAGACTCAGCAGCGAGCTATTTCCGCCGGATATCATTTCAAATTCGATACCGTGTTTTTTTTCGGCGGCTTCGATACTTTCAATAAATTTATCCATGATCATAGCCGTCGGCACGATGCCTGAAAAGCAGGCGTGATTGGTCGCGGCGCCGTATATGTTAATTTTTTTTATTTTAAGCGCTGAAGATAAAAAATTATTTAAATCATGCTGCGGTATTCCTTCGCGCAGATCGCCGGAATCGATCATTAAAACGGCGCGAGCGCCCGGCCTGAATTTAGCGAGCGCCTTTAAATGAGAAATATCGGAAACGAAAAAAAAATCGATTTCCGATAAATAGTCAAGCGAGCTTTTAAGCTCGCTTTCACTCATTAATTTTATAAGGCCGCGTTTAATGCCGGCGGCGCCGGCAGCGGATGATATATCGGCAAGATGACGCGCGCTTGAATCAAAAACGCCTTCAGGGCCGGCGTTAATCGCGGCGGCGGCGGCCGGTAAAAAACCGCACATGGATTTTAATACCGGATAAGCCGATATATTCCGCCGCGCACAAAGCCTGATTATTTTTTTAGCGTTAGCCGTAATTTTATCCGTGTCGATTTTAATGAGCGGATAAGGCGGCAGTTTGGAATGATTCATTATTTATTCAATTCAAGATACGATATAAATTTATTGACCACATAGAGCTGATCGCCGTTTAATTCGAGTTTTTTCAGGCTGTAAAGGTCTTTTAACACGTTGAAATTATTAGTCTGGTTCATTATTATTCCCCCCGATATATATTTTTTATTAACGCCGGCCGTATCGAATTAATATTTTTAAGGCGTTTAAATATATATCGGAAAAAAATAATTTTAATTAAACAATTTTATCGACATTCTAAAAACATTAGCAGCCCTTCTATTAATTGGTAAGCTCCCATACGAATTCACCGGAATAACTCCTGTTAGTAACGCTTAATTTAAGCGGCTCGATTATTAATTTATCGGTATAGTTATTGTATTTAAAGGCGTTTTTGAGCTGCTCGCTGCCGGCTATTTTACCGACAACGGTCACATCTGAATCTTCGCGTAAAAGTTCATGCTGGCCGGGCGAACGCCTGAAACGAATAACGAATATTAAATCTTTTGAATATTCAGTGCTGTCTATATCTGAACGGAAGTTGGGAAGATATACCATTAAAATATCGGTAGTCGAACCTGATTTTTCTATTTTATATATGCGGCCTTTCCAGGTGACTATATTTCCATGATAGCGGCCCGGATTTTTATCCGCGTCGAAGAAATCCGTGTTTCGAACTAAATACCCCTTATTGATATCGCTTCTTTGTTCGCCTATTCTCTCGATCTGAAGTTTGGCGACCCGTCCGTTACTGTCGGCCTTTGCGTATTCCGAAGAATTCGCGAGCGCGTAGGTTTTAGCTTTTTCATAAGCCGCCAGAGCGTTTTTCCAGTCCGCTTTATTATAATATGAATCCGCGATATTCATCTGATTCATCAGCGTATTGTCTTTTACCATTTTAAGCCGCTCTTTAGCCTGCGTGATAGAAGGATTTATTTTGTAAGCGGTTTCATAAGCGTCTATAGCCTGGTCAACTTTCGAAGCCTGCTCATAAGAAAGACCTAAATTATAAAACGCGTTCGAATTTTGAGGATCTCTTTCCAGCAGTTTGTTAAAATGGTTTATAGCTTCGTCGAAATATCTGAGATGATAATAAATTATACCCAGATCCATACGCGCATGTATCTGTTTCTCTTTGTCTTTATCCTTCAACTGAGCCTCCAACTGTTCCTTCGCGCCGTTAATATCGCCGCTGTAATAAGTATAAAAACCTTCGGTAAAATCTTCGTAAGGATATAATAACTCGGTCGGAATCTGAATTTTTAGTTTTTTAGAAAAAGTCGCCACGCCCGGCTTATCCTGTTTTGATAATTCGAGCTGAACTCTTTTAAGAAGATTCTTCGCTACGGCGTAATTAGGCTTGATCTGAACGGCTTTTTTCAGAGCGTCTTCAGCCTCCTTAAGTTTATTGAGCTGGTTCTGCGCGCGCCCTATATTATAAAAAGCCTCGTGATTGTTAGGATTAACGCGCGCCGCCGACTCGAATTCTTTTAAAGCCTGCTGGTACTGGTTTTTATAATAATAAACAAGGCCCGAATCGTTGTGCATCTGATCCGACTGCCCGAAACCATAAGCGGCGCCTGATATATTAAACACGAATGAAACCGTTATAACGACTGCCATTATTTTTTTAAACATAAGAAAACTCCCCTATCTTTTTAACATTGCATTTATTTAATTTCGAGCATAACGCTTGCTGAATGGCTGTTGAACTCGGGCGCATACATGCACTCGATATGGGCCATTCCGTTCTGATAACGGCCCCGGTGCTGGACGCGCAGTTGATATTCGAACACATATGTGCCCTTCGGAAGGTAGTCTATATAAAAATGCGACGCGGTATCTTTGGTGGATTCGTAGTAACGCAGCCCGTCCTGATATTTATACTGCGAAAGTACGTTAACAGGTTCTAATCCGCTGCCACGCTGGTCTTTCATGTGGACGTATTCCATGTCGCGGTCGGTGCGAAGCTCGATTCTAATCGTAAGAAGGTCGCCGACCTCTAAAACGCCGGCTACAGGCTCGATTACCGGCCCGGCCTTCGTGTCGCGCTTCACGAATACACTCTTTTTAAGTGTAAGCGGATTCTGCGTGTGAGGCGTTATCTTCGACATATCTTCCATATACTGCCAGTGCGCCCCACCCCATGCAACGCCGACGTCGGTCTTTTTAACCGTTATATCGCCGAATTCGGGCTTAACCGATGCGCCGTCATAGCGTTTTTCATAAAATCCGGTGCCGGCCTCGACTTTTTCAGGCTCTACTTTTTGCGAGCCCAGGTTTACTTCCACAAGCGCGTCGGAGGCGAGTAAATTCTCGCCGCGGCATATCAGCGCGTATATCGAATCGGCAGTAGCCGTCGTGGTCTTCCAGTCCTGCGTCTGCTTCTGCTTTAAAAGCCATACCTTGCAGTCTTCAACCGCGGTTTTATCGTTTGTGATCTCGGCGAATGCCTCGACCATCAGCGCCTGCGTTTCGATCGGCGCGCGCTGCCACCACCACGATATTTCGAGCTCGCTCCAGAACATGCCCATTTCTTCGTTCGACTGGCTGCGTTCTTTTATCGACGCCATTATTTTTTTTGCGGTTTCTTTGTCGCCGAACCTGTTGAGCGCAAGGGCCAGATGACCCTGGCTCATGCGGCTGTCGAGCTGGAGCCAGTATTTTTTTGCCTGGCCCAGAAAGTAATCCAGCGCTTCTTTAGCTTCGCCAGCTACAGCCTGGTCTTTTAAGAAAAAACTCCTGCCATAAAGATAGAGAGCTATGGTTGAGGATAAGTTATTATCGTTCTGGCGCTTGTGTTTTAATATTTCGCGGTAAATGTCGTTGAGCCACATATCTAAGTGGCGCAGCGCTTTAATCGCCAGATCGAAGGAAACTATATTAACTTCGAGGTTTTTGAGCCTGCCGAAGCCCGTAACTATGTAGAGCGTAATATAACTGTTGGAATAGCCGCCCGGAAACCACGGCCACGAACCGTCGGCGAGCTGCATATTTTTAAGTTTTTCGTAAGTGGACTTCAACTCATTTTTAAGACGGTTATCGTCAAAAAGAATGCCGACGTTTTTCTTCGCCTGCGTTTCGCTCTGCGCTTGAAGCACCCAGGGCGATTCAAGAAGCATAACGCTCTTTAATTCCTGATTCTTTTCGAGATTCGATTTAAGCGCTTCCGTGCCTTTCCATAAATCGAAAACGCGCCTGATTTTAGCGTCCGAATCGGCTATGTGTTTAGCCAGCGCGTTGGCGTATAAGCGGTTGAAGGTCTGCTCGCTGCATTCATGCGGAAATTCCATTAAGAACGGAAGCGCCTGTATCGCATACCACGAAGGATTCGAAGTCATCTGAATCGTAAAGCCTTTATGAACGATAGTATCAGACTTAGCTGAATTAAGCAGCTTTTCAAATTTGAATTTTTTCTCGCCGGCGTTTCTTATCGGAAGCTGTATGGCTTCCTGAACGTAAATGCGGCGCGAAAGAATCGGAATAACCCCTTCTTCACCGTCGGAATGATCGCCTGCCGCCGCTACGGCCTTAAATTTAACCATATCGACTTTATCCGGCGCGGTTATCGGATAGTAGAAAGATTTAGACTGCTTCGCGGGTATTACAAATTTCTGGTCGGTGGTTTTATTCATAAACATTTCATCGAGCGCTTTTTCTGAAACGGGGTCTGACAGAGTAAAACGGACGTCGCCATTTATGTCTTTATCGGTCATATTCGTCACTTTAACGCTGAATTCGATAACGTCGCCCTCGCGTATGAAACGCGGCGGATTCGGCTGTACCATAAGGTCTTTCTGCGTAACCGCGTGCTCTTCGATAAGGCCGCTTTCTAAATTTTTGCCGTGCGCGAAGCCCATAAAGTGCCACTTAGTAAGCGCTTCTGGCATAGTGAAAGTTATTTTGACCGCGCCCTCGCCGTCGGTGGTAAGATGCGGATAGAAAAACGCGGTTTCGTTAAGATTGCTTCTGGCGGCTATTTTTGATAAATCGGGTTTAGGCGCTTCCATCGCGGCCGGCACCTGGTCTTTTTCGCCGCCGTTACGGCCTGCGCCGCCAATAGCCGAAGGAGACGGAGGGGTTTCCGAAATGGATTTGGCTTTCTTACTCATCTCGCGGTCAGACATTCCGCCTTCCGAAATAATTTCAGAACGCATAACCATATTGTCTTCTTCAAACATCACGCTGGCACTCCCCATGCGACCGTCAAAATCGTCGCTCATAGCCCGCGATTTCGAGGGAAAACCGTAACCGTATAAATTAGCGGTAAGTTCGCTCAAAAAATCAGGATAATTTCTGTAAACATAGCTTCCGCCTGTACCCCAGCCGCTGATGTATAACACAAAATCCTGCTTGTAATTGGAATATTTCGAAGAAAAACCACAGCCGTAAGTTTTGAACGCGCCCGAAATGCCGGGCCAGAAATGCATGGCAAAAGCGTCGAGCGACTCATCATAAAGCGCGGCCACAAATTCGGCCGCCTTCAATTCAGCGCCCGGACCTTTGATTTTAATAGACCATGTTTCATTCTGTCCCGGCAGCAGCTTCGAACGAAAAGATTCGAATTTGATATCGTAACGCTTATTAGTCCACGGAACGCTGACGTTGGTAGTATTTGAATAAAGCCGGTTGTCTTTTACATAAGTAGTGACCACCGAAAAACCGCCCCTGTAATCTTCGATAACGGGCACTTCGATCAAATGCGAAGTGGAATCAGGACGGCTCCAGTATTTTTTAATAATTTTATCATCAGAAACGATTTCAACGAACACTCGCCCTTTTTCATATCCGCTCGCCCAGAATGCGTTGAATTTATCGCCGACTTCCGTTGAATTGCTTTTCGTAACGAAATACTCGGGAATTTTGACTCCGAATTTATCAACGGCCGGATCAAAAATCATTAACGGCAGCATGGCCTTAACTTTATTGCCGAAGCGGTCGTTAGTGGATAAAACAGCCTTATAAACACCCGGAGGAAGTTTAACCTCGATTTTGCGAGAGGTTTTTCCGTCGGTTATAAAGGGTTTTTTATCGACGGTTTTGCCGAGCGGCCACTGCCGCCAGTCTGAAGTTTCGGTAATGCCGCCGGAACCGTCCGCGGCCTTTTCATCTGAATCTTTTTCGTCCTGATAAAACCACCAGCGATTGAATTCACTGGATAATTCCTTGCGCACCGGCTGCAAAGGCTGACTGAGCTCGAATATTTCAATAACGCCCTCGGCCGCTACCGGCTTACCGTCGAGCGTCGCAGTTTCAACGCTTAAATCGACGGCCTTATCGGAAGTAAGCCATGTATCCGCTTTTAATTTAGCCTCCAGCGCGGTATAGCCGAGACGAAGAGAACCCGAACCGCTGCGAGTTTCACCGGCGCTGTCGGTAACATCGACATATACTTTAAAGTCAAATGTCGGGCCGCCGTGTTTCGGTACGCTTAAATCAGGTTTAGCCTTAAATTTAACCGTAAATTTACCATCTGCGCCGCTCTTCGTTTTACCGTTAGCAATTTCCTGATCGGCCGTTGATATATTATAACGAGAAGACTGCCACCAGTAATACCACCAGTAGGGCATTCTGACCGTACGCACGACGCGGTAGCCGACCGCGGCCGAATCGATCGGTGCGCCTGTATAAGCCATAGCCTCGCCCGTTACGATCACTTCGTCGTCTAATTTATACCCGTCTTCGGGCGGCTTGATCTCAACCATGAATTTAGGACGCTTATATTCTTCAACGCTCACCTGACAGCTACCGTTTAACCCCGAAGCCTCGATACTCATCGTACCGGTCGCACGGTCGGCCGGCGCCGTAAACGAACCTGAAAAAGACCCGAAATCGTTCGTCTGGACTTTTAACTCGGCGATCTGCTGATAATTAACGTCGCGAAAATTCAGCGTTACCGCCTGGTTCTTGACGATCTGATAGTTGTTAAAAGCTCTATCGACGTTAATGACTATGCCTTTAAACTGTATAGTCTGTCCCGGACGATATATCGCGCGGTCCGTAAAAAATACCGTTTGAATATAAGAAGGCTGGACGTATCTTTCATTTGGATAAATTTCACCGTTATCAAAAAATTCCGAACCGCGGCCGTCTTCGGCATATACCATATATCCGCGATATTCATCACTTTTACGCTTATAATTAAAAACGAAGTATCCGTTTTCATCGCTGGAAACACTTTCTAATATCTCACTTTTTCTGAAATAACGCGTCAATTTATAAGACTCACGTGTCGTGTATAACTTAAGTTTAGCGCCTTTTATCGCGTCGCCGGTTTTAGCGTCTAATACAAAACCTTCTATGAGCCCGTTACGGGTTCTTGTGACCAGAGATAAATCGCTTACCCATAAGACGCAATGCTGAATGCAATTATCATCGTAAGAAAAATCTTTTTTGTAACTGGCGAAAACTCTGTAAAACCCAGGGTTTAACTGAGGCACGTTAACCAGCGCGCCCGATTGCTTGTAATCTTCGGTCGGCTTTAACGCGACACTCCATTCAGCAACGGCCTTCTTAGCAAGCATTTTTTTAGCTTCGGCGTCGTCAAGCCAGTTGAAAGTTTTTTTGCCTTCTTCATCCGACTCGCCTTTTAAGCATTCCTGCCAATTATCCTGTATAACTTTAAAATTCAACGTATCGATGTTTTTATAATTTAGCGCTATTTTTGAATTTTCGGCGCTCATAACGGCGCGTTCGGCGTTCAAACTATACGAACGCTCTTTGATAGACGCAGCCACTACCGAGCAGTTATGCGCGCCGTCGCTCTGCGGGTGAGCCGCCTGAGCGTCTTCGGCGATTTTAAGAGCTTTAACGAAATCGCCCTTATTATGAAGTTCTTCAGCCAGATAAAAAGAAGCCAGCGCCGATAATTTAGAATTTTTATACTCAGCGGCAAGTTCTTCCATGCGCTTAATGAATATTTCGGATTTACCCTCGCCGTTCGAATTGTTTTTAACGTATATAAGCCTTCTGATTTCCGCGTCTATAAAGGCGTCTTTATCGGCGTCGCCAGCGTGAAACTTTAAAAGGTCCTGATAAATTTTAACGGCTATAAATTTGACCGATGCGGTATCGGTAGTTTCTGGCGAATAAGCCGCGAATTTAGTATACTCCTCGAAAACGGCCGAATTCGCGTCAAGCTCGAAGGCATCCGACGGCGCCGCGCCAGCCTGCTCGCCAGACTGATAAAATTCAAGCGCTTTATAACAAACGAAATCATAAACCGTCGGAATTAATTTTTCGTCCAGATTGCCTTTTTCAACTATTTCTGAATATTGAGATAAATCAATACTTTTCAATGCGTCGCCGCTTTTTAAAACGCTTAAATACAATCCCGATATTTCGTTGAATAATTTAGCCAAATCCCACGTGGTAAAATCACTTTCGTTTAAACCGGCCGTCTGCGCGCGGTTAATGAAACGATAACGGTTATTCGAAAAATAATGCCAGTACCATTGAGCTAAAACCGTGCGCATAATCGGTTTAAGCCGCTCATCGGCTTTTTCGATTTCTTCTTTTAAATATTTGACTTTTTCTTCTGCTTTATTGCCCTTAACATTACAATCGAGCACGATGCGCTTTAAAAGCGCCTTTAAAGCCTCGGCCTGACGATTTTCAGCTATAGCGGCCTTATAAATTAAATTCAAATTTTCAATAGCGGTCTGCGGCAGGCCTTTATTTTCAGCTTCACTTACTTTTTTCCACAAATCGCCATCCGCCTGCGAAGCGCCGGCCTCCCGTAAAGACCAGTTAACGGTTATAAACGCCGTTAAAATAATTAAGACGACTAAATAAAATTTCATACACACCTCTCACTTTTTTATTTTATTATTTAATTCCATACACAAAAACACCTTAATTCCCCTTCCATACAAACAGGCTTAAATCTCTTTAGTCTACCATGAAAAAGAATTACTGTCAAAAAATATTTTATAAATTGTTTACTAAAGAAAATTTAGTAAATAATATTACTGCAAATAGGGTGTGCGACATAAAAGTAGG
>DIVV01000168.1:0-5596 GCA_002423385.1 bacterium UBP16_UBA6123
TTTTCAAGTGCGAAACTTGAGTTATTAGTTTGTCTTTATTGATTTTAACTTTAGCGTCAGGATGCTTTTTAAGCGAGGATTCCACTAATAGCGTCGATGAAAAAAAATATGATGCCGCGACTCTCGCCGGGATTAACAATATATTTGAAGAAGTGATGCGGAAGGAATCGATTCCGGGCATCCTCGCCTGCGTCTGGAACGATGGTTATGAAACCCTTTTAATAACGAAAGGAAAGGCCGATACAGCATCCGGCAGAGACGTTAAAAAGAATGACAGCTTCAGAATAGCCAGCAATACTAAAANNTAATGCTTGCCGATCAGAAAAAAATCGCGCTAGACGAAAAACTTTCAAAATATTTACCCGATATACCTCACGCCGAAAAAGTCAGTATAAGGCAGGTGGCCGATCATACCGCCGGCTATCATAATTATACCGCCGTCAATTCTTTCGGCATGGCCGTGATGACAAACCCTCTTAAAAAATGGACGCCGCAGGAATTAATCGACGTAATCAAAGATGAGCCACTGGACTTCGTTCCTGGAGAAAAATACAATTATTCAAACACCGGTTACATAATACTCGGAATGCTCGTCGAAAAAGTGTCCGGAGTAAAATGGGAAAATTTTATAACCGAAAAAATATTAAAACCGCTTATGATGAATGATACATACTGTCCTTTAGACTCGAATATGAGTGGCGAATACATGAACGGATACTTAGTCGAAGGGACGCAGGCGGTCCAGATAACCATTGATCCGTCAGTGGCATGGGCGGCCGGTTCAATCGTTTCAAATATTTCTGATACTAAAAAATGGCTTGAAGCCCTTCGGCGGGGAACTTTAATATCGCCGTCGATGCTCGCCGAGCAAAGAAAATGGGTTTCCACGGAAACGGGCAATACCGAAAATAGCTACGGCTTCGGCCTGATGATGTCCGCTTCTCAATTTATAGGCCATACGGGCGGAATTCTCGGCTACAATTCATTCATGTTCATAAGCCTCGACGGCAGAAAATGCGTAATCATTATCCATAATGTCCAGGCCGGCATCGATGAAAGCTCGTCAAAAATAATTAAATATCTCGGCCTCAAAAATAATTAAAGCGTAACCGACAAAATTTAACACGGTTGCCCTTAATGTTCGGCTATATAATCATCCAACTGCCGATGCCACTCCGCGCTGCGGTACTCTTGTGGATCGGTAGATTCACCAAACAAAAGATCGATAAGATAGCGCGGCCGTTTTCCGCCAATATGCATTGCCTTGATACATGATACGCAATAGACTACGACCTCTTCGCAAGGCATTTCACCGGCCCGGCGGCGCATAAATTCGTAAATCTTTTCAACTGGTAATTTTGGATAAAACACATCGCCGCAGCAAACTGTTTTTTCACTATGCTGCCGGGGTTCCTGTATCGTGATATTCATTTTTAGAAGTAAATTGCGTACCGCCTGATGAACAGCCGGCCGATCCCGCACAGGGCAGGGATCCTGGATGGTCATGACCGCGCCGCGATAGTCCGGGAAGGCGAAACTCGGCATACTCTCCAGCGTCTCCCACAAAGAAACGGTGGAAATGCCGGCATACAGCTTTCGGAAACGCCTGTCACAGCCTGCGCATACATTGATGATTTTACCGCCCCCGGGAAGCTGTGGATCGTGATGGCAGCAAATATTATGTATTTTTACTTTAGCGTATCGTTCATTTAGCGTATCAAGGATTCGCTGTTCCATTTCAGGTTTATAAAGGCTAAGCGCACAGCCTGGATTGAAATATAATGATTCCATGAACTCGTTCTCCTTCGTTTGATTTCTATAACGCGGTACCCTTCGTGGGAACAAATATACTCGCCGTATCCATGCCCTCCAGTTCGAGCAATTTTCGTTTGATATGGACGCCTCCGGCGTAGCCGGTAAGGCTGCCGTTGCCGCCAAGCACACGGTGACAGGGTATGATAATGGAGATAGGATTGTGACCGACCGCGCCGCCTACCGCCTGAGCGGACATACTTTGTTTGTGCATTTTTACCGCGATTTTTTTTGCGATTTCACCGTAGGTTGTGACCATGCCATAGGGGATTTCACGGAGCAATTTCCATACTTCCTGCCTGAAATCTCCACCGGCAGGAGCTAACGAAAGTTCGGACAAAGCGGGATTTTTCCCTGCAAAATACCCATCCAGCCATTCTTTAGCGGCATCAAATATACTCATATTATTTTCAGGCCGCATACATCCATCGACTGTAGCGCAAAAATATTTTTGCCCCTCAAGCCATAAACCGGTAAGGTTATCGCCATCGCTTGCCAGTGTGAGCTGTCCAACGGGGGAAGTATAATTTGTTGTGTAATACATATCGTTTTCCTCCTAAAGTGAATTCCATAAATTGATTGTCGCATAACTGCGCCAGGGGCGCCAATTTTCAGCCAGAGCGAGAAGCTCTTTTTTTGTAGAAGACTTCAAAGCCCTCTGGATGCCGCAATCCGTTTCCAGAAAAGCGTCCGCCCAACCAAGAGCGCGCATCGCGATATATCCGGCAGTCCAGGCTCCAATACCTGGAATTTTCATAAGTTGTTCCATCGTCACTTTCGGGTCGGGTACTGTTGAGAGCATAATTATTCCATCTTCCAGGCCTTTCGCAAGGGCATAGATGGCGTTTCCGCGTACGGCAAAAATACCGGACGACCCCAGTTTGTCGGAAACAGGTTCTTTGATGATCGCTGTTGTTGAAGGAAATACATGAGTGAGGCCGTCGATGCCTGTTTGAATGGGGGTTCCCATATTTTGTGCCATTCTTCCCGCAAGTGTCGTTGCGGCTTTGACCGTGATTTGCTGCCCCAATATTGCTCTTACGGACATTTCAAAAGGATCGAAACAGCCGGGAAGCCGTGTGCCGGCAACGCATAGACCGGGGCTCAGTTCATTCATCGCACATAGCGTTTCATAAATGATATTCGGGTCGCAATTAAGATCGAACATGTGCTTCACGCGTGATATTACCTGCAGTAAAACCGGCAAAAGAGAGGCTGATACCGTGATGTTTAAAGCGTTTTTCTTTGGAGTATTTTCTACCTTAATCCATCCAACCGCTTCTTTTTCTCCCTTTGCGACAAGCCGCACAGTCCGATAATAAGCCCCATCCCGAACAACCTCTACACCTGGAATTGCCCGCATGCAAAAAAAAGACAGTAGTTTATCCCATTCATATGGCGGCCGGTAGCCTAACGTTAAAGTAGTGTTATCTTCGAAATGTCTTGCATGTTCCGCCGTTTGTTTTCGCAAAGCAGTAGGCGCAAGATGGTATTGTTTTTTAAATACATCGTTAAATCTTCGCAGACTTCCAAAGCCGGAAGTCATTGCAACATCCAGAATGGACAATTTTGTATCCGTCAGAAGGCTTTTAGCCAGCAACAAACGACAGGTCAGCAAATATTCTACGGGAGACACATGATACTCTTCATTGAATACCCGTCGTAAATGGCGGTCGGTGCAGCCAAGATGCGCGGCTAATTCCTCCAAATTTTCAATATTTCCACAATTTTCCTCTAACAGTCTTGCGGCCAGGCGTGCAAGGGTTCGCAAAGCGTCTATCGGCGCCAAACCCGGAGCTAATTCCGGGCGGCATTGTAAGCAGGGACGAAACCCTGCCTGTTCCGCTTCAGCGGCGGTCGCAAAGAAAATACAGTTTTCCGCTTTGGGCAACCGCGCTCTGCATACAGGACGGCAATATATTCCTGTCGAGGTCACTCCCACAAAAAAATGTCCGTCGAAACGATAATCTTTCGATTTGAAAGCCGCATAACAGGCTTTATGTTTTTCATCCATCATAATCAGCACCTTCCTGATACACTAAATTATATCATAGCTTCCGAAATATTTCTCGCTATTTTCGGACATAGATATTATTTTTTTGATGCCTTTTATTTATGGAATAAAAATTTAAGGATTCTTTTTATCGATGACAACCTTTATTCCATTAAGGTATAAACCGATGGTGTTATTGTCTTCGATTCGTAAAATAAATTTTTCATCTTGTTTGTTTTTATAGACAGTCTGATTATCGCTTTTAATTATTTCGTTAAATCTTATCTGATAATCGCTTTCAACTAAGGCATTATATTTTATGGTGTTTATAACTGGAACTCCAGAACCAAAATATTTTCTAATAACGTAATATTTTTCACGCTCTTTAATTAACGTAAAACTTTGCCCGGCAAAATGGTCTGAAACAACAATTTCCTGGTTGATTAAACTGAATATATTTAGTCTGTTTTCCGCATAGGCCGGTTGAAAAATTAAAATAATTAAAGTTATAATCAGTATATTTTTCATTATTCTTCCTTATAATAATTCTCATGTAAAGTTTTTTGCATTTACACGGTTTTTATAACATTTTTAGTGATTATAATATTTTTCATTGTAAAAGTCAAGATTAATAAGAATCTTTTAATGTTTGTTGAGCTAAATCAGATCGAGGTTTTTCCCCATGGGGATATCCAATTTGCTGAAATCACCGAAGAAGATTCAATGGTAAGAAGTATATGGCGAGAAGTATCTTTGGCCTTTCATTTAATAAAGCAGGCAATAAACCCTGTATTGAATGGAATTGGTGTTGAAACCTGCTTATAATAATACCTCGGGATTTTAGGTTAAACATTTTACTTATCAATTGAAATATTAAAAAACTTCGATTTGATAAATTGTTTTTTAGATAACAAAAAATATAATATCAATGAAGCTAAAAAATATAAAATAGACCAATCGCATGAATATTTAAAATTAAATGAGTTACTATCGCTGATTGAATCATAAATGCTTGGCGAGGAATGTCTGAAAAAAATAACTTTATAACCATATTTGCCACTTAAATATTCGTCAATGAACATGCCTGAAAGTGATATAAATAAAGTATATGAAACGACAATTGTAATTATTATATCGCTTCTAAACAAAACCATAAAAAATAGAATTAAAATTATATTATATAAAAACCATAATGGTGATATAGTTAAAATATTTATAATATGGTTATAATAATCATGAGTAGTGCAAAATCCATCATATAAATATGCATATGATATAATTACAATAGCCATCGGTAAAAGCGTTAAAAGTGTTGCGGCAAAACTGAGCAAAATAAAATTGTTTTTTAGTTGATTACAAGAAAAAGTCTTCATTAATTTTTCTGTGGTCTTTTTTTCATTTGAAATAATAGCGAAATATATCATAGGATACATACTCATAAAATGGGAAAACAAAACTAAAAATGAATTACATATATTGAAATAAGCATCAACTTTATATTTAGACGATAGATTTTCCAGCTGATTATAATATGTAAACGAATAATAAGCAAAGTAAAAAAAAAGCAAAAATAAGCAAAAATATAATACTTTGTTAAGTCTGGAAGAAGGATGTAAAATAAATTTTAATGTTTTTAACAATTTAAATTCAACCATAAGCCAACTCCATTTAATTTTTGGGCATTTTATCGCCTATTATATAGTAAAAAATATGTTTCACTGGAATATCTTGAGTATTATAGCGGTTCTTCTTCGTTGTATTCAATCATCGGGCGGACTCATTTGTTAATTT
>DIVV01000168.1:5638-22167 GCA_002423385.1 bacterium UBP16_UBA6123
GCGAGGTGCAACCGAGCGCGCCGCGAAACCTGTTTAATTTTAATTTCTTATCCGTTTCTTGTTCAGGATAACTAATGCTCTTTTCGAGGCTCTGCGAGCGCCCAGCGAGCGAGCTGAGAACATGGATGGTTGTGATGAGGCTGGCAGCGGGGGCGAGGAGCGACGCAGCGCCTACGCGCTTGTTAGACTATAACCCCGCTGCCTCTTGTTTAGGTTGCTGGGATTTATATGAAAAATTGAGAAGGTTTGATGTGAGGGTGTTTATGAATTCTATTGACTTTTATCAGAAGGGCGGTGCGGGCTGGAAGCACGCGCGCCGTTCTGACTGTAGTGGTTGGACTGTTTGCCGGTCTTGTTAATTTACTGATTTGCCGATCGCCTGCCGTTGCCTGCTGCAAGCCGGCGCGGCGGGCACGAAGTATCTGATCGGTTTTAAGATTGTTATTTATTTTTTTCCTCAAATTTTACAAGCAATTCATCGTTAGCTATATACGCCATAAAATATGGATATTTCGATTTTTTTTCTTTTAAATAAATTATAAATGGCCTGTCAATTACATATGGATTATTTGGGCCAATGAGAATATGAAATGCCGCAAACGACTTTAGTTCAGCTCCACTTTCATTCAATAAAAAATAAATCCATTGTACGGCATCGGCTATAATATAGTTTTTATCTAAATTCTGATTCTTAATTCTTTTACCCAATATATCTTTATATTTGTGAATTACATTAAAATTAATGACTGGTATATGTAAATTTTCATATTTGTCAATATTTGTAGGTGCGATGCTGCTAATATATTCAGTCATACTTCTTTTCGCTTCTTTATCATCCATCTTTATATATTTTTCGCCCCTGCAATTAATCAGATCATCGAGCATAACAAATGATGCCAGTAAAGTATTTTCAACGGTACAAGTCGATATTATAATTTCTTCATCCGATTTTTGAGATTTCAATTCTAATATTAATCCGATTGGGATTTCGGGTCGATAGGTGTTATGATATCGTATTACAGCTTGTTCGCACATTTGCTCATTAGTATGATTATTGTCGATTCCAAACGCTTTTACATCCACTTTTTTATCGCCAAATTTAAATGCAAGCGCTTTTCTTATTTTGTTGAATTTTTCTTTAAAAGTTATTGATTTTGCAAGATATGAAAAAGCGAATATGTCTTCTGGATTTATTCCAAGTTTAGTTATTCCAAGTTTTTTTAATGATTCATTAAATTTTTCAGCCAGTTCTTTATCAATTCTTTCATATATTTTGTTTTTAATAAAATCAGCCAGTGCCATGCATTCTGAGGTTGATAAAAATGAAAAATCCGTGATGTGGTTATTGAGATGTTCAACATAATACGGCGCATTCTCGATCTCGACGGTACCTTTAAAAACATCGTTACAAAGGCTGTTCCATGCAAACTGAGCGGTTGCGCAATATATATAGTTTTTTTTCATGTTTATTTTGGTTTCTAGAACGGGCGCAATTACTGTATCTTCAATTAGTTCAGAACTTTTTGCAGCCGACGGTCTGTCGCTTATGTACTTATCTTCTTCATTCATAAATTTTTTATAATCTTCTTCTTCCTTTATTGCAATTTCAGCATATTTTTCTTGCAAATCAAAATATGCCAATTCGCCAGCATTGTCAATATTTTCATTTTTTGTTCTGCTTAAAACTAATATTAGCGTTATTAAAACTAATATTATAAACAGCCATTTTTTTTTATTCATAACATCTCCTCCGTGGTATTCGCTTAATATGTTTCACACCGCAGGAAAGCAATATTTAAATTCCATATATTAAGAAAAGAAAAATGTGATTGATTTTTATTTAAAATGGATTTGTTGAAAGTAAAAAAATGGTCCATAGATTGAGAAATCGATAGAATAATTAAAATGCATAATGAAATTAAAAAAACACTGCACAAAACGAATTTATTTTTCATTTATATCTCTTATTTTAGGTAGTCACCAAATTATATTAAATTATGTTGTGTTTGTCAAGTTAAACTTGATATAAACTTGAAAAAATATAAAATTATTGATTGCTTTTTTTGCGACGGTGCGAGGTGCAACCGAGCGAGCTGAGAACACGGATGGTTGTGATGAGGCTGGCAGCGGGGGCGAGGAGCGGCGCAGCGCCTACGCGCTTGTTAGACTATAACCCCGCTGCCTCTTGTTTAGGTTGCTGGGATTTATATGAAAAATTGAGAAGGTTTGATGTGAGGGTGTTTATGAATTCTGTTAACTTTTTTCAGAAGGGCGGTGCAGGCTGGAAGCACGCGCGCCGTTCTGGCTGTGGTGGTTGAAATGTGTGCGGTCTTGTTAATTTACTGATTTGCTGATCGCCCGTCGCTGCCGGCTGCAAGCTGGCGCGGCGGGCGAGGCTCATTAACGCGTTTTCACCGGCTGTTTCATTTTATTTTTGCTTTTCTATTAAAAGTTTAATAATATTGGCATGTTTTTTATCTTTCGCAATTGTTAAAGCGTCTTTTCCGTCTTTTCTTTTCGCTTTAATATCGGCATTTGATTCTAATAATAACTTTACAATTTCAAAATCGCCGTTCTCGGTTGCGTATATTAACGGCGTCGATCCTGAGTCGTTACTTGAATTAATATCAGCACCATTACTAACTAAATATCTGATTAAATCATTATAATATTTGGGTATTACTTTTGAAGAATATTCTTCAAACTTGCTTTTGTCACCACCATATTTCTTCTTATACATTTTTTGCATTTGTGATTGTATATATGTCTTTCGCTTGAGCGCCAGCAATAAAGTATTGGAACCATCTTTGACTTGCGCGTTTATGAATTTTAACTCCTTAGGCATAAATAAATATTCAATACGCGGTTCGAAATATTGACAAATTACCTCCAATATGGGATTCTGTACAATTTCAACGTCTAGCGTTTCTGCTTTATCAGTTATATTGCCAAGCCTCCTTTTTGCTTTTTCGTCAACAATATTTGTAATATCATTATTTTTATCAAGCAGTTCGGGTGTCGCAACATAAGCCATGAAGTATGGCATGTTTTTAGTTTTATCTTTTATGTATATCACGAAAGGACATTCGATATTAACTGGAACCATATCTGGTATTCCCATATATGAATAACGAAGAAATGTCTTTGAACCATTTGGATTTAAATTTAAGCATATATTATGAATCGCGTCTTTAATATAGTATTTATAACGCAAAGATCGTTTATTGATAATTTTTTTTCCGAGTAATTCGTTATACTTACCAATGATATTAAAATTAATTTTAGGTATGCAAAAATTTAAAACTTCAATAGATTGGAATTCCTTATTCGAATCGATGACTTTAATTATGTCATTATATGTATCTCTAAGGTTATTAGCGACTGGTAATGTCGATATTATTACTTCCTCTGAAGATTTACCGATTAATTTTATAATTAAGGACTTTTTGTTTTTAGTATAATATAACACCTTGAACTGATTATTAAATTTTTCTCCCATATAACGATAAAACCCAAAAGTATTTATTTTAAAAATTTTGTTACGATGTATCATATACCGTGTATCGGTTATATCGAATGGCATACCAAATTCAAGACTTTTGTATAAATACGCGAATGCTACTATATCTTTTGATCTCACTTGAAAGTTAAATTTTGGCGGCAATTCATCTTTATATAAATACCCGAATTTCCGATTGACCGCATCGTTGATCTTACCAAGTATATTTTCTTTACCGGTACCTGACATCGCTAAATAAGAATCTTCGCTTAATAGCGGCTGTTGTTTATATAATGCATTAAGGTTTTCTACATAATCCGGCGCTTTTTCTATTTCAAGCGTACCCATTGCATATTTATTGCACAAATCGTTCCATGCCATTTGAAATGTTGAGCAATATACCAGATTCTCGTCTGTGTTGATTGGCGAATCCAGCACCGGCGTTAATTTCGTACTTTTTAAAGTTTCTGAACTCACTGCATCCACAAAATATTTAGTTTCGTTATCTTTAGCCTCGACATTCAGGCAAAATATTAATAGAATTAATAATGCTGATAGCGTAATCTTTAATTTTTTCATATAATATTATCCTTTTACTATTTTAATATGAAAGCAATATTTAAATTCCATAATGAAATTAAAAAAACACGGCACAAAACGAATTTATTTTTCATTTATATCTCTTATTTTAGGTAGTCACCAAATTATATTAAATTATGTTGTATTTGTCAAGCAAAACTTGATATAAACTTGAAAAAATATAAAATTATTGATTGCTTTTTTTCGCGGCGGTGCGAGTTCGACCCTCAAAGTGCAATTGCGTGGTTGCACGGTAAACTTGCGATTGCCATATTGTCGAATCTTATCATTGATAAGGGGCGCTTTTTTTCCCCATGGGGATATCCAATTCGCTGAAATCACCGAAGAATTCTTCCGAATTCAATAAGTTTATTTTTAAAAACTTTTTCAGTTTCTATACAATGAGAAAGTAATATTTCCGAATATTTTTTCTTTAATTCCTTATTATTATCTAATTCTTCGAACATTTTGACAATATTTTCTTTACTCATTTTCAACTCCTTTATTTTTAAGCCAAAAACTCCATAACATAATATTGCTGTATTATCAAAACAAAACAGACAAAATGCCAAACCTGTCAATAGATTTCTACATGCCGGCTTTCGGAATGAGCGTTGAATTCGGGTGAAAAGTAACTTTCGATCGATGCAGGGCCCGAATCGAATTTACCGCGGTAAGCCGCATTAAGATCATATTCGATAATCATGCTTTCACGAACTTTAAGAGTGTCTATAAAAAAATGCGTTGCCTCTTTTCGATTTGACTGATAATATAAACCAAATTTAGAAGATTTTAATCCGGAAATTTTATCGGAAGGTTCGAAGCCGGCCGGACGAAAGTCTTTGACGTGAACGAAATCAAAGACGCGCGAAGCGAAAATTTCCAGACGCACCACGATTTTGTCGCCCACATGAAGAATTTTCGGCATTTCTTCGAGAACGGGAACTTTCGAACCGCGCCTTTCAATCCAATAAGTTTTTTTGATCTTCAACTCTGATGATGCATAATTTTCGATCTTTGAAATTTTTCTTGACGATTCAAGATGAATTCCGCCCCATAGAAAACCAGCGCCTGATTTTTTTACAGTTATATCCTCATATCCTGGAATGATTTCAGAACCGGAATATATTTTTTCAAAATACCCCGTGCCTTCTTCTGTCTCATCAGCGGTAACGGCCTTGTTTCCAAGTAAAACTTCCGAAGTAGAGCCGTTATTCATTAAATTTTCGCCGAACGCCAGAAGCGCGTAAATAGCTTCAGCCGTAACGGCGTTATTTCTCCATGCTCTCGTCTGTTTCTCGCTCATTATCCACATCTTACAGAGCTCGACGCATTCCGTTTCGCCGGCTTCATCGAAAGTTTCGATCATGGCCGCATGCGTTCCGACAGGAACGTTTGCCGAAAACCAGCAGCCTATTGAATTCATCCATGACAGACGCATTCCTCGTTCATCGACCGTGGAATTATCTTTAAGCATAGCGACGGCCTTATCGAATATTTCCGTCCGGCCGAACCGCTTGAGAGCTGCGCCCAGTAAAGATATCACCGTCCTGGAATCGGTTTTATTCCAGTTTTTCTCAGCCGTTTCAATAAGATCGTTAAAAAATTTCGTGCCCATGATATATTTGTTATAGTCCGTAAAAAAACTTCTGATATATAAATATGCCGCTATATGCTCTATTGCAATTTCCTGAGTGCCGTTATTTAAAATTTTACGATCATAGGCTTTTTTAAAATGATTATCGAGCGTTGAAATTTGATCATATAAAAAGTGACCATACTCAAATTTAATTCCGAGTTTTTTCAGCCTCGCAAAACCGGCGCATATATAAAGCGTTACTTCGAGTTTTTCGCCTCCGCCCGGAAACCAGACAAAAAATCCGTTCGGCCCACGCCTGTCTTTTAATTTAGAAATACAGCCATTTATTTTATCGTCGAGAAAAGATTCATCCATAATTTTTTCGAGCGACATAAGCCTCTTCTTTTCTTCGATAGCCGAAATCGCCCACGACGTTTCTTCGAATTTTACGTTTTTTAAATTTTGATTTTTTTCTAGTTTCGACTCGACTCCTGAATTTTCGATAAGTTTTGCCAGCGTTTTCTTAATGTCCGGATATTTTATTAAAAGCGCTCTGGCGATAGAACAGGCGTAAAGCCTTTGAAATATTGCCGTAGTAATTTCATCCGGTTCGTCTTCGACGATGACCGGAAGCGACATTAAAGCGTACCATGCAGGATTGGACGCGATCTGCACGGTCAAAACGGCTTCGTCACTCGACGACATCCCATCGAATAAATTTTTTAAAGCATCGAAACGATATTTTTTTTCGGCCCCGCCCCTGCAAAAAATCGGAATAGATTCGACAAGTTTAGTTTTTTCAGGCAAAACGTTGATCGGTTCTTCCACGGAGTCGCTTAAACTTTCCGTGGACACGGCCGCCCTTAACAAAAAAGCTGAAACGTTCCTGGCTGCCTTAATTTTCCAATTTATATAAACCGCCGAATCAGGACCGACGCTAAACTCTTTATACGGTAAGTTATTTTCAAAAGCTTCATTAATCGTAGTTACTCCGCCGGAATCAAGTACGGTTAAAAGCGCCTGTCCTTTTACCGAAGAGGCCGTCATATTTTCGATTTTAACCGGTATCTCGACTATATCGTTTTCTCTTAGAAAACGCGGAGGATTGAGGTGGACCATCAAATCTTTGCTCGTTACGAACACTTTATCTATAATTCCGCTTTTCATATCGGCGCCGTGGGCCATACCTATAAAACGCCACTGCGTTAATTTTTCAGGCATTTTAAAATCGAGTTTTATTGCTTCGCCTTTTTTAGCACTTATTTTCGGATAAAAAAACACCGAGTCCGAAAAATCTTTCCTCACGGATATTTTTAAAAGATCGGCGTTATTAACGCCGTTTTGTGCCAGAGGGCTTTTAGCGCCCAATCCTTTTGTTTTGAATATATCCCTGAAATTTTTAAAACCCTTCAGCTTCTCGCCGAACTTTTTCTTTAACAAAAGTTCAGGAATTTGAGCGTATCGAGTTAATTTTTCATATCTTTTGATATTTTCACTCTCAATATTATCGGGATATTGGTCCAGCCGGCTGTATCTGCTCCCAAAAGGCCTTTCTATAGAACTTTTATAATAACCGATCTGCGTTTCTCCAGTGAAATCGCCGTATTGCCTGTAATTTTCATCCTCATATTTTTCCTTCACTTTATAACCACTCGATATGAACAGAACCGGATAATCAGAGTTCACCAGACTCGTTTTACAGCGGTCGATATGAAAACGTCCCTGAAAATCCTTCCAGGAAAGGGGCGCTATCGAATCAAGAGCCCTGTCATACAATGTCGCCGCAAATTCCACTTCGCCGCTGGCAAGAGGATCGCTTCCGTCAAAAATTTTTAACGCGAGATTTTCGTCGGTTCCAAAAGCAAGCTGATTTTTTTCAATGTCAAATTTCACATCCAGGCGATTGGAAGTTATAGGCACTTCCACATTGGTTCCGCCACGATGAAAAATCCCCGGGCCGGCGATGTGCGTTTCAACGCGGAATCCGCCCTCCATTTCCTTAGTTACAGGCAGCTTCAAAATGTTTTGCGATTTGCCCGGCGGTATTTCAAAACTTTTTATTTTCTTTCCACCCCGGATTATATCCGCCGAAATCGCGAATTTTTTCTTATATCCGGTAGCGCAGAGTATTTCCAGCGTTTCTCCCGGAACTATCGATTTTTTATTGACGGCAAAAAAATACGGTATCTTAATATCAAACATCCTGGAATTTTTATCAATAACCATCATCGGCATATATGTCCGGGTTCTTTTTCCTTCGGCGTTTACGGCATTCATAACAAGCCTGTAAATGCCGCCTTTCAGATTTAAACCGATTTCGGCGGAACCGTCGTCGTCAGTTTTAAAAACGAAGGTTTCGATAGTTTCGTCCGCAAGCCAGCACTCCCACAAATTAGTTTCCTGCCCGTTCGCTTTTTCAAAAAAATCTTCATATTTAGAAACATATCTATCAAAATCAGAAAATACATAGTTATAACCTGAAAAGTTATTTTTTTCCGCTTTAGCATATTCTCTGACTTTAGACGGCATTTTTAACGAAACGACTTCGACGGTTCCGGCGCATTTTATTTTTTGCCCATTGAAATTTTCGATATCTATATTGACCGTCTGGCGTTTATCCGTATAGTGCCACGGATCAGAGCTCATAACGGCGTAAAGCGCTTCAGTTCCCGCCATAACGCTTTTATTGTCGCATACGGTAACTCCGGCGGTATCGGTAGCTTCTATAAGTATTTTGTAGCATGTAATTTCCGAATCTACCTTTCCAACGCGAGGATGCACATAAAAATAAGGCGCTGCTTTAAAAGAAATCTTAAATTTACCGAACTTATCGCAATTAACATCGCCGGATGCAAAATTATTGATTCTGTTATCAAACCCGCCGTCGGATTCGCTGCATGCGTATTGCCAATAATAAGGCATTGAAAAAACCCTGTATTTAACCTTAGCTTCAGGCACCGTAGCTCCGCTAAAGGCGACAAGTTTTCCATCCACGATTATATCTTCGCCATAAGTATAAGTACCACAAGGATTTTCAATATTCATACAAAACGACGGCGTTTTATAGTCTTCTACCAGCACGGTGCAATTCGAGCCGTAATAATTTTCATCGTACCTGCGGCCGCTGATATCCCGGATCATCAATCTTCCGGTAAGAATATTTTCCGGAATTTGAAATTTTACGAAAAACGAACCAAATTTATCCGTTACAGCCGATCGAGACGATATAAATTTATTATCCGGCCCCGACAAAGCCAGCTCTACATTTTTATTATTTACGACATTATACGAAGAAGCGTTTTTATTAACATCTATACAGACGCCCTTGCACTTTATTTCCTGCCCCGGACGGTACACCGCTCTGTCAGTAAAAAAAACGACATCATCATACCTATTGCTGTAATTGTTTTCTATTCGAAGATTTTCACATGAAAAATCCAGATATTTTCCGTATTTTTCATGCTCGAATTGTAAATATTCCAAAGAATCATACTTATCTAAATCAATTGAAAAAAAATCGAAATAGCCGTTTTCATCCGTCGACAGCTTCTTTTTTTCTCTTCTGCCTCTGGATGATAAGTAACATATGTTAACTTCTGCGCTTTTCAAAGGCTCGAAAGTAAGTGCATGCCGGAGAGTGCCGCTTATTTTATTATGTTCGAGCTTTCCTACGAATGCGTCGATTTCCGATATCCACAAAAGGCAATATTTGATTTCATTTTCAAACGTAGAAAAATCCTTTTTGTAACCGGCTAATACTCTGTAAAAGCCTTTTTTCAAAAGCGGCATTTTAACTTCCTGCGTTTTAATACCCATGTCTTCACTATGCTTAAGATCGACGCTCCATTCGCCAGCCGGTTTTCTTTCAAGCGCCGAGTTTATGGCCTCTATAGAGTCCAATTTCATATATGAACGCTTGCCCGTATATTCTTCGTAATTTTCGTAATTTTCTTCCACCGCCCTGAAATAAAGCCGGCTTATATTTTTATACTCAAGCGTCATAACATTATCAGCCGAAAGTGGAAATACTTTCTTAGCAGCTATACTGTAATACTTTGGAAAAATCCGGCTTCTGGCTTTATCTATATCTTGATAATAAAACGTTCCTTCGTAGAGCTTTTCAGCCTCCGTCAAATATTTATTCGCTTCAATAAGATTTTTTTCATCTTCATAATACCACGCAAGCATGAGATAGGCGGTCGCACATACTTCATTTTTTTTATATTTTTCGATAAACTTTTTAACCGCTTTTACATAAATATCGCCGATATTCTCACTTTTCAAATTATTTTTCATGAAAGCGAGCCGGTCCGTATCGCAATCAATAAGAGCCGCTTCGTTGTTATTTTTGATGTGAAACGCCAGCAGTTTTTGATAAAGTTTGATGGATTTTAAAATGACCGAATCGCTCGCTTCCTGACCATAAAGCCGGTCCGCGTCGAATTTTACAAATTCTTCGGCTTCCGCGAATAATGCCGGATCGTAGCTCAATTTCTTCTTCTCGTCTATGGCATATTTATCCATATATTGCGTACTATAATAAAAATCCAGCGCCTTGTGAGCGACAAAATCCAGCAGCGCCGGGCGAAACGATTCCGGCATATCGCTTTTTTCGATGGCGTCGTAATAACTGGATATTTTAAGACCGCCGGATTTTTCGGACTCTTTAACAGCTTCATCATATAAAGATATCACCTTCGCCATCGTCGTATTTTTATCCCATTCAGAAATATCGCCGGGTGAAACGCCTGAATAATTCCTTTCTCTAAAAACGTTATCGCGAATATTTTCGATATGATCTTTATACCATTCCGCCAGAACTATCAGCATCAGAGGCTTCAGCTCCGAAATAGCCGTTTCGGCCGCCTTTTCAACAGTACGTATATGTGAAAAAGGTCCCGTCATATGCCTTTGAATAACAGCTTTTTTGAATATAGCCTTGAGCGCGTCGGAATATTTTTTGACTTTTACGCTTTTTTCATAAATTTCATCGAGATATTTAACAGCGGCTTTTAGCAGTTTGTCATTTTCATGGCTTACAAATTTTTCCCACAGCAACTCGATCTCATCGGTCGCAAACGCCGGCCGGACGGCAATGAAAATTATCGAAAATATAATATAACTAAGAATGACGCCGAACGTTTTTTTCATTTTTTACCGTCCTATTTTTATTTTTTGCTTTTATAAATAAAACTATATAGTTAATTGGATGTTACAAAACTAACATTTTTTTTGGTTGCCGGCAACTAAATTCGTTGCCGAATAATCGTTTATTTCTTGATTAGTTTGTATTTAAGACTCGATCTCCGCCGCCGAATCTTTCGGTATGGCCGCTTTCCGTAAGTTTTTTCAATAATTTCGACGCCTTGAATTTATTCACGCCAAACAATTGCCTTACTTTAAAATTATTGATTTCATAGTATTTTTTCATGTAATTCAATATGAGTTCTGGGTATCTGACTTCATCGATTCCTTTTTCTCTGGCGAAATATTTACAAGCGCCAACATAGTCATAATCGTAAAATATTTTTTTTGCTTTGTTGCCAGCAAAAATCTTTTCTCCGCTCGCTGTCCTCGGCGCCTCCGGCGCCTGCGGAGGCTTCGCTCCGAAAAATTTTTGCCGGCTTTTACAAATGGTGACCGGTAATTAATTTGCCAATGCGCCAGTAAATCAATATCAACTGAAATAACGACATCAAGGTTATAATACTTTTTGTTATATACTTACTATAATTGCAGTATGTTCCAAAATAGAACTAACTTATTCCTCGATCAATTCGTCTGAATCAAAGATATTCTTCAGCTCCGTCGTCTCTTATCTAATCAAGATGAACCGCAAATTCAGCCACGTTCAGAGGTTTTCCTTCAAGCAAATCTTCGCGCGGGGACGCCACTGCCAGAATTATCTATTTTTTTCATTTAATTATTTTAAGCGATTTTAATATCGATATGGTTATTTTCTTCGCTTCCATCCCCATCGGCGGCTTTTCTTCAAGATTGTAACCGCATTCTATTACCGACGCAAATACATACCGCGCATTTTTATTTTCAACTGTTCCGACAAACCAGCCGCACGCATGATGGCCTGATTCCATACCCGATCCGGTTTTTCCGCTTAAAAGGTAATTTTCGTTGCGGTCGAGCTCGATTATTTTTTTTACAATCTTCATATTTTCAATCGTAAACGGAAGCTTTTCAAAAAGCAGGCTTTTAAGAAACTCGACCTGCTCAAATGCTGAAATTTTAAGGCTGCCGCCGGAGATATCCATATTGCCATATTGGATCAAGTCTATAAAACTTTTCATTCGCTTAAAGCCTACTTCTTTAGCCAGCGCCTGATAATACCATACGACCGAATTTTTAATAGCCGAAGCCAGTGTATGATCGCAATTCCAACTTTTAAAATAACCGGGCGTGCCGTCCCATTTTATAACATGATTTTCACCCGAAATAACTTTTGTTTCAAGCCCTATTAAAGAATTAGGTATCTTAAAAGTAGAACAAGGCGATATCCGCTTTTGCGCTAATTCATAGTTATAAACATAAGTTATTCCAGTTTCGCAGTTATATAAAATAAACGCGGAACTTTTATATTCTCCGAAAAAAGAGGCCAGATTTATCGTTTTATAGCCGCCGTTAAATGTCGCAAATGCCGGAACAACATAAGCCGATATTACTAATACAAACAACAAAATACTTACAGATACAGTTTTTAATGTTATTACTTTCACAAAATCACCCTAATTTCTTGAATTTTTAAAATATATCTGATTAGCAAGTTACCCACATGAAATACGAAAGAGCCATTTTATTAATTTGGCAACGAAACGATTGGCAATTTAAAGATTATTTTAAATAATGACCTTTTTGAGATTTAATTTTACATTTTCAAGTTCGTTTTTCGATAACCCCCCAAGTTTTTTTATGATCATGTCGTTTTTAATTGTTTGTATGGTTGCAGTGACAACCAAAGAGCATAATAAACCGGCTTTTTTCCAGTCGTCAATTAATGTATCTCCAAGTAAGATTCTTGAAGTGTTGCTGGTAATTGCAGCAATTATAATATCTTTGCGGTTTTTTTATTATATTCGTCAGTGCTAATAATCAGAGCCGACCTTTTTTTGCTTTCGTTTTGCTCTGAAAATATAACTTCAATTATAACAATATCGCCAGATTTATAGTTTGTCATATTCGGCGTCCTTTTCGTTATCCCATACTTCTTCTAATGATTTGCTTGCCTGCTTTTTTAAATATAGTAAGTCTTTATCTTCGATTTTGTTTTTACTATAATGATCTTTTAACATAGTTATAGCGTTTCTGATAATTTCAGAAATAGAAATTCGTTTATGTTCTTTTTTGCTTGTTAAAAAAGCTAAGTTTTCTAAGAATTCATATTGGTCATGGGAAATATATATTTGTGTTCGTTTCATAATTCACCTCATATACATTATACAATTATGATGTATATTAATCAAGCGTTCTTATTTAATTTCTTGAAAATTATAATAAAAATGCAGAAAGTATAATGTGCAGAGCGCTGGCCAAGCGGCATTTCAGATAACGCCTGCGCGTTGGCGAAGTTNNCGAATTTGGTCGAGCCCGCATGACCGAGCCAGGACACAGGCCCGCAGCGCTTTTTGCGCTGTGGGTGGTTTTCGAAGCGGCGGCGTTGATATACGGTAATGTTAATGATGTGTTAAAACTTTATCCGCAAAAAGCGCGGGGCTCGCGCGGGCGAGATCCCGAGGAGCCGCCGCTGGGCGGCGGTGACGAGCGTCCACGCGCTTGTGCGATGGGTCCGGCGGCAGTTTAATGTGAGGAAATGTAACATGGAAAAACAGGAAAGTTTGATATGGGTTGCTTATGTGTGGTTAAAGGTTGCCCAGAACGACTGTACGTGCTGTAGGTACGCGCGTCGTTCTGGCGGTTATTTTAAATAGTTTTGTGTAACTGCTCTTAATTATTTATTTCATCATTATTAAAATATAACTTTAATTTTGGCAACAAATAATAATCAGGATTTTTTTCTTTTATTATATTGTAGTATTTTAAAGCGTTTTCTTTATCACCTTTCATATAATAAATTGAAGCGTAAGAATGGTATAACGAAATTTCGGCCGAAACACCGCCCGGTAATATATCATTTTTGTATTTTTCATACTTTTTTTCAGTAGCTGTAGTTAAAGCATTTAAATCTTTAAATTGATGATAATTATTAATGTTTATCATGGTCTCAACTACTGAAATTAAGGGATGATTCGGATATTTCTCTTTAAATTCGTTTAAATATTTTTTTCTGTCAATTTTACTCGCTTCAATTAGAGCCAAAGCTGCATAATCTTCGTTGGTACAATAGTCTTTCATTTTATGTAATCCTTTATTGCATAAAATTGAAATTTTTTTCATGGCTTTTTCATTAACAGTAAATTCATATTCGAGCCACGGTGCAATGACCATAAATATTAGTTTTTCAGCCGGTTCGGTATCAGGATCGTCAAGAGTGTTTAAATATTTTTCTTTCATTTTTTCGTATTTGTTGCGCATAACCGGATCATTTCCCCAACAAATGCTATGTGATATCATATCAAGCATATTTTCTGCAGTACGCGTACGTGGGTATTGCTTAACAACTTCTTCAAGCAACTCTATAGCAATATGGATATCTTTATGAAGATCAAAATCAGAAACGTCTTTTCTTTCAATGATTTCGTAAAATTTTAAATATTTATCTTTTAAAAGTATTTCATAATCGTTGGAATTTTCAGCTTGTGTTGAAGGGGCACAAAGCAAGATTATTAAGGTTAATAACGTAACTACATTTTTAAACATTTTATATCCTCCTGTTAATGGCTAAATTCATTAGTATCTTCTTCGAATTTATACTCAACTATTTTTTCATCAATTATTATCGGCATCTCTTTATATGAAACATGCATTTTTCTATCTAAAACAGCAGCACCCAAAGCCGCAACACGTGGATTATCAATTTCAACTTCCTCATTTTCAATATTTTTAACTTTTAATTTGGGATTTCTGAAAAATTCATTATAGAGATTTTCATTTACATCTTTCCAAAACGAGCGTAACCATGCTCTAGTTTGTTCTTTATTCATTTGAGGCAATTTATGTAGTTGTCTATTTAATTCGCGTGTTATTTCTCGATTAACCACATCATGAGTGTTGAGCTTGAAGCCAAGGATAATCCCATCGGGTAAGACTTTGTGCCAACCTTTAGAGTATTTATACCCTTCAGGAGTGGATGCAAAGGGATCGCTATCTATCCATGGTAGCGTAGCACACGCCAATAAAATAAGCACATCGACGTCCTCGCTATATTTTGATTTTTCTTCTGAAGTATTTATCTTATCGACTAATTCCCAAGGGTTAACCTGAAATACTGTTTCATCATGTGATGGATTATTAGGATCGGGCTTTGCGATTATTATAGCACCATTTCGTGTGCTATCCGGGTCGCCATGAGCGTCAATGATCAACCAATCTGCCTGGTTTTTTACTGGCTGGCTTACTGTCATTTTAACATGATGATGATCGTCAATAAAATCAATATCAAAATAGCTGTGTTGGACACCTCCATATTTAATTGCTAAATCGCTGATATTTGGAAAAATTAATTTTTCTTTGTTAAAATAGTAATCATTAAAATAACCCAGCATATTTCTATAACTGTTATTAGTTTGATTTGTAAAGTACTTATTATGGGTATATAAATTTTTTAATATAGCGTCTTCAGTATAAGAGTTTTTAATGCAGCAAATACTTTCGCGTACCGCATCCACGCCGAATTTTATTAAATTGTTATATGTAATCACATTCTCTGGCAGTTTCTTTGGCTTTCTTTGCGTGTTCTTTAAACTAATTACAGGAGGTGGTGTTTGAGGCGTTTCGTCATCTGAATCGGTTTCGTTAACTTGAAATTTGGCGTAAAATCCCCTATTTAAAACATCGGGAATTAAAGTAATCAATTTTTGCCTGTCTATTTCCAATTCGTTTTCACTCTTAGACGCTACAATGATTACCGAAGAACTGGGTGTGCCTTCATTATCGTTATTATCCGTAACATTTTGTTTAACTGTATATACTTTGCATAAAAAAGCATTGTCCGGTGCAATTAATTTATAGTAATCGCTTAAATCAGCTTTTGCACAGAGAGTTAAAAATTCATTTGGATGAACAATTTCAGTAGGCGATAATTTTATATCTGTTGTTCGAGCAACATACAAATCTTTTATAACCGGTTTTTTTTTATAATAGTCAATATAATCGTCCATTTCTAATTGCGCATATGCATATTTTTTATAACGTTCCAATTGTTCAGGGGCGATTTTTTCTTCGGCATCTCCCGCTTCCGAACCGTTCGATGGTTGAAAATCGTTTATATAATCACACATATCAAGTGTACGTTTTGCGTTTCGGCTTTGGCCATTTATAACGCAATCGATTTTATCCAGCGACTGCAACATTACCATATTTTTTATCAAATTCAAGAAATTTTTAGCGTCACGATATAATTTTACATTTACTTCACCTGTTTTAGTGATACTACCACTATTGTCAGGTAAAACTTCAAAATATTTATATTTATATGTTTGTTGATAAGGTGTAGATTTATACGAATCATATAATTTACCAGATAAAATATAGTCATTACCGATTTTTTCTATTTTGAATATTTTATCGGCCTCAATTTTATTATTCATCTTCATATAATTTTCATAAATTTTTGCATAACAAAAACTATAATGGATAAGAAAATTTAGACAAAAAAAACGGCTCGATTAAGGTGTATAATTAAAGTATGAGAAAAAAATATCCGAGCGAAACAAAGACCAAAATAATCCTGGAAATTTTAAG
>DIVV01000132.1 GCA_002423385.1 bacterium UBP16_UBA6123
GGTCTTCGACCCTTTCTTTCCCCCCGTCCCGGTCCCAGTCCCCCGGTCCCATCATTTTGAAAAAAAGCCATTTTTATTATGCTTGTTCGAGATAATTATCGACTATTCGGGTTATATCATCGACGGCGCACTCGTCATTTATCAGATACTTAATAAATAAATCTTCCACTTCTTTGTTTTTAAACTGCGCCAGATATGTAAATGCGGCCGTCCAGAGGCCTATATAGGTTTCCGAGCTTGCTATTTTATATGCGAAGCCGTATGCGCGCTTATCGTTTGTTTCTATAAGCATATCAAGTGCTATTTCGATGGCAACGTAATCGGGTGAGGGCGAATTTAAGAGAGCATCGATCCGGGTATCGTTTAGATCGCCTAAAATCGAATAACCTTCGATTATTTTTAAACTTTCGTAATCGGGCGTCGGCGGCGATGGTAATAGCGAACCGTCTGATACGCTGTTTGCGCAGTCCGATGCATTCTCCGGCGTGCCGCCGCCTGAGATGTCGTATAATATCTTATTTAAAATATTACGTTTAAGATTCCATTCGTCGTTTATTACCGTTGCGTTTTTTTGTGTTTCGTCTTCGTTCAGGATTTTATCCTTTTTTATTTTTATCATTTCAGTTATATAATCGCCGGTGATACCGGTCGCGTCGATTTGATCGCCGCCGAAAAAAAGCGTCGTGATATTTTTATTATCGTGCGCGTAGCCCGAGCATGGAATTACGGTAAGGCAGGTTATTTTACGGCCTTCCAAGTAAGCCGCAGCTGCTTTGTGGTGGCCTTTGAGTATAAGGCTCATGAAGTCGTCAAAATAAATCGCGGTAGCAAAAATAGTTGCTCCTGCTTTTATTAATTTGCGGTAGTGTTTAATTTTTAAATTATCTAAGGCGGCGGGCGCGGCTGTTGGAACTAAATATGCCGGAAAAGCTCGCGGCTTTGCGTGCGGGTAATTGAATTTATAGTACTGGTAATCATGTGCAGGCAGTTCGCCGAAGAAACCGCCGTTGATCGAAGCTGGAAAATGATCGTTAAAGGCAATTAAATAAAACCCCGGTTCGAGCGCGCACAATAAATCTAAAGATGATTCGTAGGCAGTTTTAATATTGAAATCAGCCGCTATGCTGCATTGATTCAGAATTAAATCGAGAAGGCCGTTCTCGATAGCGCCACGACCGACGCCGGCTTGAAATCCGGTAATATTTTTATGAGAGCGCCATTTAAAAAGCGGCGCGGCGCCTGCTAAAACAAACGAGTGCAGTGCGCCGTCCTTATCTTTGCCGTAACGGAGCTTGATGGCTTCGCCGCGCCCGGGCGGGGGCACATAAAACAGGACGGCCCCGCCGGGGTGCGCGAATTTTGAGTTATAACTGACGATATCGATAAATTTAACGTCCATTATGAATTTTTACCTTCTCCAGATTCCTTAATTTTGCCGCTTGCTTCACCGCCGCCATTGATGCTGCCACTTCCGGCGGTTAATGAAACGGGCGCCGGCGTGCGGCCCGATAAACTTAACGCGAATCCGGCCGCGAGCATTATGAACGAAACGGTTATAAATGCAGCAGCGCGCGTTACCGTCGATGAATTGATATATTCGATCACGCCGTAATAGTACGATTTGGTGTAGTACAAGCCTAAAATAGCCGCGAATGAAATGCTCATGTAATTTTTGCGTGTTACGAAAAATACTATATTAGCGGCTACTATTAAAAAAATATTTATACGGTGCGGATAAAGGGCTGTATCGCCGAATACTGATATATCGATAGGTCTGGTTATTACCGCGGCCGCGAATATCACGAGTGTGCAAGTGAAATCATAGGCGTTGAGTGATATGGAATATGAATTGATGAGTTTTTTATATACCGATTGAATGAAAAATGCTGAAAATAAGATATAGGGCACGAAACCGTAATCGAAGTTAGAAAAACTGTGATCGATTGACTTTAAATCGCTTGCCGCGTTTAATAAAATCTGGACCGGGACCGCAATAAAAGGGATAATGACGATTAATTTATAAAAATAAAGTTCGGTCGCACCCCAGTATTTATTATCGCGTTCGTCAACGAAGTCGTCGTATTTTTTATTCCAGTTAGCCGCTATAACGGGAAGCTGTATCAGCGCGGCGGCTATCATTATATCGTAAAATATCCACCACACGTTGTAATTGGAAGTATTGGTTATGACTAAATAATTGATGATATGGGGGATGAAATATAAAAGCGCTAACGAAGCCAGCGAGTAAAAAAGCGCTTCGTAGCATATTTTGATCCTTAAAAAATGAATCAATAAACCTATTTTAAGCGCGGCGAGTATAAAATAAAGCGCCGATACCGCAGCGCCGATCCAGATAGTGTCAATGGCGCATGAATTGGCTATCACCGACTGATACATAGTGGCGTCACATAAAAATATAATCATAAAAAAGACTAAAAGCCTTCCGTGAGGCTGGTTGACGCGTTTATGCAGCAAGTAGAGAGCCATGGCGAACATTATTAATTCGTATATATTTTCGACCGCGTAAAAAATTAAAAGTCCCTTGAGCGATTCGGGCCCGCGCCCCGTGGCGCCGTCAACGCTGGCTAAATAAAGCCCCCAGAACATGAAAAATACGCTTAATAAATAAAAAGGGTTGTTATCTACCAGCCATTTTTTAAAAGAAACCAATAAATCTTCTTCGGGCGGCAGACCCAGATAATCGTCGGCTTCCGTTGAATTTTGCGTCTCGGCGTTTTGCTTGAACGCGGAGTTTGTGGATGCGGGTTGCTGTTGTAAATTGTTGCTTGCAGGATGATTTTGATTGTTTTCACTCATAATAACCCCTCCTTTCTTTCTTATCTTCTCTTCTATTTGTATTGTCTAATTCGTTATATATATTTTTCTTTATTTATTTGACCGTCTTAATTTAATTATACTAAATTATGGGCGTAATTTCAAATAGTAGGCGATAATGGCACGATTAAGAATATAATGTTAGTGTTGGTGTCGGTGTAGGTGAAAGTGAAAAGTAGAAATTGGAACGCGGAACGTAGAACGTGGAACGTGGAACGTGGAACGTAAATCAGGGAGGGAGAGAAAGGGTTAG
>DIVV01000024.1 GCA_002423385.1 bacterium UBP16_UBA6123
CCTGATTCATAAGGGATTGATACCGTCAATGATACTTTTGAACTCCCTATTTATCTTTTAGGTGGCCACTTCTCCCTGATTCATAAGGGATTGATACTTTTTTGTTTTACATTATATATCTTATGATAAAGGTGTGGCCACTTCTCCCTGATTCATAAGGGATTGATACTGTTTTTATAAACCTGTATCGTATAACTCAATATTATGTGGCCACTTCTCCCTGATTCATAAGGGATTGATACGATTACCTTTACAGTGATCGTCTTGTATTTCATTAGTGGCCACTTCTCCCTGATTCATAAGGGATTGATACTTTGAAGCAGGTTAATATACCGTGTTTGATTACTTTGTGGCCACTTCTCCCTGATTCATAAGGGATTGATACGATTACTTGTTTATCTTTGTATGAATATAGAGCTTTGTGGCCACTTCTCCCTGATTCATAAGGGATTGATACGTCTTCACGACGTTCTCCAGTTCCTATTTCGTATGTGGCCACTTCTCCCTGATTCATAAGGGATTGATACAATTATTATAAGTAGCATTTTAATTCCTCACTGTTAGTGGCCACTTCTCCCTGATTCATAAGGGATTGATACGTGGATGCATTACCGTTGTTGTGGTCGTCCATAAGAAGTGGCCACTTCTCCCTGATTCATAAGGGATTGATACGAATTAAATAATATAAACGAATCAGGTGTGACATCGTGGCCACTTCTCCCTGATTCATAAGGGATTGATACTTTTGAAGGAGGATTCTTCCTAAATTTGGTATAAGTGTGGCCACTTCTCCCTGATTCATAAGGGATTGATACTTCAACTTGATATTCTTTCTCATTTAAGAAAGTTTGTGGCCACTTCTCCCTGATTCATAAGGGATTGATACCCACACCACTCTTGTTTTTACGCTGCGCATAGGTCAGTGGCCACTTCTCCCTGATTCATAAGGGATTGATACAAATTTGTATTATTCTGTTGTCTTTTATGAAACCCTCAAGGGTTTCATAATTTCGTGGCCACTTCTCCCTGATTCATAAGGGATTGATACATCCAGGCGTGCGCCGAGCGAGCAAAGCCAGGGATGTGGCCACTTCTCCCTGATTCATAAGGGATTGATACAAGCTGCCACCCGCGATAAAGGTCGCATAGACATAGTGGCCACTTCTCCCTGATTCATAAGGGATTGATACACTGTTTCCGTAGTCTCCGACCTGCGTGCGGGGAGTGGCCACTTCTCCCTGATTCATAAGGGATTGATACACCAGACAACGGCGATTCCGGCATAGGCACGGGAGGTGGCCACTTCTCCCTGATTCATAAGGGATTGATACAGCCGGTGCAGGTTCGGGATCGGGGTCAGGGGTTGCGTGGCCACTTCTCCCTGATTCATAAGGGATTGATACGGATTAACGCTTTTATACGGGCCCACGCACGTCCGTGGCCACTTCTCCCTGATTCATAAGGGATTGATACCAATATTGATGAAGACAAGTACTTTGTGTATCAGGAGTGGCCACTTCTACTGCTCGCCGTCGCCACCCATGGCGCTCGCAGTGTCAGCGCGTCTTGTGCAAACTCCCTGATTCATAATTACAAAAACTGTATTTATACTTTTACTTATTATGTAAATTTTCATTAACAAATGTTAACTTGCTTATTATAATTTACTATAAAGATAATTTTTATCGTAAACTTAACAGACACAAAATAAAAATCATAGACAAAATTCCAAATAAATATATTGCGGAATAATAAATAATTATTGCCTGAACTATATAATAATAAAAGCAAAAAGCGCCTTAAAGTTGTTAAAAACTTTAAGGCGCTTTTTTTATTCTTGAAATAATTTGATAGTTTTAAAAATCATAACCTTTTATTTATAATACTTTTGCCAATTAATTGCTTTAATTTTATTAATTTAAAAGACGAAGCAAGATCAAAAGCAGATATCAGTTAAGATGCAGCACCGCCGCAACACACGAAAGTACTATATGAAGCAAATGCCGCACATCGGCCGCCCACGGGCATGCGTGAATGCGCGAGTCCGGGGGCGCCACATTTACAACATTTAATGACAATTATAATAAAGGAGTTATTGGATAAACCCGCCAGCGCAAAGTAACACGCGATAATTATTATGTATAACAACAAATTAAAACAAACGGCCGAACACAAAAAGTTCGGCCTTTTTTTTATTTCACAAAATAATATACATCTTTTTTCAAAAAATTAAAATTAAATATTTAAAGATGTTTACAAGTTATTTAACTAAAATTTTAACAAAATAGTACAGTCAACAAATTAAGAAATGACAAACAGTTAAATTAAGTTTTTTAAAGTTATAGTCAGTAAATTTAAAGTTAATTAAGTTAAAAACAATTATTTTATAATTTTAGGAGGTAACGATATGAATACTTTAAGTCACAACATTTTAGACTCACAGTTTGGCATTAATTATTACTATGCAACGAAGGAAAACGAAATTATCGACTTCCTCGCTTCAAAAAAAATCGAAGTCGTTAAACAGGAAGAACAGCTTAAAGAACTTTCTCCCGAAATTAAAGGTCTTTCAATGTTTATGGGCAAAAATTACAAGAGTATCAAGAAAATATACGATATATTCAAAAACAATCTCTATCCAGTCAAGACTTTCAGCGTATCCCGTGAAAATTTCAGCCGCGAACAGCGCGAAATGGCTATGATCTTCATGCACAAACTTCACGCCGCAAAGGCCATTTCCGGTTATTATATTTCAGCCAACAAAAAAAACCTGATAGTTACCCCTATAAAATCATTTACTACATGCAATATACTTACCGGACACTGGTTCGAGTATTATATTCGTGAACAAATTCTCGCCGCCGTCAAAGACAATTTGCCCGGCCTCGACTTCGCCTGCGCATCCAACCTTTCAATACGCCTTTCCAACGGCAAATACGCCGAAATAGACATGATGATGCGCGTTAATGGCGAATATTTCCTAATCGAGGCTAAATCCGGAAAATTAAACGGCGGCGTAGGCAAATTCTACAGACTCATGAACGATCTCAGAATCAAAGCCCGTAATGCCTTCATAATTATGAACGAAGGCGCGCAACAAGTTCTTAATACCTGCCGCCGCTCACTTGAATTTAAAATCGCCGATTTTGAAAATTTCATATCGAATTTTTCAGATTACCTCAATAAAATAGCTCTTATGCCCGCCGCCGCCCGCAAAAATGTTTTAATAGCCGCTTAATCCTTTTAAACAAACAAAATTATTATATTCAACCTATTTAAAAATTACGATTTAACTTTAATTTTTTAATCAGCGCAAGCTGGAAGGAGGAATTTTTATGTTTAATTTTTTAGCAGGATTATTCAACAACAATAATACCGATAATAACCGACGCAATACAAACCGCGGCGGCGCTCAAACCGCATCGAATTTCGGCCCCTACAACTACGATTACAGAATTAAAAGATCGCCGCGCAGGTTCAACGGCTTTCGCAAATTCAATATAATTAACAGCGAAGGCGAATACATAAATATCGACACCAATTGCGATCCTAACTTCAGAGGCCCCACCTGGGATCACATAATATCGAATTATCAAAGCCGAACGCCTATCGCCGGCATTGTGTCGAAAAAAATTACAGCGCGTGACGATCAATCGAAGGTTCTCGGATATATGGTCGAAATACACGCCGACAAAAGCAATCATATAGTCACGGCTTTCATGCCCGCAAGATTTTCAGGATTCCACATAAAAAATGGCGATATAGTTGTATTTGTAATCAAAGAATTCGACCCGCTGCTGAGCCGCCGTAAATACAGCCTGATAATACAAATGATCGAGCATATACCGATCAGATTTTTATAAGACCGGCCGCTCTATGTAATTGCGTTAGCAACTAACTAAATAAATAAATAACAAATGAATGAATGAATCGATGGATCGATGAATGGAGGTTAATTATGATTGTGATAGTATCCGATTTTGGAACTTTTTTACGCCAGCGTTCCGAGAGAATGGTAGTTATAAACAGGCGCGCCGGCGACGGAGAGGCCGAATATCCCTTTATCGACATGGAAGGCGTTCTTATACTCAACAGAGGCATCACAATTACGACCGACCTGATCTTCGAATTGCAAAAGCGGTCTATAAATATAACTCTTATCGATAAAAAAAGCGATATACATCTTTCTTTCGAGAACGGAAGCGCGGTCAATGATCCGGAGCTTATCAAAAACCAGGTTTATGCCTCTCAAAGCCCTAAAGGCTGCGAGATCGCGCGCGCTATAATAACCTGCAAACTCAAGAATCAAGCAGCTATACTTAAATTTTTCATGAAGAACAACGCCGAAAGAATGCCTGAAACCATTGCCAGATCAATAAAATCGGCAATTGAAAAAATTGAGTTATTTGCCGGATCTATCCAGGAACTCGAAGGAGACGATGTAGAAAAATTTAAAAGCGCTCTTTTTTTAGTCGAAGCGCATGCCGCTCAAAAATATTTCAGGGCGCTTACAAGACTTTTGCCTGAAGAGATCGGATTTAACGGCAGAGTACAGAGAACGCCCGTCGATCAATTCAATATGGCGCTTAATTATTGTTACGGCATACTTAAAGGCGTGGTTTCAAATTATCTTAATAAATACGGCATAAGCAAATATCTCGGAATGCTCCACTCACACGCGGCCGACCGTATTAGTTTCACTTTCGACGTAATGGAAGAATTCAGACAGGCAACCTGCGATCTGGCGCTTATATCTTTTTTCAGAAACGGCGGAAAAATAGGCGTGGAAAAAGGCAAAATAGACATGGAATCCAGGCGCAAACTCGCTTCTATATTTTTTTCGAGGCTTAATTCCACATTCGTGTACAACGGCGGCGAAACAAACATGGCCGAGATCATCGAAGAAAAAATATCAGAAATCAGAGGATTGATACTCGGTAAAAATCCCCACCGGCCTTTTGTATTGAAATGGTAATGAGATGCCTGCGAAGACAGGCAGCGTAAAAGTCAGGCGACCTGAAGAAAGGAGAGCTATATGAAAGAAAGAGCTGAATATATAGTGAGCTACGACATTTCATCTGATAAAGTGAGAAGACGAATAGAAAAGATATTAAAAGACGCCGGTCTCAGGCGCGTGCAGTATTCTGTCTTTAACGGCGTTGTCGCGGCGGACAGAATCAAATTTCTATCGGAAAGATTTAAAAAACTCGAGCGCATTTTAACGCACTCGATACTCGTTTATATAATAAAAAACGGCGCTATGGAAGTTTTTGAATTTTAAAAAAGAGGAGATGGCTTTATGATAGTAATTAAAGGTTTATTGAGCGTTGAAATGCTTTACGGCGCGTGGATCAAAGTTAAAAAGAACAGGGCCGCCGGCGGCATTGACGGCGAAGATACCGCCGGATTCGAAGAAGACGCCGAGGCCAACCTCGAAAAATTAATACGCGATGTGCTTAGCCGTAAATACAAACCGTTTCCGGCAAGACTCGTCGAAATTCCTAAAGAAAATGGCGGAATAAGGCCCATAACCGTTTTCTGCATCCGCGACAAAATACTCCAAACCGCCATTAATTATTATCTCGAATTCGCTTTCGGCGAAAAATTTTCCGAATCGTGTTTTGGATTCAGGCGCCATCGGGGAATTTCAGACGCCGTAACTTACGTTGCATCGAAGATAAGCCGTGATACGCAAATATTCGTAAAAGCCGATATTGAAAATTTTTTCGGTTCAATCGACCGCGAGTTGCTGCTTGAAATATTAGTTAATAATAATATTCATCCGGACGCCGTTCGGCTTATCGACCTGTGGATAAACAGCCCCTACGCCCGCGGATCGAGGTTGTATAAAAACGTTAAGGGAATACCGCAGGGGTTGCCGCTTTCAACCACACTTTCAAATATTTACCTCACCGGATTCGACAGATTCGCCGAAAACGCTGATATTAAAATGGCCAGATACTCCGATGACATGCTTATACTCGCTGACGGCGCCGGCGACGCGCTCTATAAGCTGAATAAACTGCACGGCTACCTTATAAAAAAAAGGCGGCTCCATTTTAATCCCGAAAAAATATATATCGTGCGCTCTGAAGAAGGCATTGAATTTCTCGGGAAAAAAATTAGAACGCAAAACTCCCAATAATAATATTTTTTAAAAAATAATAACGATAATTTTAAAAAAAGAAAATAAAGAGAAAAAGAACGCATATTTGTCTTATCTTGAATAGCAAATAGCAAATATAAAGTATAAAGCAGGTAAATAAAAAGATAAGTGAGTAAGTGAGTAAGTGAGTAAGTGAGTAAGCAAGTAAATAAATAAGAAAATAATAAATAAAAGGAGTGTTGTATATGAAAAATAACATTAAAAAAAACGGTTTCAATCCCGACGAATTGGTGGCCGACATGCTTAATTCATCTTCAGCCGAAATAGTCGTAGGCCCCGACGGAACCATAATGACCAAAAACGAGGCTATCAAAAAAGACGTGGACGGCACCAGACTGCTCAAACAAAGAGTTTGGGGATCGTTTAACGGCAACGTTGAAAAACTTATAGCGGCTCTTAAATCAAAAAGCAGCGGCAACGGCGCCAGATACGATGAAATAGACGAAGAAGTAACGGATGAAGAGTATGAATATGAATGCGGCGATGCCGAAGAAAGCCGCTGCAGCCGTGGACGGGCTAAAGAAGAAAAGAACGGCAAAGCGTCGGCCGGGCGTCAACCCGTCGAAAAGCCCGTTGAAAAAGAAAATAATCGCGCGCGCGGCGATAAAAAGACCTCTAACCGCCAGCGTACCGATGAAAACGACGTCCAGTCGATGTTAAGTTCGTCTTCGTCGGAAATAGTGGTGGGCCCCGACGGCACTATCATGACCAAAAACGAAGCTATTAAAAATGATGTGGATGGCACCAAGCTGCTCAAGCAAAGAGTATGGGGAGCGCCGCCAGCCACAGAACAGTGCGCCGGCTCCGCTCTTGATTGCGATTACGGCTACTACAGCGCATCTGACGACACCGCAGCTTCGTTAAATACAATCGAATCCGACTGCATCGTCGGCAACGGCAGCAACGACAGCAACGGCAGCAACGACAGCAACGACGGCAACGGCAGCAACGACGGCAGCATAACCGGCGGCAGCGAAGCCGTGCCGCAAAATTCATTAAGCTCAAATGAAGTATATGAATTTGATATCGAAGATTGCGATAATTTATTCGGTGACGGACCAGGTGAAAATGACATTTTGAGCATATCTGCGCACGCGCCCGAAACCGATAGACGAGCCGAAATAGATCACTCCGGCCTTGAAAAATTCCGCGCGAGCATTGGCAGGACTGAACGAACTGGAATAAACTCGATAGTAACGGTTTTTAAAGAATTTATCGCTCCCCCGGAGTTTTCCACTTCGAAAAAAGGTTTTACGCCCATAAAACTTGAATTCGACGAAGAAAGCGCGCGATATACCCAGGCAATCTTCAAACCGTCATCAAGCAGTATCAGGGGCGCTTATCGTCCGGACGCACTTCTTGACCTCGGTGAATCGGCAGATGCCGTATTAAAAAGAAACGATAAAATAATAAGAAAAGCAGTTACAGGCGAAGATAAAGTTGAAATTTTCATCTGCGTCAGGCCCGGCCTCGAATTCGCCCGCTCGTTCAAGGTGATTTCGACTCAACCCGATTCTATACTGTTAAAGGAGATACTCGTCGATATCGTAACGCTCAGCGAAGATATTTTTTCCAGAAACAAGTCGATACTCGAAACGGTCGAACTCAAAGATAAAAAAGCCGCGCTTATAGGCCTTGGCAGCATAGGCTCGGCCACAGCGCTGGAACTGGCCAGAAGCGGCCTCGACAATTTTACGCTCATCGATCTGGACAGGCTATCAGCCGCTAACATTTGCAGGCACGCATGCGCCGTTACTGAAATCGGCAAGTTTAAATCTTACGCTATGCGTGACAGAATTCTCAAAATAAACCCTTTTGCCCGCATTACGGCTTCGATAAGCGATTTTACCGAAGATCTGTAATATTCGACAAAACTAATATACGGCTGTGATCTTATAATAGTTACTACCGACACGCTCGCTTCGAGGCGCGCGGCTAATTATCTTGGCATTCTTTTACAAATACCGGTCATTTTTTCAGGCGTATTCGAGCGTGCCGGCGGCGGCCGCATTTTTAAATTCGATCCGGCCGCCGGCGGGGCGTGCCTCGAATGTCACCAGATAGGCACTTTCGAGGAACGGCCGGGCGCGGTAACCTACAGCGCCGCCCGGGACCCGCGCGATCTCACCATCCAACCCGGACTTAGCGTCGATATTAACCTGACGGCCGAGCTAACCGCAAAAATGGCCATAGAAGAGCTGCGCGACGATAAAAACCACGCAATGCCCTATAGCTTGATAATAACTAAACATTATTCACCCGAAGACGGCGTAAACGAACCTATCAGATTCATGTGCGCCAGGGGCGCCAATATAAACAAAAATCCTGACTGCCCGGTATGCGGCGAAAACAGCGTCATCGCGGGGCGGTGATATTGATCAAATACCCGCCTGGCATAATTGCATAACTGTAGTAAAAAATAAAACACTTTGAACACCAGACAGCTTAACAAAAAAAAATTATTATAACAAAGGAGGTAATTTATGGAAACGACAATGATTTCTAAAGAATTCGCCGCGAGGCTTCAGGCCGATATTCAATCGCTGGCTGTAAAATTTCCGCAGTTCAGGCTTTACAGGGCTAATAAAGAAGTAGTTTCAGGCAATTGGAAGATCGCCGGAACCGGCGAGTATTATTTTCTCGGTAGATTAAGAACGCGTAGCGCCAACCTATATACCATAGTTATTTCCGTGCCGCCCAATTATCCATTCGGCGAATTACGCGCATTCGTGATAGACCCGTTTATACCTGCCACGGAGCATAGATTCAACGACGGCCACCTTTGCCTGTACGGCGGCCACGGCGGCGAAACCGGCGCTAAATATGAAACCGGAAGAACGAGCCCGGTAAGCGTTATAGCATGGAGCGCCGCCTGGCTTCACGCTTATGAGTCATGGAAGAAAACCGGAAAATGGCCGACGATCAAATTATAAATAAAAAGGAGGTATCAGTTATGAAAATAAGGCTTCGTAAAGATAATAAATTTGATAACAATAAAAAAATCAAGGCTATTAAAAACACAAAAACAGTTACGATATATTTCAGTCCCGAAACGCTTCGCGTAATTAAAGCCGAAAGCGAAAAAAGCCCGTACACCGAAACCGGCGGCATATTACTCGGCAGAAAATATGAAATGGCAAACCAAATAATATTCGTGGTTTTTCATACATCCGGCCCCGGCCCACGAGCGTTCAAAACCCCTATCGCGCTTGTCCCGGATATCGATTATTACAACGAAATGCTCATCAACGGCCGTAAAAGCGGGGGCCTGGACTATATGGGCGAATGGCACAAGCACCCTGCCGGATTCGAAAACACGAGTTTAGCCGATCTCGAACAGGTTAATAAAATATTCGCCGAAGAGGAGCGCGACTTTATGATCTGCCCTATAGTTTTTGAAAAACTTCCAGCCGCAAAAGGCCGCCGAACCTCGCCGCATTTACCGGTCGATAAGGATATGTTCACCTGCGGCAGATTCGCTATTAAAGTTTTTTACTTTTTGCGCGGGTCTAAAAAAATGGATGCTATCATACCCAAAAATATTCACAAAAACTCGGCATTTTATAAAAAATTAATTAAAAATTATTAAATTGATTTAATTCGATTTACCATAATTTTTAATATATTCCGGCAGATGATCGAATAATAAAATATTAGAATTATAGAATATAGCCCTGTTGACGGCGTCTTTCAATATTCTTTCCAATTCTCTGAAATTACCCGGATAGTCATAATTTTTAAGACATTCGACCGCCCGGGTTTCTATCCGCGTTATCAAATATTCCACATTATCATCATTTCCGGAAGATTTCAGGGCGTTTACATTCGGGTCTTGAAGAACGTAATCGATGAGTATCTCGAGATCTTCCTTTCTTTCTTTAAGCGGCAGCAGTTTAATAACGAATTTAAACCTGTGATACAGGTCCTGCCTGAATTTTTCTTCTTTTATTTCATTAAAAGAATCATTCTTCACACGGCCTAATTCTTTTTCGCTTTCAGGCTGTATATCACGATTGGTAGCTGCCACTATAAAATTTGGAACATAAAGGTCGCGTCTGTCAAATCCTTCAGGCCTCATTTTAAATTCCTGAATATATATTAAAAGTTTACTCTGACATTGCGGCAGAAGTTCGGCCACTTCGTCTAAAAACATTATTTTGCCTATAGATTCAAGGATCTTTCCATAACGGTTTTTGACTTCGGTGGCCATTTTATCAAGTATTCCAAAAAATCCGGAATCAAAAAGCTCTTCCGTTAAATTAGCGCAATTAAAATGGTTTGTTTCGATTTTACCCTTATTACCGTTATCATAAACAATATTTTCGACAAAAGAACTTATCCACTCGCTGACAAGAGTTTTCCCTGTCCCCGTATCTCCGAGTATCAATATTGAAAATCCTTTCCAATTCAAGTTATCATCTTTTTTGAAGCATCGATCGATAACCTTATCAACTTCATCACTTATATCGCTTTTATCGCTTTTAGATAAATTACTAAAAAACTCTTTTAAAAAATTTGAATCACTCTGAAATTCATTAACAAGTTTACTATTAATCCAATTTTTAAGAGAGTCTTTCATGTTAATGAGTTCAGTCCTCAATCTTAGAAGTTCTTGACGGTTTTTACCTATGAATAGAGATGAAAATTTTCGTTTATTAAAAAAAGTAGTCAATTCATCGACTTTTTCAATTTCAGTGTTACATGTTTCGCCTATAATTTTAAATTCAATATCTTCACCGGACAAATTTAAAAAATTATCTATCAGGCTTATAAATGATTGATCGTGAAGCCCTTTATATGAAAATATTCCGATAAATTTTGGATAATCCGGCGATATAACCTGTTGCTCAAGAATTTTTATTCTATATTTTTCCGCGATGAAACCTATTGGAGGATAGTTGATCAAAGATTTCTCCGACAGGCAGTTTTTAATTATTTCATTGAGATTTTCCAGTATGCCGCGCCTGCCTTTTGGAGTATTTAAACTTATATCGTAAAGGATGAGACCGACTTCACAAATGACCGGCTTGATATTTTTTTCAAACTCGTCTAAACCGCTATAAATTTTCAGTTTAACTTTTTTAGAAAGTTTTTGCTTCAATGAATCACATGCCCGATCAAAAGCGTTCGAATTTTCATTTGAGTTCAAATTTAAATTATCTATTATTTCCCTTAATTCGAAAGGTTCGTTATTCTTTTCAGATATTTTTTTATCCGTTATGATAACGAGCAGTTTGCCTTCCATTATAACACCGCCTTAATAAAAATATTTATACAATATCGAACCTCGATTTTTGTAAGCGAATTCATAAGCATTTTTTAAAGTTTTTATTTTTCCGGCTGGCTTGATATTTTTTATTGGATTTTTATTTTCTTTAAAAAGTTTTACTTTTCTTTCTTTAATAAGAGTATAATCCAATATTTTTTCAATTTCTTCAGCTCTTTTAACATCAGTATCGATTAGTTCAATTAAAGGCCAGACATCGTTTCCACTGATCAAAACGGCAATTGCAAATTCCGAAACAGAAAGCGTTTCTTCTTTCTGGTCAAACAAATCGCAAATATCAAAACATAGATCATTTATTTTAATTTGATATTTTGAAGCGAAATTGCTTAACCAGCTGGTAACGCTATTTTCACTCATCTCTTTCAAGTCGTCTTTTTTAGAATTTTCTTTTCTTTCTTTTGAAATATTTTCAAACATTGCATCAGCAACTGTTTTCTGCATTATCGGTTCAAAATATAAAAAACATTTACCGGCAGGCGCTTTAATAAATTTACTAAAATGTTCAATAAACGTTTCAAAGAAAAATTTGATATTTTTTAAATTTTGTTCGTACTGAAACTTATGGGGATATATATAATGCGAGATTTTTTTGCCGTCATAAATTATAGAGCCGGCCAAAAGTTTTACTTCAGGCTTTGAATAAATATGCGAGTCAGACAAATCATCATGCCCGGATTCCTCCGGTTCCATTTCATCATCGTCATCATCATACATATCGATATGACCGGGTTCGTCGTCTTCAATTTTACTGTAATTTTCTATATTATCGATTTCTTCAATAGCTTCAGGTTTTAATAAATCAGATATAATGTGACCCGGTTTTACGCCTTGTGTTACACCTTGTGCTACGGAAGTTTTTATCTTTATCATTTATTTCACCGCCTGAATTAATTTTGAAAATATTATACGGGCCTTTTCAGACGAGGTTGCATATTTTTTCGGCTTAAGTCCGCCAGCCGCTATTTGCCATGCTTCATTGCTTACTTCGCTGACAAGTTTCCCATATGATATCCTTGATAGAAAGTCGCGCTCTATTCTCGATCCGGCGTTTGAATAGTTATATTTAATTATTTTATCGCCTTTTTCTATATCGGCAAGAGCGGACACTAAAAGTTCGAAATTAACCGCGCTAACCTTGTTTTTGAAAATATGGTCCTGTATGACTTCTTTGAATATTTTAAAATAAGCGTCTTTTACGCCGAGATTTTTGACGCTCTTGATGTCTTTTTGCAATTTTTCAACGGCATTGACAAACTTATTTTTATAAATACCTCCGCCATGGAACATCTTCATGGCAAGCTGAGTTCCGCGCTCGCCTATGGCCTGAGCCGCGTTTATGCCGGCATTATATCCAACCGGCACTTCGATATTTCTGGTAAAATCGAGGCCGTGACATTTAGAACAGATGCCATTTTTACATTCACATAAAAGCGGGCTTCTTAACATGATAAATTTACCGGCTTTACTTTTGCCGTCCTTATCAAATTTTATATTATTATTAAAAACTTCGTCGCTGATAAGTTTTCCCGATGAATCATAACGATAAAGCAGAATATGTTTTAACGCTTTATTTAAATCATCGTAGTTGACCTTGTTATCTTTTGTAAACAAGGTTTTTATATAATCGACGTCATATTCGATACAATTTTTGGTTTTGCAATCTTTTTCAACAACCTTTACATCGTATAGCGTTTCAACGAGCATTCTTGTAAAATATCCGCAAGCCGGCGTAAGAAGTTTTTTCATTCCAAGGCCGCAGCGCGCCCCATGTATCGAAGTAATGTATTCATATAGATCATGACCTTCAAGAAGGCAGGATTTTATCTGTGCAACCGTAGCCGGGTGACGGGTTCCGCGGAGAGTCTGCATTTTGCCGCGGCCCGCCGAACCGCACAACTGCCTTATTATATCGTAATTTCCTTTCGACTCTGATTTTAAGAACAGTTTAAGCCCGTTTAATTCATTTACATTTTTGACATAAGCCTTAAACTCGTTTTCATTTTCATAATCTCCATGCATATCGCATAGATCGTAAACGCCGAATGAAGCTCCAAATCGAGTCGCGTGACTAAGCGTATCTAACTTAATTTTATCGATAGCGGCTAAAGCGGCATTAAAGGTATTTTCATCATCACTTTCAAAATAAACCTTAACTGAATATTTTAAAAGCGAACTTATAAAATTACTTATTTTATCACATGTGCCGTTTTTTTCAAAATGATTTTTAAGTTTATCCGGAAGAGTATCTATAATATTTTTAATATAAACGGCGGCACTTGATTCACCTTTATTTTCATCATATTTATCAGGGAACATTATATATTCGCCTAAATTGAAATCCTGTTCGTAATGAAGCATAATATTATCTGCTGCAGTTGATTTCACTAGATTATTGGCTATCGAAAGTTTTTCTTTAGCTTCCTGCTGAAGCTCTTTACTTTCCATATAATACAGCGCGCTGGTATCGCCGTCAAAATCGGCGCCTAAACCTTCGCAGGAAAGAGGGTGTATCTTTATAACATCTTCAAGACAGAAATGTTTTATTTTAAATGCCTGCATGGCAAAACGATGAAGCGTCGGTTGCCTGTTAAAAATTATATATCTTTCTTTTAACATGTGCTCCGCACTTATGGCATTGAATTTATCGATATAATTGCTGTGCTTATGTCTAGAAATAAAATTTTTAAATTCAGGATCGTTTTTAAGGAATTTATAGGCGAAGTTATACGATAATATGACTTCTCCGAGTTTTAACCCGGGTTCAGGAACTATAACGGCGCGTCCGGAATAATCTATGCGCCTGCCGAGTATATTTTTACGCAGCAATCCTTCTTTAGTGGCCAGTCTTGCCAATATGCCTTTTTCATTTTTCCGGTCATTGAAAAACAGCCAGTAAACGGCAGAAAACAGATCGGCGCGCATTTTATCATTTTTATCATTTTTATTTGATACAATGTAAAAAATTTTTTCATACATTTTATTGACGAAATCTTTTAAACGCACATTACTGCTTTCAAATTTTTCTTTCAGCGATTTTGGATATTTTAACTTTATGTGTTTAAGAATTTCATCTTTAATTTTATCATCTGATTTTTCAAGTATTGGCTCAATTATATTTTTTATCTCGTCGAGGGCTTTTTTGAATTTAACGGCTCCGCTGAAGTGTTCGGACAGCAGCGCGTTTAATTTTTTAAGTTCAGAGCTGTCTTTTTTAAATTCTAATTTTGATTCGAGATATTTTTTAATTTTATCCGATTCTTTGTTATAGTTCATAGTAGATTCAAGTTCGCGCATTTTATCTATTATGGCGGGTTCGGCTCTTGCGATAAGTGGCGGAATTAATATAAAATTCATTTTACAATGTTCTACGGCCGATATAATTTCATCATAAACGCCGCCTAATATAGCTTTATTTGAGTTAATCAGGTCTTTAAGCGCTTTAACGCTTCCGCATACGATATTTTCATCAATATTATAATTTGCCGGCGATTTAGGACTTAAAAGGCGTTGTAAAGAATCAATTAATACACTATATTTCGATATTTCTTTTTTATCATTAACGCAAATTTGTTTTATACTTTCATTAATATACTTTAAAAGTCCATCAGCCAGTATAGGGTTGATTATAGGTTCTTCAAAGCGTATGATGCCGTATTTTTTATATAAATCAACCCCTAATTTGCTGAATTTACTTATATTGCCGTAATATTCTATATTAGTCAGCTCGTCTGACGGACTGAACAATTTTTGTTCGTCTATATATTTAGGATTGTCAATTATCATTTTATAAGCGTCACTTGCTTTGAACCCATTTATTCTTAAATCGGAGCCGGAAAATATGTTGCGGAAGTTTGAATTATTTAAAAGATTTACCGAATATTCGAGCCCGCCATCTCTATTTTCATCGGCACGGCTGATATAAATTCCCATCGCCGCGAGCCAGGCGCGTAAAGTATTAGTTACTGAACTTTCAGTTTCAAAAATTTCGACGCCGTTTTTAGCGGCCGCGTCTTTAAATTCCACTTTTTTCTGCGATATATCGGATATAACGTGTTTGAGTGTATTATTAGCTCCGAAAGCCAGAAGCGCCCAAACTTCCATTTCACCGATCTTCTGACCGCCGCATCTTTTTTTGCCTTTAACGGGCTGCTGATATTTTATGTCGTAAGCTTCGTCATCGCCGCGGGAGTGAATCTTATCTTCTGATATATGATTCAATTTGAATATATACTGATATCCGGCAAGAACTGGATTATCGTAATATTTTTCCTGTGACGCGCCGCCGGGGCTATTTTTATATAAAGTAACCTTAAGTGTTTCGTCATAATCGAAAGTTTTTTTCAATTCGAGCGCTTCTTTAGTTTTTGAATCAATAACTCTTTCTTTTACGAATTTTTTAAACTTTTCGGCACTGCCTAAAAGTTTATAGGCTTCATTAGAATTATCAAAAGGCCTGTAATCTTTATTCTTGTCTATTACACCATATTTTTTCAGAGGTGATATTTGAGTTTCTATTATCTGGCCTATATTCATTCTTCCAATGGCGCTGTTCGGATTAAGTATAATATCAACCGGCGTGCCGTCTTTTAATTTAGGCATTTTATCGATAGGAAGTATTTTAGATACTACTCCCTTATTGCCGTAGCGTCCCATTAATTTATCGCCTACTCCAATTTTCTTTTTCTGGGCAAAAGTTATTTTGATCGTGTCGCGGTTTTTTCCGGTAACGGTTTTTTCTTTTACGAGCGAAACGTCAATAACCGTTCCATAATATGTTTCGAGCTCATAATCCGTAGAATTCCGTCTGTTGGTAACTTCTTTTTTCTTCGGTTCCACAACTCCTTCGGCTACCTTAACGTTATATAGTCCTTGTGCAGTATCTTTTGAAATTTCCTGAAATAAAAGTTTTTCCACGGCTTCTTTGAACATTACTTCCGTTTCGAATATATCCGGGTCGTATGAATTTTTAAGAACGCAGAGCGAAATCGATGTGAGAATATCCTCATCTACAAGTCTTTGAGATATCACTATGCCGTCTTCAAAGTTATATCCTTCATGGATCGCAAAAGCGGTAAGAAGATTAACGCCCGGGCAGGACATAATTTCTCCGGCCTCCGAGCAGGAAGCGGCTATGGCAAGCGGCTGACCTTTACTGACGCGGCATATCGTTTTGCGCGAACGGCTAAGATGTTCAGCGCCCTTCACGCCTTTCCAGAAGTCGGGCTCATAGCTCACCATCGGAACAAAGCCGGAAAATGTATGAGTAGGGCTTATTTTATATTTTTCAACCGTTACTTTATGAAGATTATTTTCTTTGTCTTCTATCATAAATATAAGAATATTTCGGCCGTTTTGCCTGCCCGTATTTATGCTTTTCAAAATGCCGTCGCAGGGAGATTTTATAACGCCGGTTTCGGGATTTTTATAACCGGCGGCGAAGGCGTTAGTTTCAAAACCGGTCCTTATGATGGGCAATTCCGGTTTGAGAAGTGGAACCGCCGATTTAAGGTTTTTAGCACCCATAAGCGAGCGCGCCGCATCGTTATGGTTGATAAAAGGTATCAGTAAAGCTGAATAACCTAGTGCCTTCGCGGCATCAACTGAATACGGACATTCCGGAGATTTTTTCCATTCCATGAAGTTTTTTTCGAATTCAAGAGAGTTAAAGGGTATCGAGCCGTTAAATATTAATGAATAGTAATTTTCTTTCGACTGTTTTAAAAAAGCGCGCTCTTCAATTTCGTATGCAACCTTTCCTGAAGATGTTTCCGATAATATCTCGCCGGTTTCAAGGTCTATCGATGCGCCCGATGCCAGAAAATTTATGAGTCCTATTTTTTCGGATTCCGGCGTTTCTACGGGGCAGATCCTTCCGATAACGGAGCAATTAACGTCGCGAATGGGCTTTGGAAGATACTGCGCGGCTTCCGCAGAGAATGACCGGGGAGATTTTTCGATATCTGAAAGGAAGGTGACTTTTCTTTGATGCGCCGTTCTGGCTGATGGATTTGTCATGTCAAGAAGCTCAATTCCGGGTATTTCATGTATCATCATTAATTTTTCACTTATAAATTCAAAAATAGCGCATAATTGGTTGGTTAAGTCGGTTTTCTTTTTACTGATAATATTTTTAGCCATTTTTTCAGCGAATTTATCTATAACTTTTTTAAACCACGATACGCAATACGAATAAATAGCTTCGTTAATAAGACATGCTTCATAGCTTGAAAGCAGACCTATAAGATGATTATCGAGATACTCGATAAAATTATTCATTTTAAGGGTTATTTCTTTAACTTTATCGGCTTGTTTAGTTTCCGGCTTATCACTTGAAAAAGCCTTTTTAATAGCTAAAAGATCCGGTATTTCAATAAAATCTGAATCGGAGCTCGTGCCGAAAGTTTTATTTATAATATCTCTGAGATGTTTTGATAAATTGAAGTTTATTGTCTGTTCAACGCCGTTTTTTAAGTTAATAACGGGTTTCTGACCATTTATGATTTTATAGATATCCGATTTCTCAAAATCTTTATCGCTAATTTCGATATATTTTGAAGTATCGTGCGGATCATTATTTAAAATTTTTATGCCGCCGTCGCTTTCTAATTCTTTCGGGTTGACCCGGCCGCTTTCTAAAATTTCAAAATTAAGTCTGGCATATAAATTAACTGCACCGTTTGAATTATTTAAAGAAACTTTTAACGAAACAAAAAAACCCCGTTCGGGTATTATATCGAAAAAAAGGTTAGTAGTGTTATCTCTATTCTTTGTTTTAATTTTATCATCGTTATTTTCATCGGAATGTGATTCCCGAAAATCTTTAAATTTAATGGCAGCCCTTCTTAAAAGTCTTATTACGGGAGTATAGTAGTTTTCAGCCGATCCGTCTTCATTATTGTTTCTGGAAAAAAAACAGCCGTCATATTTGTTCAATAATGGAAAATGAATAAACTGCGTCGTCGGGTAATTCAGTGAATTAAAAGTTCCGTTAAAGTTAACGATGGCTTCGGAAGAGTTATTTTTAATGGTTTTATCGGCAGAAAAATTAATGTCGCCTACGGAAATATTGAATAATTCTGGTTTGCCGGTTTCTTTTGACACTGCTTCGTTTAATATCTCGCAAAAGCGGCCGCAAAGATTTTTAAGATTATATCCGCTTAAAGGCGCACTGGAAAAAAAATCATTATAAGACTCTATATGGTGGCTGAAAACAGCCTGATTGTATTCTTCTAAAAAAGTTCCCGCGTCATTGACCTTGTTTTGATAACCGGTTTCATTTTTTCCCATTTTTAAAGACCTCTTATTTCATTAAATTAATTTGAATAAATTGACTGTTATAGCTTGATAATTACATCGTTTGATCAGCTTAATTTTTGCAAGACTCCTATTTCGAAATTATTCTTTATAAACTCCTCGCTGACGCTGCCTTTAAGGAGAGCTGATTCGAGCCTTTTGACTAGACGAAAGACGAGGGCTTCGTCGCCGGACTGCATTTTGATATTTATACGATTGACGGGAATGGCGATACCGAAAAGCTCGCTCATTACGCTCGCAGTTTCTTCATAGCCTACGGTGCTTGTCCACTCGCGGCTTTTAAGCCATGCCGCGGCCTCACCTATAGTTATAAGTTCATATTTATATGTGCCCTGGCCGGTTATGACCGGAGAATTAAGTACGTAATACATTTAAGCGCCTTTTTTTATAATTTATATTTTATAAATTTATATTTTATTTTATTTTATTTTTATATTTTATATTATCAAATTCATTATGATTTGTCAAATATATATTTAAGCAACTTTGCGGTAATATTATTACGCGTCACGGCTTTAAGCTCAGGCTTTTTTTCACGCCGCCTTCGCATATTCCTATTATAATTTTAGCCAGGGTTTTTTCAGGTAATTCATTTTTTTCGATGTCCCAGTTATCTATCGGGCACTGATATTCAGCCCCGTCGTCTTCGCCCACTATTACATGCGGCGGAAGTATGGGAAATTCAGTCGGCATTAAAATACTGATATCGAAGCCGGCGCCGGCGGCTATAATGCAACCGACGTAGGCCTCGCCTATTTTAAGCGCCTTTTTTGTGACGCTTACGCCGCGGTGGCCGATAAAACCTTCGATGATCGAGGTTCGAATACGCGCTATTGATTTTGGCAGTATTACGGATGGAAATATAGGTTTATACTTGTTATAACTACCGATCCTGTCTTCTTCGATCGAAATATTAACTTTATACGATTGGTACTGATTTTCGCGAAAAACGACATAGAAGTTTATGAATTTTGAGTAATCGTCGTTTTTGACGGCCCGCTTCAACTCATATTCGCCGATAGGCGCTCCGGTTAGTATCGGCATATAAAATTTTTCTAATTTTTCATTTTCACTAAAGAATTTACGGACGTATTCCATATCGCCCATACTCGGCTGTGAATAACCACACGGATGGCTGTGACAGAAGCCTTTCAGCGTATAGCCGTTTTCGGCAGCGATATCGCAAACCACGCTCAATTCTTCGAAAGATGGCGAATATGTTATCGAAGATACTGCAGCATCCTCGTCGAATACGAAATGGGTTATATTGTCGCCGACGACGGGGCCGATGAGCATTCCGCCGTTTTCAGGCCGTTTCGAACCTATTTTGTCTATGATAGCATCGAGAGCGCTGCGGCTGATCTGAACGGAAGCGCTATATTTTTTTGAAAATGCGTCAATGCGTTTATTACTAGATTTATTGCCGGCATTGATTTTTGAACTGCCGTACTTTATCAGCGCCGAGCCGTTAACGGATGAATTGCGTATTATCTTCTGAGCTGAAGGTTCTTCATACGCTTTCTTTTCGTTATTATTCGATTTTTGAGCCGGCTCGTTTTCTTTATCTGTGGCGGTTACGGGAGCTTCGGGCACCGGAACATCAGGCACGGCCGCCTGACAGGGTTGGCTTTCAAGAGCGGCAGGCGATTGTTGCTGCGGCTGCTGACATATATTAAAGACTGCCTTTGAAGGCGGAATAATAACCGTTGAGGCGCTTTCAGACTGATTGCTTATGCCGGCATTCGGGCTGGAATTAGTGTTTGGGATAGTATCATCGTTGTTGTATTGCATATCATATCCTCCTTAAAGTCTTTACGAGTTGATGTTTCAGCGGCCTCAGCGCGCGGCGGGCCGCAATATCATAATTAAAATTATCGTTATTAAGCCTGATCTATGGCGAAAACACCTTCTTTAAGGTAATTGATGTATCCGGTTATCCACAACACGGCGCGGGCGCGTTTTTCGACGAGGTTACGGCGGACGCCATGCTGGTCGGTGCAAATCTCTCCGTTCTTGTAGCAATGGCACGAGTGGGAGTCTTCGTTATGATTACGCATGTCGGGATTCACGCACCATGCCTTGGCATTTTTACCGCCGTCAGCCGAGGTATAAGCTATAGTTATCGTAAAGTTACTAACCTCGTCGATCACTTCCTCCACCCACAGGTCGCCTTCAACGCATTTGCCAACATATATCGCGTTTGGCGCAAGTTTCACAAATTTGGCTATCTCCGGCGTTTCATTGAAATGGAAAGTGCCTTCGGGTATTTTTATTCCCTTCGCGCTGCCGCCGCTTACAAGCCCTGAATTTCCGGCATTGATCGTCCCCCGGCTGAGTTGTTTTTTGAGCTCTTCTACCGTTACACAGAAAGCACCCTGAGGGATTACCGTGGAATTATCGTTGATTTTCATATTTATTCCTCCTTAAAATTTATTATTTTTATAGGATGGCTGCGACAATGATTATTACAGCCAAATTAAATATTATTAACATATTGCCAGCTCCTTTCAAATCAAGCGATTTAACAGCCGTAATTTTTTACCTTGCTTATTTTTTAAAGTTTTATTGAAATTTAAAATTTTAATGATTTTAATTATAAATCCTTGATATAAAACAGTTTTAATTTTTTATATAAAAAAATAATAAATATCAATCCAGAAAGTGAAAAACCCTTTATTTATAAAAGTTCATATAATTAATTACTAAAGTTTTATAAAACAAAGTGAAGCGCATTAATAAAAGAATTATCCAATCAATAATACGGCGGCAATTATAATAGACATTAATTAAATGAAAGTGAGGCATATTATGAAAATAAAAATATTTAATGAAGTGCTGGATGAAATGAAGTCTAAGGGCGTCGAGACTGCGGCGGTATATGGCAAAATCAACCCGGGCTCGGCCGCCGTTTTAACAATATGTTCAGAAAAAGCTTATGCTGCAGGCTGGAAAGAAACCGGCACACTTCATTCAGACGGCTTTTTTGTTCCGGCCGATATTTTAGCAGACGGGCGGCTCGAGATAATTATCGAAAAAGATTATTATGCAAAGCTGACCAGCCGCACTTCATCTATACTTAAAGGCCGGCTTGAGGGAAAGCGTGTAGGGTTTGTCGGCGTAGGAGCGAGCATCAATCTTATAAAATCGTGTGCGCGCAGCGGCGTCAATAAATTCAGCCTCTGGGACTTCGACATTATAGAAGAAGCCAATATAGGCCGTACCGCATACGATCTTCAAGATTGCGGACTTTCTAAAACCAAAGCGGCATATCGTCACATTCTCAATATTAATCCATTTTGCGAAGTCAAAGTTTTCAACGGCGATTTCATGACGATCCCTGTTGAGGATATTATCAGAGAATTTAGCGAGTGTGAAGTTATCGTTATGGGAACCGACGTACAGAAGGTACAGGTTCGCGGCAACGATATAGGCTATAAACTTGGGAAAAAAATGATATTTCCGGGATTTTACAACAAAGCGGCCGGCGGCGAGATCGTCGTAGTAACGCCGGGCAATCCCTGTTATAAATGCATAGTTCCTTCCCGGTTCGAGGGCGCGGCCGGCGCAGGAAGCATTAACGGCGGCGGAGCCGATCTCAAGGGCGAGAGCGGTCTTATATTTGATTGCGATCATCTCGATTCGATAGTAGGCAAGATCGTATGCGCGCTGATATGTGAAAACGGGTCGGAGTCGTTGAGCGGTCTTTATGAATTCGTAAAATCGCACGGTCTGATCTTAAGTAAACATTCAAGCGATTTTAATATAGACGGCGAGGATTATTTCCGCGACTGTCTTGGCGATAATCCTTTATTTTATGCTTACCAAACCATGTGGCTGGACACTTCGGAGTGCAGTAAAGAAAATTGCGGCGTGTGCGGAAATGCGAAAATGTTGAAGTTTGATACAAAATAAAATTTTAAATAAAAATTACTAAAAATAAATTAAAAAATTACTTGACTAATTTAACCTATTCGAGTTAAAATATATGTAATAGTTTTTTGAAAAATTTTGACGTGTTTTTTTTCGATTCTAAATTTTGCCTACAGCAGAAGAAAGTTCAAAAAAATACCCAAAAAAAACATCAAAATTTGACTGTTTTTTTCGTTTTTTTTCGATTCAAAATCGAATCGCTGAAAACCCGCATTTTTTCGTTTTTTGAATCGAAAAATATTGTAGAATTTTGCCTCAAACGCAATCGAGCACCCGATTTTCGGCGCTCAAAAAGCTTGCTGGCAAACACTCTTCATGAAAACCCGCGAATCGAAAAAGTCAAAAAAATGGAGCTGTCGCAGTCGCAACAAGGGTTTATAAAGGTTGCAGGAAAACTCGACACCACCGAAACCCGCAGAAATGCGGAAGTGGCCACTTCTCCCTGATTCATAAGGGATTGATACAGAGTTCCCTTTACTGATTCATCGTCAAAATTAAGTGGCCACTTCTCCCTGATTCATAAGGGATTGATACCAGTTGCTTTTGCGGCTTCCTCCTTTCTTATAGCTGTGGCCACTTCTCCCTGATTCATAAGGGATTGATACAACTGTTCTATCTCAGCATCCGACATCTTTCCTGGCGTGGCCACTTCTCCCTGATTCATAAGGGATTGATACAAATGTAATTTCCAGATTCTAATTCTTGATTAGTTGTGGCCACTTCTCCCTGATTCATAAGGGATTGATACGGAGCTTTCCGTTCTCCTGTAGCTCCGCTACTGTGTGGCCACTTCTCCCTGATTCATAAGGGATTGATACAAAGTTATTTTTGTCTTTTCCAAATGTGTCTGCGGTGGCCACTTCTCCCTGATTCATAAGGGATTGATACTTTATCCCTACCTTGTATGAAGCTATTATAAAATGTGGCCACTTCTCCCTGATTCATAAGGGATTGATACTCGGTTGTGGTCGTTTCGGTGCTACCCCGGGTGGGCGTGGCCACTTCTCCCTGATTCATAAGGGATTGATACGATGGCGCAGATGTATCCCCAGAACGTTGCGATCGCGTGGCCACTTCTCCCTGATTCATAAGGGATTGATACAAAAAATCAGACATTTCCTTTGAGTTATTGAACTGAGGTGGCCACTTCTCCCTGATTCATAAGGGATTGATACTCTTCGATGGTTTTAATACCACGAAGATCAACCGTGTGGCCACTTCTCCCTGATTCATAAGGGATTGATACTTTATTATTTTCGCCCATGTGTTATGGACGATATCGAGTGGCCACTTCTCCCTGATTCATAAGGGATTGATACGAATAATGAATTTCTTTATAACCCTCATGTTCAGGTGTGGCCACTTCTCCCTGATTCATAAGGGATTGATACGTTGGAGCAGTTTAGCCCTTCTCCCCCAATATAGGGGTGGCCACTTCTCCCTGATTCATAAGGGATTGATACTCATTGATGGAAATTTGTATTATTCTGTTGTCTTTTATGTGGCCACTTCTCCCTGATTCATAAGGGATTGATACACAGTTGTGCCTATGCCTTCTTCAGGATCCCTTTCGGTGGCCACTTCTCCCTGATTCATAAGGGATTGATACGAAAGAAAGAGGTCCAAAGATCGCGATCGAGTAAAGGTGGCCACTTCTCCCTGATTCATAAGGGATTGATACTGCGTCTATACTTTGTAACGACAGTATAGTGCCGGTGGCCACTTCTCCCTGATTCATAAGGGATTGATACAAAGTCGAGGATTTTATCCTCGACAAATGTTAGTTTGGTGGCCACTTCTCCCTGATTCATAAGGGATTGATACTATTTACCCTGGCAACAGTGTGCCACGCGAGGAATCAGGTGGTCACTTCTACTGCTCGCCGTCGCCATCCATGGCGCTCGCGGTATCAGCGCTTCGTGCGCAAACTCCCTGATTCATAAGGGATTGATATTTTGCCTTCGATCAGGTTAAGAAATTCCGTTTGAGCGTGGCCACTTCTGTAAAGCATATAATTAAAATTAAGAGCTGCGGCGGCCCCACTATACACTATGCGTTATTCACTATCAAAGTTCCGGCAATGAAAATAATTGAAAAAACCGGCGGTTTGTGGTATAATATAATCATGAGCGAAAATCAAGGTATAAATACAACGAACGGGAACATAAAAGCTGCCAACGTGATACCGGAGACTGAGAGCGACCCGGCTTCCAATGCGTTAAGGTCTGACCACGATACCGGCTGGAAGAACCTGATAGATAAATACTTCGAGCGCTTTCTGGAGTTTTTCTTTCCGGCGGCTTACGCCAGGATAGATTTTTTAAAGGGTTATGACTTTCTTAATAAAGAACTGCAGGCGCTTTTGCCGAAGAGCGAGACCGGTAAACAGTACGTCGATGTCCTGGTTAAAACGCACCGTAAAGACGGCACGAAGGGCTGGGTACTGATTCATATCGAGGTCCAGAGCAGCGTTGATAAAAACTTTGCTGAGCGCATGTTCGTTTATACATGCCGGTTAGTAGTTAACTTCAGGCGTAAAATATCAACACTGGCGCTACTGACCGATGACGATAAAAACTTCAGGCCCGACAGCTTTGAAGACGACTCCGGCGACAGCAGGCATACGCTTAAATACACGCTGACCAAGCTGATCGATTATAAAGGCCGGGAGGCCGAGCTGGATATGAGCGGCAATCCGTTCGCGCTGGCGACTCTGGTTTATCTGGCCAAATACGAACACGAGAAGGCCGCGAAGACTCCGGATGCCGGCGGTGCGGCTTCTAACGAATGGGAATGGAAGCTCAATCTGGTCAAGGGCATGTATAAGAAGGGATTTGACGCCGCGACCATACGCGAGATGAAAGATTTCATAGATCTGGTGGCCCCGCTACGGACTGAAGATGAGTTTGTTTTAGCTGATTTAATATATAAATACGAGGAGGAGATCAATATGCCGGTATTAACTAACTATCAGAAGGCATTGTTAAAAAGGCAGGAAGAGGAAAGGGCAAAGAAAATGCTTGATAAAGGCATGGACATTAAAATCATAGCCGAAGTTACCGAGCTTTCTGAAGATGAGATTAGAGAGGTAGCCAAACGGCCCACGAAGGAAGCCGCTTAACAGAATACGATATTTCCGAAAACGGAATTGTCAAAGAACACAATAAATAGGGGCGGGCATGATACCCGCCTCTATTTTATTACCCGTCGGTTTAAGCGCAGAGCAGCTTGCATAAGGATAAATCTGCGGCCGCACTGCCGGCCATAGACGACTACAATTTGTCGAAAGCGCTTTCAGATCTAAAACTACCCGCCTCGAAGTTAGGCCGTATTTTTTAACTTAAAAGTATCAATCAAGACTTTTATCCAATTCGTCAGCAGCATTTAGCTTACTTTATCAAAATCAGCCATAATTTTATTGCATTAATAATTGAATTATGATATAATACTTAACCTATAATTAATAAAATAAATTGTATCGTATCGTATTTTACTCTGCTGTAATACATTGTACATATTGTACATATTGTACCAAGGCGGAACATAAAGGAGAAGCCGATTTGAAAAAAATATGCATAAGTCTGGTCAGCGAACAAACTATACCTAATACCCTGTTTATTATGGAAAATAAAGCCGATTTTGACCAGTATTATTTTATAACCACTCAAAAAATGGAATCTTTTTCTAAATCTGATTCGATTATCGATGCATGCGCCCTCTCCAAAAATAAAACCACAAAAATTATGGTCGTAGAAGACTCGCTTAAAGATTTATTTAACAAACTTTCTACCATTAAAATTTCAGAAGATGACGATTGTTTCATTAACCTTACCGGCGGAACAAAATTGATGACACTTTGCGTTTATAAATACTTTTTTGAAAATCATAAAGATGTTTCTAGTTTTTTTTATATGCCGATCGGAAAAAATTCGATCGTGAAAGTCCATCCTTTCGACCCCTCAAAAAAATATATTTTTCCAATGGAATACCGGCTTGACCTTAAACGATATCTTAAAGCCGTCGGGCTGAAAATCGACGACAATAGCAAATTTTCATCTACAGTCGCTGATTTTCAAACGGCAAATAAAATTTTTAACTTCTATCTCGATAACGAACTCAATTACGAAGCTGTTTCAACACTAAGAAAATTAACTAAAGCACACGGCGATCAACCCCACAAAATTAATATTTCCGGCGACCGAAAAATAGTGAACCTTATTAATTTAATTGGTTCATTCAATAATTCCCAGCTGACTAAAAAAGAGGCGGAATATATCAACGGATGCTGGTTTGAAGAATACATATATTACAGCATTAAAACACAGCTTCGTCTGAACGATAATTCTATAGCAACCAGTTTGATAATCGCAAATAACGAATTCGATGTTATGTTCATTGTAGATAACTCTCTTTTTGTCATAGAATGTAAAACAGCGCTTAAAGATTCAACCAGCGGTAAAAGTATAATAAATGAAACTTTTTATAAAGCCGTAGCTTTAAATAAAAAATTCGGGCTTCAGACAAAAAGTTTTGTATTTACTCTCGATACCGGATTGCGCACTCTAAAAGGAGATTTTAAGGAAAATATTCAAAAAAGATTGGATGAGTACAAAATTAAATTAGCAGACAGAAAAGTATTTATATGTAAAGAATCTGAAAAAGAATTTATATCAAATATTACAAATTAATTTTAACATTTTTTATCGATCAACTAACTTTAAATTTAATATAGGTTCTTTCGTATTTCGTGTGGGTAAAATCCATTGATTTTTGTCCGCACTTATAGTATTATAGATACAAGATATTATATTTAAAGGACTGATGAACATCGATACTGCAACTAAATTATTTGAAATGGCACTTCACTTGGAAAAACCATGGTTTATTTCAAACATTTCTTTAAATAAAGAGCAAAAAACATTAAACATATATCTTGATTTTCCTCGCGGGAGTGTTTTTCGATGTTCAAAGTGTGGATGCGAAGTAAAGGCATATGACACGCAAGAAAAAACATGGCGGCATTTAAATTTTTTTCAATATGAATGTTATCTCAAGGCGCGTGTGCCTCGATTGAACTGTTCTGTAGACGGAATTCATAGGGCCGATCTACCGTGGGCAAGGCCTGGTTCGAGTTTCACATTATTATTCGAAGCGTTTTTATTTACGATTTCTGGCGAAATACCTGTTCAAAGAGTTGCCGATCTCGTTGTAGAAGACGATGAAAAAATTTGGCGTATGCTAGATCACTATGTTAATAAAGCCAGAGAAACTGAAGATTATAGCTCTGTTAACAAGATAGGCATGGATGAAACATCGATGAAGAAAAACCATAATTACATCACGCTCGCCGTTGACCTCGAAAAGAAAAAGACTATACTCAACTTTCGCAGGAAAAGTTTGGCATCAAGCCTTTGAAACAAGCAGGTAATGACGAAATAAATTGATCAATGAAAGACTCCAATTCCTTTTTAGAAAGTAAAAAAGTATCGTTGTTTTTTAATGCTGATATCAGAAGTTTCAGTAATATTTGAAGCGATTGAGACACGCTTAAGTATAACCGCATAAATATCTA